>CAYRTW010000151.1:0-14237 GCA_964426935.1 uncultured Rickettsiales bacterium
CCCCTCGGCCCTCGATTCCTCGGCCGACCCACTTGCTGGTCTCCGCCGGTGGGGGTGTCCTCCTTTCTCCCTCTTTTGCTCCAGGGGTGCGGCTCACTTCTTCTGCCTCCTCCTTGTGGAAAGGGGGCCTCCACTTGGGAGGAGCCGTCTACGCCACCCTTCCTGCTCCGTTCGCTGCTGGAATCTTCACCAGCGACCTCCCCCGGGACCGTTTTTCGGTGGACGCCCTGGCCCAGGTGGGGATTCTTCGCCCCGGCCGGATCGGTCCCTCCTTGATTCTGGGGGTCGGTGCTGCCTTCCGGGGCTACCGCCAGGAGGGGAAAGTGGAGGCGGTGAAGGCCGTTCTCCTGTTGGAAGGAGAGGTGGGTCTCCATCTGGCTCTCCGCCCTTCCGTGGCCCTGCGCCCCTTTGCCCGGTTGACGGTGGATCTCTTCTCCAGCACGGTGGCCGAGGGTCAGGGCCCGTCCATTCCCCTCTCTCCGATGGCGGTTTCCCTGGGGCTGACCGTTTCCATGGGTCCGGGGCAGAGGCCGTGAGCCCCTGGGCTTTCCCGCCTTCTGGGTTGGGAGTGATCGTTCTTGCCCCATCCCTCCACTTGGGGAATGCCTTCTCGTCCCTTCCCATCCAGGCTTCCTTTTCATGACCCCTCCCCTCCTGGACCTCTCCCTCCTGGAAGCCGCTCGCCGAGGGGACAGGCGGGCCCTGAATCGGCTGACCGAGGAGTGGCTGGGGGTGGTCTATGGGTGGTGTCTTCGTCTGGGGGGACCCCATGTGGACGCCGAAGACGCCGCCCACGAAGCGCTTTTGATCATGCTGGCCCGGCTCCCCTCCTTGCAGCGCCTGGAAAGTTTTCCCTCCTGGATCTTCTCCATCACCCGCAAGACCCTGGCGAGCCATCGCCGACGGGCCTTTGTCCGACGATGGATTCCCGGCCTCTCCTTCGATTCCCCCGATCCCTCTCCCAGCCCCGCTCGAAGGGTGGAAATGTCCCAAACCGCCGTGCTGGTGCAGGGCATCCTCGCCTCCCTCCCCGAGGCCCAGCGGGAGGTCCTGGTGCTGTGTGATGTGGAGGAGCGCACCGATCTGGAGGTGGCCGGCCTTTTGGACCTGCCGGTGGGAACGGTCAAGAGTCGGCTCCGCCTGGCGCGGGCCCGCTTTCGTACCCTGGCGGGCTCTCGTTCCCTCTCTGCCACCTTGGACGACGCTGCCCTGTCTTCGGAGAGAATGTGAATCACGAAGACGCCTCGGTTTCACGCCGCGCCTTGTCCCTCTTTCAGGAGGAGACCGAGCCTCGCCCGGACGATCTGGCTCGACTGAAGGCCCGGCTCGGGGCGGAGCTTTCCCCTCCTCCCCTCCTCCGAGAGATTCCTTCCCCCACCCCCTCCGCCCTGGCTCGGGTCAGGGCCCGCCTCACCTCCCAGCCAGTACCGAGTCCTTCCTCTCCCTCTGCCTGGAAACCCTTTCTGTTGGCTCTGGGAGCCGCTCTCCTCCTGAGTCTCCTGGTGCCCCGACAATCCCCCCAGCCAACACCGGCGGGAGCCCTCACCGGAGGTGTGGCGAGAGAAGATTCCCCGCCCTCCCTCCCGTCCTCACCGTCGATTTCAGGACAGCAGGAACTTCATTCCGCTTCTCCTCAGGAGTTTCGCCCCACCCCGACGGTCTCCCTGCGCCATCAAGGAGAGGGGATTTGGGAGGGAACGGAAAAAGACCAATTGATTTCGTGGACTTGGGGTCATGTTGATGTGGAAGTGGAACCGGGCCATGGCATCTCCCTGAAGGTGGAGACCCGGGAGGCAACGGTCTGGGTGGTGGGCACCGGGTTTGGAGTGGAGAGGGACTCTCGGGGCACTCGAATCACCGTGGCCCATGGCGCCGTTCAGGTGGACTGCCGAGGGGGCGTCCACCGGCTCCTTCATCCTGGGGGGGACCTGACCTGCCGCCCTGTCTCGGCAGCCGCTCTCCTGGTGCAGGCCCGGGATCGGAGGAGAAATGGCGAGGGTGCTTCCGCCCTCCTTCCCCTGGTGGATGAGGCCCTGGGCTCCTCCCCCTCCCTCTCGGTCAAGGGAGAGCTGCTCTTCCTGAAGGCCGAGCTCCTGGCGGCAGCCCAGCGACGTCAAGAGGCGGAGGACGCCGCCCGCGCGTACCTGGAGTTGGGGGAGACCGCCCGCCGCGATGGAGCTTTGCGGCTGGTGGGTGATCGTTTTTCGGAGGTGACCACACCACAGGGGCAGTAGAGGGCGCTCGTCCTCCCCGTTCCCCGAGAGGTTGATCATGATCCCCATCTGCCGTTTTTCCCTGCTTTCCCTCCTGACCCTCCTCCTGGCAGGGGGATGTCAGGTGGATGTGGTCTTCCCCGATGCCGATGGGGACGATGACGCCGCCGCCGACGACGACGACACTCCCGCCGACGACGATGGCACCGGCGACGACGACGACGACACTCCCGCCGACGACGATGGCACCGGCGACGACGACACCCCCCACGGAGATGATGACTCGGCCCCGATGGACGCCGATGGAGACGGTTTCCCCAGCGAGGTCGACTGCAACGACGCCGATCCGACGATCCATCCTGGTGCTGCCGAGATTCCCAAGAACGGGGTGGACGAGGACTGCGATGGGATGGACGCCCACATGGGAGGGGGCAACTGCGCTGACGGACTGGACAACGATGGAGACGGCTGGGTGGATTTCGACGATCCCGACTGCGTAGCCCCAGGTGCCGCCGAGATCGGATTCTCCTTCCACGAATGCAATGATGGCCTTGATAACGACGGGGACGGGGGCACCGACGCCGGCGATGTGAATTGCGCGTCGGGTGAGGATGCCGAGGCCGACGGGGGATTCTTTGACGCCGATGGTGATGGATACGAGGCAGACACGGATTGCAACGACACCGCTCCCACGACCTACCCAGGCGCCCCGGAGCTCTGCAACGATGTGGACGATGACTGCGACGCGGTGGTGGATGATGACTGCATCGGCGTCGGAGAAGACGTGGACGGAGACGGATTCTCCGTCGAGGAAGGGGACTGCGACGACCACCGCGACGAAATCCACCCCGGTGCCCCCGAGCACTGCAACGGCCAGGACGATGACTGCGATGGCGTCGTCGACGACGCGTGTGGTGGCGGCGGAGCCGACATGGACGGGGATGGATTTCCCGATGGAGAGGGCGATTGCGACGACCACGATCCTGGCATACACCCCGGAGCCGAGGAAATCTGCAACGGAATGGATGACAACTGCGACGGGATCATGGATGAGGATTGCCACTGAGGGGAACGAAGAGGGGGGAGTGTGGTTTAGGATGTCCCATCCCCTCTCGCTCCCCTCCCGGGAGCCCTGGAGGTCCCCGTGCCACACCTTCCCTTCTCCATGTCCCTTCTGATCCTCCTTCTCTGCCTCCTGCCCGGCTGCGCCGCCTCGGGAACGGCCGGGGAGAGCCCCGCCCCTCCTCACGCCTCTTCCTCCACCCCCCCACCGGCTCCTCCCGCCTCGGATCCTGGTCCAAACGCGCCACTTCAGAAGGTCGTCCGCAGCGAGGCGGAATGGCGAAAGCGACTGACTCCGGAGCAGTTCAACGTCACCCGGCAGAAGGGGACCGAGAGGGCCTTCACCGGTCGGTATTGGGACCATCACGAGGCGGGAACCTATACCTGCATAGGCTGCGGACTGGGGTTGTTCTCCTCGGCGGCGAAGTTTGAATCGGGCACCGGCTGGCCCAGCTTCTTCTCCCCCCTCTATCCCAATCGAGTGGCCCGGGAGGTGGACCGATCCCTGTTTGGCGAGCGCACCGAGGTCCTCTGCCCCCGCTGCGGGGGGCATCTGGGGCATGTCTTTGACGACGGCCCCCCTCCCACCGGCCTTCGCTACTGCATCAACTCCGCCGCCTTGGGGTTCGTGAAGGCAGAAACCGGAAAGTGATGGGGCCCTTCTTCTCCCCCAGGGGAGCCATCGGGTCGGCCCGTATTGACGACCGGCGGAATTCCCCTATCTTGCCGCCATGGGACTGCTCAAAAAGCTCATCGGCCTCGCCCGCCCCGCCACCCCGGTAGCGCCACCGGCTTTGCCCCCCGATCCCAACGCCCCCAACCTGTTTGAGAAGCAGTTCATGACCTGGAGTGTGGCGGCCATCCAAAAGGCAGGAATCCCCTGTCGGCCGGCGCCAGGCTTCGTCCTGAAGGTCGGGGTGCGGAATCAAGAGCTTTCTTTGCGCTCCTTCTACGACGCTGACCACTCCCGAGACGGGGTGGACGCGGTGCTGGGGGCGGCCCGCAACCTTGCCGATGGCCCGGCTCCTCCTTCCGGGCACGACCATGGGCATGGGCACGATCATTGACGGATCCCGGACCCATTGCCCTCCCTTGCGAGCGATTCACCCCCCTCTTCCCTCATGGTGCGGGAGCGGAGGCCCTGGATCTCCTGGTGTCGGGGATTGGGGAGGTGGAGGCACTTCCGTCCTTCATGGCGCCGCAGCAACGTGATGGATTTCGGCTGGATTCAGAGCACGGGTTCCCGGGAGACACCGATCCTCACTCGGGATCGCCTCCTCTTTCCCCCGGTTCAGGAACCCCCCTCTCCGGGGCTGGGAGGCCCGCCCCCTTCACATACGCTTGGGCTGCTCCGTGCTGATACACCAGTTCACCCCCCGCCTGCCCGGTGCGATATCCCAGCCCGAACACCACCAGGGTACCGGCGGTGGCCAGAAGAGCGGTGGCCCTTCCACCTCGCCGTGAAGAGAGGGCCAGGGCCACCACCATGATTCCCAACACCCCCCCACTGGCCCACACAAACGCCTCCGCCGCCTCCTCATGCTCCTTGATGAGTTCCTCGGAAACCACCTTCTCGACCCTCTCCTCCTCGGCTTCCCCACTTCGCAGGGCCACGATCCCTGACCCTACCAGCACCGCTTGGAACAGAACCGCCAGAAGCCAGGCTCGGGCGGGTAGCCACTCCCTCCACCAGGCCAGCAGAAGACCACCAGCCACCGAGGGCATCAATATCCCCAGGGCAATGGGCACATGAACCAGCTTGGGGTGAAAAAACAGGGCGTCCATGGGAAACCTCCTGGAGAGTTGATGAGGAGCAAGGTGGGATCAAACCCTCCCGTGGTACATCCGCCTCATGCAGCATTCGAGAGGAGAGCCCCGGTGCAGGACGGTGACTTCACATCTGAGGGACGATTTCTGGGCGGGGTGTTCCTGGTGCTCTTCCTGGTGGTGGTCCTGGCGGCCATGGATGTTGCCGCTGACCTTCAAGGAGGCACCACCCTCCAGCATGTCCTGATCGAAGGGGGAGTGATTGCCTCTGGGCTGGTGGGTTCGGTTTTCATCGCCCGACGCCTCCTGTTCCTGTTCAGGAGTGCCAAGGAAACATGGCAGGAGGCCCATGCCCTGGCGGAGCGGTTGGAAGTGACCGAGGCCGAGGCCTCCCGGTGGCGAATGGAGGCCCGGGAGCTCCTCGATGGGCTGGGGGCCGCCCTCGACCGGCAGTTCGAGCGTTGGGCCCTCTCTCCCGCCGAGAAAGAGATCGCCCTGCTGCTGCTCAAGGGTCTCAGCCACAAGGAGATTGCCCGGGTGCGATCCACCACCGAGGCCACCGCCAGACAGCAGGCCCGCGCCGTCTACAGGAAGGCCGCCCTGATGGGGAGGAACGAGCTGGCGGCGTTCTTTTTGGAGGATCTGCTGTTGCCTGTAGAGAGCGTAGGGGATGGAAGCTCACCTCCCCAGGCCATCCCCGATGGCCCTTCGGGTCAGGGCTCCTCCATGGCTCGTTCGTGAAGCCTGGAGGAACGGGGCCGCAGGGACATTGGCTTCCGGAGATGACCCCTCTCTCTTTTCAATAAAAAGAAATTCCGTGGGGACCGGCGCTGAAGCGATAGGCCTCCGTCGAATTGAGGAACAAGAAATGTCAAGGAAGATCAAGCAGATATCGAGCCAACCGCCATGGGTTTCCTTGATCCTGGGCGCGCTTCTCGCCGGAGGGGCCGGTTGCTCGGCGGGAAACGACCAGGACGACAACACCCACGCCGATGACGACACCCTACCCGACGATGACACGGTTCCCGACGATGACGCCACTCCGGGGGATGATGATGCCACGGCCGATGATGACACCTCCCCAAGCGATGATGACGCCACCGACGACGACACCTCTCCTCCAGACGACGACACCGTCCCCGCTGAGATCAATCCTCCTCTGGGAGGAAGTTCAGGCGGCGGAGGAGGAGGCACCTGCCCGGGCGGGTGCGTCGAATCGGCAGGGACGGTGGAATACCGCATCATCGTCCCCTCCACCTACCAGGACTCTCACCCCGCCTGCCTTCTTGAGGTGTACAGTGGCACCGAGGGGGGCCAGGCCATGACCCAGAACATGCACTCGGTCCAGGCCTATGCAGGGTTGTCGGCGTGCCTCATCGCCATCCTGGATGGTTCCGATTATTACGGGGATGGAGATGCGGGAGCCGTGGTCCTGGACGATGTGCGGACCCGGTGGAACATCGACAACGACCAGACCTGGATGCTGTCCGAATCGGCAGGAACCTCTGCCGGACTGGAGCTGGCCTTCCATCTACGGCAAAGCTGGTTCGCAGCGGTGTGGTTCAACGACGTGAACGCCACCGACTCCCCCTCTCAATCCAGCATCGAACTGGGGTTCGCCCCCTGGGGAAATGCCGGTCCCGGTGGGGATTTCCCTGACGCCAACACCATCGTCTCCGGCATGGAGGCCAACGGGTATCAACTCCCCGTCGACGCCCCCTACAGCGGAGCCGGATCGGACACCCACGGTTCCACCGACCAGTTCCTGGAGGCGGTGGGCTTCTTTGCTGGTAAATCCCGAGAGTAGGGGAACCTCTTCACGACAACGGGAATCCTCCCCACTCCTCCACCGCTCCCCACGCCCTCTCCGCCTGGCGCCGACCGTCGTGCCTCTCGACAACCGTTCGCCGGCCCTCCTCCCCCAGCCGATGTGCCAGGGCAGAATCCTCCACCAGCCGAGCCAGGGCGACCGCCAGCGCCGTGGGATCGGAAGGGGAAACCAGCAGGCCGTTCACACCGTCTTGAATCAGCTCGGGAATCCCGCCTGTTCCGGTGGTCACCACCGGCACCCGGCGAGCCATGGCCTCCAGAAGGAACACCGGAATGCCGTCCCGATCCCCATCTCCCATGATTCGACAAGAAAGGACCGCCACCCGGGGAGGGGGATCATAAAGGGCATCCACCGCCGTGTCCCCCAAGGCTCCGTGAAACACCACCTTCCCCGCCAATCGGGGAGAGGCATTGACCCGAGCTTCCAAGGGCTCCCCTTCGGGACCGTCTCCCACCAGTTCCAATTTCATGTGGGGATGACTCTCCAGGAGAATCTCCAATGCGGTCAGCAATTCCCCATGCCCCTTCTTGGGAATCAGGCGGGCGACGCACAGGAGACGAAAATCATTGGAAACGGGAGCCAGCGAGGGTGAGATGGGGATGCCCGTCCCCAGGGGAATCACCCGCAGCCTCTCTCCCATCAGGGTGGGATCGAGAGCCCGGGCCGCTCGGGCAGCGTCCTCGGAAATGGCTCGGACCCCCCTGGCCTCGGCGAGAACGCTCCTCGTCAAAGGGCGGGGAGAATGGACATCCCGAGCATGGACGGTGACAGAATAAGAGGGGCCTCCCAAGCGGTGGCACGCCCAGGCGTGTTCGGCCGCTTCAGCCGCAAAATGGACGTGGAGGTGGTGGATTCCCCGCCGGCGGCAGTGGCGAGCCAACCAGGCGGAGCGAGCCACGTCCTTGGACCGGGGGAGGAGGGTTCCCTGTCGAAAAAGGTGGGGAAGGGAAGCCAGCAGGACCTCTGGGTGATGGGCCCGGGGCACCACCGTAAGCCGGGGCTCCAAGGCATCCGCCACGGCATGGCGGGGACCTTGGGGAAAGCGATCCAAGGCAAGAATGGAAGGGGCCCGTCCTCCCTCTCCCAGCCAGGCCAGCTCCTCCAGAAGGAATCGCTCCGAGGGGGCGGCAAACCAGCGCAGCAACCAGGCCAGACTCATGACCCCTCGGGAAAAAGAAGGGGGAGGAGGCGGGCCGCCCGGTGATCCCAGGTGCGGGTGCGGGCCCTCTCCCAACCCGCCTGGGCCAGACGCATCCCCAGGGCCCGGTCCCCATGAAGCCTCAGCACCGCATCCGCGAAAGCCGGTAGGTCGCCGGGAGGCACCAGGAGGGAATCCGTTTCGTTTTCGGCCAGGGCTCCCACCGTGGGAAGATCGGTGGCCACCAGGGGCACCCCCGAGGCGTGGGCTTCCAGCACTTTCAGCGGAGAGGCGAAGGCCATGGTGTTGGGAGATTCCTCGTAGGGAGCCAGGGAGCAGAAGGCGCCGTCGTAGAAGGAATCCGTATCCGAAGGGCCTGAAAATCCGGCGAACCGCACCCTCTCTGAGAACGGGGCAGAAAGGGGAGACGCCCCCGGGGCACCGGCTTCTCCCCGCATTCGCAGGCACGCCCCCTGGGGAAGGCGCTCCGTCACCGCCAGGAGGGGGAGGACGTCTTGGGGGCGACGCAGGAACCCGGAGTGAACGGCATCCCTGCCGGGGGTCCAGGCTTCCATCCTCTCCCGAGCGTGGGAAAGAATTCGGGCTCCGTTTTCCACGACTTCCACCTGGGCTGCAGGGGAGAGGTGCCGCAACTCCCCCGCCAGCAAAGGAGAAACGGCGATATGGAGGGAGGCTTCCTCAAGGGCCCTCTGCTCCGCTGCCGCTGTACCCTCCCCAAGGACCGAAGGAAGGGCATGCCACTCCAGCACCCGCCGCACCCGGGAGGGGGCCAGGCTCGCCACCCTGCCCAGATTCTTGAAATCCCGGGTCAGAACTGTCCCCACTCGGGCCAGCTCTCCCTTCAAAAAGCGCAGTTTCTGTAGCGAGCGTAGGGAGGGATGAAACCCATCCGGCCACCACAGACGCAGGCCGGGGACCTCCGTTTCTCCATGCCAGGCAAGGATTTCAGCCAGATTCATGGGGGAAGACGGAGGGTCCATGACCACCGTCACCCCCACTCCCGCCCGAGCCAGGGCGCAGGCGGTGGCCAGAACCTGAACAGACTGGGGTCGGGGATCGCAGGGACCCACCCGGGCGATGTACAACAAACGCAGTGGCACGCCCCCATTGTACCGCCACCGGGAGGGACTCCCCCTTCCTCGCCCACTCTAGCTCAGGAGCCCCCTGCCATGCCCCAGGACCTTCACCAGGAAATTCAGTTCGATGCCCCAGCAGACACCGTCTACGACGCCCTCATGGATGAATCCAAGCACGCCGCCTTCACCGACTCGGAGGCCCGGATCGCCCCGGTTCCCGGGGGAGCGGTGTCCGCCTGGGGAGGGTACATCGAGGGCTGGAACGCCGATCTGGTGCCGGGGGAGCGCATCGTCCAGGCGTGGCGGGCGTCGGACTGGCCAGACGGAGCCTGGTCCATCGCCACCTTCACCTTCACCGACCTCCCCGAAGGTCGATGCCTCCTCAGCTTCCACCAGAGCGGAGTGCCCGACGACTTTGCTACCGCCATCGCCCAGGGCTGGCACGACTATTACTGGACCCCTCTGGCAGCGTGGTTGGCGGGAGGGTAAGGAGGAGGCTCTGCCGGCCCTTGCTGGCTTCGAGTGAATCGGGACAGTGGCCGGGATTCCCGATGATTGAGGGCGATCCGCAGGAGCGGTGGGGTCAGTTCATTCCAGCAACAACCGCCTCGATACGATACCCATCGGGATCAACGACGAAGGCTGCGTAATACTGCTCACCGTACTGTGGTCGGAGCCCCGGGGCACCGTTGTCCTGACCTCCATTCCGAAGCGCTGCCTCGTGAAAGCGTGAGACGGCCTCCCGGGAGGGGGCGGAAAATGCGACGTGAAACCGCTGGTCTGGCGCGGCGACTCCCGGGGAGGACAACTTGATGGCGAGTTCATCGCCACCCCCAGGATGGCCATACCCTATCGCAGTTTTATAGGACCACACCCGGACATATCCGAGGGCGGAGAGCACGGCGTCGTAGAAGGCGGCGGAGCGGGGGAGATCGGTGACGCCAAGAGAAAGGTGATGCAGCATGGGGGTGAACCTCGGGTCAGGGCGAAGGTGGAACGCTGCTTTGCGAGGGCGGGGTATTGAAGCATGGAAAGCGACCCCACAGCAGGTCCAGCCAAACCGTCGTGATTGCCTGAACACCTACCCCCTCACGGCGCCATCGGCAGCTCCTCATTCCCCCGCAGATCATAAATCCGAAAGGTCCCCCCCAGGATCTGGTCGGGCATCCGCCCCTGAAACCACCCTGCGTCTCCATCGGCGTTGAGTCCCCGGGACAGGCGGCGAGAAGTGATGGCGTAGACGGCGCGGTAGGGGGTGTGGAATTCCTCTCTCTGCATGGGAACAACCGGCTGATAGACGTTTACCGGCGCGGTTCCATACGCAGAAACCCGAGGAATCACGCCAGGATATCGAAGTTCAATTTCCTGCTTCAGACGGATCGACCCCTGCCCCCAATCGGCGCTGGATTCATCCAGACATGGCGCCGGACGGGAGTTTCCACATCCAAACATCCCGTTGAACCAGCCGATGGGATCGGGGCGAGCGGAGAAGGCCGTCCACAGACAGAGAAGGGTCAGGAAAACCGAGAAGCGATGACACATGCGGGAAGAACCCCGGGCCACCGCCGATCCCAGGACCCACAAAGTAGGGAAGCAGGGAAGGAGGTAGCGAACCCCCAGATGAGGAGCGGTGGTGACGATGAGGATTCCATAGGCCAGGGGGGGAAGAAGGAGAAAGGGAAGGAACCCCTCCCTTCCCACTCCGGATGAAGCAGCAGCCTCCCGGGAGGAGGGGCTCGGCCACGGCGCCAGGAGCAATCCGACAAGGAGGGCGGGGGAGGCCTTGACCAGGAAGGCCAGGGGAAAGAATCCCCACCAGTTCCCCTCCTCGAAGCGCCCCAGAACGAAATAACGATACCCACCTGCGGCATCCATCTGCACCCGGGCCATCCCCTCTCCGTAGGCGGCAAAGTCAGGGGGCCAACCCCATGCCAGGGCCATGCCCAGAAGCACTCCCACGGCCGCAACTCCCCCCAGGGGGAGAGTGCGAGCGATGCGGGGCAGCAGACCTCCTGGAGTGGCCAGGAAGGCGGCCAGAGGGAAGCCCAGGGCAGCAATGGGGAAGCTGTATTTGGTGGCGGTGCCC
This sequence comes from uncultured Rickettsiales bacterium, assembly GCA_964426935.1. Classification (GTDB taxonomy): domain Bacteria; phylum Myxococcota_A; class UBA796; order UBA9615; family JAKLKC01; genus CAYRTW01. The sequence continues at coordinate 11,195 of CAYRTW010000151.1, forward strand.
AGGGCGACCGAGAACAGGAGGGCGACGAAGGAGGGGATTCCTGGGCGCGACCACGCAAAAAATCCCGCCAGAGACGAGGTGAGCACCCACAAGGCCGTTGGTGCATCGGTGGTGATCAGGTGGCCGTGGCCCAGAAGAAGGGGGCAGGTTGCCGCCAGGAGGACCGCCAGGAGGACCGTGCGAGGGCCGAAGGCCAGCCACGCCGCCAGGGCCACCAGAGGAATCAACAGAGAGTTCAGGAGCACCACCATGGTGCGGGCGGCGGTGAACAGGCGGCTGGGATCGTTTCCGGAATAGAAGAGAAACTGCTGGCCAAAGGTCCACTGGTCCCGCTTTTCCAAGGGGAGGGGATCGGGAGGCAGGGACGGGTTCATCGCCAGCAAGGGAAGAGCTGCCCAGGCCTTCACCAGGGGGGGATGCTCCCGATTGAGGCGGATGGAGGAATCAAGAAGACCGACATAGCCGGAGGGGAGGTGGGTCACCTCGTCGAACGTGGGCGAATCTGAAACAATTCCGGATGCTTGGAGTCCGATATGGAAGAGGGTCGCCAGAGCAACCAAAAGCAGGCGGAGGCGGGAGGGGGACAAGGCCGACACCGCCGGAGCATACTCCTTGGGCGCGGTGGGCGACGAGGGTTTCCACCTCTTCCAGGCTCACCCTGCGGTACATTGACGCCGGCAATGCTCCCCCTTCTTTCCCCTGTCCCCCTCTCTCCTCCCCCAGAATCTCCCCGACCCGGGAGTTCCTGGCTCCCCCTGGGCCTGCTGATGGGGGTGGCGGTGATTCTTCGCGGGGGGATTCCCGTGGAAGGGGTGCTGGACACCGACGCCACCGACTATGCCCTCGCTGTTCTTCGCTTTGATGTGATGGATCTTCAACCCCACCCTCCCGGCTTCATCGGCTATGTAGCTTTTTTGAAAGGACTTTCTGCCCTTCTTCCCTTTCTGACTCCCCTGGAAGTGGGGCGGTGGGGAAGCCTGCTGTGCTCGGTGGGAACCCTCCCTGCCGCCGCCTGGGCAGTGGGACGGTGGACGGGGACAGGCCCGACGGACACACGCTCCCTCGCCGCCGCATCCCTGATCGCCTTCCACCCCCTCCTGTGGTACTCGGGAATCGACGGCCAGTCCCACGCCGCCGAAGCCCTGGCGGTGCTCCTGCTGTGGGGGAGCGCTCCCCTTCGGGATGCATCCTCCCTCTCCCTGGTGAGGTGGGCGATCCTGGCCGGCCTGCTGGGGTCCCTGCGCCCCACCGTTCCCCTTCTGGCCCTTCCCGCCGCCCTTCCTTCCCTGCTGGCGGCCTCGTGGAGGGGGCGATTTCAGGCGTTGTTGGGAGGGGGATTGGCGATTTCTCTATGGTGGGGAGGATTGGTCCACCTCGCCGGCGGAAGGGATCTGTGGAATCGGTTGATGGAAGCGCAGGTGACCGAGTGGTTCCTCGCCAATTCATCGGTGTTCGGTTCCCGAGCCACCGGAGCGTCGATCCTGGGAAACTTCCAGGCCTCCCTGGTGGGGCTGGTGCTGGCCGCTTTTCCTTTTCTGGTCTGGAGAGGAGAGGGCGGAATGCCACGAAATCGCCTCCTCCTCGCCGTGCCGGTGGTGAACTTCACCTGGGCCTCCCTGCTTCTTTGCGCCGAGCCGGGATACTTCGCGGGAACGGCGGCGGTGGCCTGCCTCACTCCCCTGACCTGGCAGACAGGGTCCCTGCCTCGTTTGCGGACCCTCCTGGTGGGACTCGCCGGCATGGCTCTGTTCCTCATCGGTCCGGTGTCGGTTTCACCCTCTCGTTCCGGCGAGATTCTGTTGCCCACCCTCCCTCGCATCCTGGAAAATGAGCACGGGCAGAGGGCCTATCGCCTCCTGGCCTGTGCCGCCGCCTCCCACCACCCTTCCCTGCTGGTGACCGACAACCTGGTCACCACCCACACCCGGGTCCTCAGCCTTCAGTGTCCGGAGCTCCAGATCGCTCTCCTCGCCCTTCACCCGCCCATGCGCCCCTCTCTGGATGCCCTGATGGTGTATCAACGCGATGGGCTGTTGACCCTTCCGAGCCCCGTTCCCCTGGAGCCCGGTCCCCCCTCTTCGGCGCCCCTGGACCCTCCGGTGGACCGGGTGATCCTGGCCCCCGACGCCTCGTCCACCTTCAAGAGGTCGGTGCAATCCCAGGCCCTGTGCCCCTCCCTTCCCGATGACGGACATTCCTCCTTTCAGGTCTGGGAAGCCTCCTGCCTGCCTTCCCTGACCCTGGGGAGTCACCGCCTCCTGCCTGCTGGCCTCCACGGGGGGATCTCCCCATGAGCACCCGTTCCTCCTCCTTCAACCGGGCCGCCTGGGGGTTGGGATTGGCGGTGGCGGCGATCTATTTCCTGACCGGTTCCGGCCGCCTGGACACCACCGATGGTCAATACCGCTTTGATGCCGCCCGAAACCTCCTCACCCTGGGCCGTCCCTACATCACCGACCCCTACCTGGGGGGAGAACTGGTGCTCACCGGTGCCGACGGAAACCGCTATTCCGCATACGGGCTGTTCCGGATCCTGTCGGGTCTGCCCCTCCTGGCCTTGGGGCTTCCTCTGGGGACAAGCAACGAAGAGGTGGCCCGATTCCTGTTCGCGGCGACCTCCCCCCTCTTCGGTGGCGCCCTGGCAGGGGTGATGGTGCTGTTCTTTGGAGAGTTGGGGGTGGCTCTGCGAAGGGCCCTTCTGGCTACCCTGGTCTGCGCCTTTGCCACCCTGGTGTGGCCGGTTTCCGCCTCCGCCTTTGATCAGACCCAGCACGCCTTCCTGCTGGTGGCTTTGCTGTATTGCGCGCTGCGGGCCTCCCGAAGCCCCTCTCCCCTGCCCCTGCACCTGGCGGGTCTGCTCGCCGCCCTGCTGATCAACGCCCAGGAGATTTTCCTGGCCATCACCCCCTTTGCCGTCTTGGCGCTGTGGGGGGAGGACGGGGATGACCCCAGGGAGGCCCGCATCCGCCGGGTGAAGTGGTTCCTGGGATGGATCGGGGTGGGAGTCGGGGTGGAAACTCAACGCACAGGGGATGAAACCACC
>CAYRTW010000152.1:0-8690 GCA_964426935.1 uncultured Rickettsiales bacterium
CATGTCATTGATGGGGCCGGTCTCTCCTCCGGGTCCGAGTTTGAGGTTCTCGCGGAAGTACTGCTGGTCGAGGATCCAGCGCATCAGCGCACCCCACTTGGCGCCCCAACTCTTGTACTCAGGCTTTTCCCAATTCTCCATGGTCATCCCTTCGGGTGCCATATAGCCATCGAGGCTAAGCCCAATGTTGACGAATACCTTGCTCATGATTCTCCTCTCGCGATTTCGGATGTTGACTTGATGGTTTGGCGTTCGGCTGACCCGGCACGATGATGAATTGGGGAGCAAAGCGACGAGCCGAATGGCCCCTACGGGGTCAGCTGCAACGCGTGGTTGGCTGGTCCTCCTTCCGAGCGGTAGATGATGCACACGAGAAAGAGGACTACTTCTTCTCTTCAAGCAGCTTGACGTCTACGAGGTCCTGATCACGACCAGCAGCCCTCTTGTTTACGATCAGGTGCTCTCGTGAAAGAAACGTGGCAGGAATTTCCCCGAACAATGCGGACACTCGCAAAGACCAGGCTTCGTCGAACGTAACGCCATCGATCTCGGTAATCACGTCAATTCTGATTGGTGCCACTCCCATCTGAAAGATCACGCCGGGCGCGCACAGGTCTTCAACGGTGAGGTCGTGCAAGGGCGCCCCAAACACCCGCAACGCTCGCATGACACGACTCGCGTTGGCAGCCTCAGGACGAATCCATACATCCAAGTCCTTCGTGGCTCGCACGAAACCATGGGCCGCGAGAGCATGGGCACCGACTATCAGGTACTCAACGCTTTCGGCGTTGAACGTGGCTATGAGATCTTTGAAGTCTGAGTGCATCGGGTTCCTGGCAGTTCCAGCCAAGACAAACAAGGGTGAGCGTCCAGACCTGCTCAATCCGGTCGTTCATCGTGTCTTCGCCTGGTACGTAGAGGTCGACATGGGCGTCCTTTGCGCCGGGCCGAATGATCTTGCTCGTCACGATCCGCATCCGCGCATCGTACCATGATCGACGACTCCTTCACACCGGCCGCAGTCCCCGGGCAGACCCGCAACAGGCTGAAACTACTAAGATTTATTGGCCCAGCAAGAGAAAGAATGAAGATGGCGCCCAGAGTAGCCGCTTACCCGACGGGAAGCTGCTCGGCTTGAGTCCGGGAGGGCTCCCATACGAAATGAGCAAGGGCCGGAAAGACGACCTGCTTCGTCAATTCGGGTGGGGATCCTGGATCCAGCATGATGGGCACATTCGAGCCGGGAGGTGTCTGGGGTGGGGTGCAGAAAGAGGAAAGACGGGAGGCGATACACTTCCATGGCGCTTTGGCGTCTCTGTGCCTTGGCGGTTGTTCATGAAAAAGTCAGGCCCCCGTTCAGACCCAGGATGCCGCCCTCCCTCAAAGGGTTGCTGAGCCCCCGCAAGGAGACCCGGTCAAGAGGAAGGCTCATCCACATCTTCGGATCAACTCCCGGGCGGCACCCCTCGCCGCCGGAGTGCCCAGGGTAAACGCCCTTTCCCGAATCGCTGTCACCGCCAGCACCTTCTCTTCGGCGGTGCGAAGGGGGGCCTCCTCGGCGAGGGAAAGGGCCAGGCGAGCCACCAGGGCTTCGTCCTTCACCGCCAACAGGGCAACTCGCAGATCCCACTCCGACGGCATCCCGTGACTGGCCAGATGGGCGACGAGGAGGGCCTCTTTTTCTCCGGGAGTCGCGGCCCTGCGAAGCCTCTCCTCCGAGGTGTCCGCCGCAGAAGGAGCCTTGGTAAACAGGGCATCCAGAGCCGAGGAAGCCTGCTTCTTCAACGCCTCCTCCATCTTTTTGTTGCGGGGTGAGGAGGAGGGGCGGGGCTCCCGGGCCTGATCGCTATGGGGGCTCCGATCCTTGACCTTGTCTCGTTCCCGCCAGGAAGGGCGATCCTCCCGATCGGGAGGACCCTCGGCCCTCCTTTCCTTTTGCTGTTTGTCCCGATCCAAGGCGCGCTCTTGCTCGGTTTCACGAAAGGGATTGCGGGGCATGGCCAGAGCCTCCAGGGGAGCTGGTTGTACAGGGTAATGGAGAATCCGGGGAGGGCCTCGGCTCGCGGGAACCAGGAGTGATAGAAGAGCGACATGGGATGGGTCCCTCGCATCCTCCATTCCCTCAAGGGGGTTCCTTGCTTTCTCCGGAAAAGGACTTTGATCGACTGGCAGAGGAGAGCCTTTCCCTAGACACACGACGCCGTCTGGGACAGCACTTTACTGGAGAGGCGGTGGTAGATCTGGCCTGCGCCCTGGCCCTTCCACAAGGGGGCGTCCACGTCCTGGACCCGGCGGCCGGAGCCGGGGCCTTCCTGGCAGGAGCGATCCGAAGGGAAGGGGTGCTGGGAGCACGATTCTCGTCGATGACTGGAGTGGAGGTGGATCCGAAAGCCCTGAACACCGCCCGTTTCCGATTGACCTCCCCGACCCTCTCTCTCCTGGAGGGAGATTTCCTGGACCCCCACCTGCCCCTTCCCCATCCAGTCCAGGTCCTCCTCGGCAATCCCCCCTATCTGCGCCAGGAGACCCTGAGCCTGGAGAAGAAGAAGGCTCTGCGGGAATGGTTCATGGACACCTCCCCAGGAGTCGGGCCCGTTCCCGACAGGAGATCCGATCTTCACGTCTATTTCTGGTTCGCCGCCGCCTCTCGCCTGGCCAAGGGAGGACGCATCGCCCTGCTCACCTCCAGCGCCTGGCTGGACGCCACCTACGGGGGGGCCCTTCAACGCCTGCTTCTATCCCGGTTTGCGGTGGAGTGGGTGGTGGAGTCCGCAGTGGAATCTTGGTTCGACGCGGCCCGGGTGAGAACGGTCGTGGTGGTGGCAAGGCAGGAGGACGACGATGGGGCAAGGGCCTGTCAGCCGGTGCGCCTCTGCCGGGTGGAGGCTCCTCTGGATGCTCTTCTTCCCCACCCCCATCCCGCCCACCCCCTGGCCCGGGCCCAAGCCGCCGCGGCAGTGGTACAGCGGCTTTCTGCCCAGGATTCAACCCATCCACCCCTCCCCGGTTGGCGCCTTCGGGTGCGTCCCCAGGAGACCCTCACCGCAGGAGAAGGCCCTCACGTCGGCGGCAAGTGGGGGGTCCCCCTTCGTCTTTCCGACGGGCTGCTGGAGATGTCCCGAATCCTGTCCTCCAGAACCCGGCCACTTGCGGATCTGGCTGGGATCCGATTTGGAATCAAGAGCGGTGCCGACGACTTCTTCTTTCTGAAGGATCGGGGAGTTGACCTCCAACACTCCGGATTCCGCCGGGTGCAGGCCAGAGATGGCACCGTCCTGTCCCTCCCCGAATCCCTCCTCCCTCCCCTGGCTTTCTCCCTGATGGAGTGGGATCGGGCCTTCATCGATCCCTCCTCCTGCCGCAGACGGATGCTGGTGATTCCCGATTCTGGCCCCCTACCCGACTCCCTCCTGGCCTGGATCCGATCCGGCGAAACCCCGGAAAAAGGCCACTCCCTCCGGCCCACTTGCCGGACCCGTACCCCCTGGTACCGCCTTCCTGCCCTCCAGAGGGGGTCGGTGCTTTGGCCAAAGATCCAGCAATACCGAGCATTTGCCCCGTGGAACCCCCATCTTGTGGCGGCATCCTGCAACTTCTACGATCTGCACCCTGCGCCAGAGATTTCCTCCCTCGCTCTGGCCACCGTTCTCAACTCCACCGTTCAGGTCCTCCTGGCCCGGCAGGCGGGCAGGATCCGCAACGAGGGACTCCTCAAGGTGGAGGTGGGCGACGCCCGACGCATGGGAGTTCTTGATCCCCGGGCCCTTTCCCCTGAGATCCGAGCGGAGGCTGAGTTCGCCTTCAAGACCCTGCTCACCCGGCCCATCCAGCCCCTTCCGGCGGAGCTGGAAAAAGAAGATCGCCGCCGTCTGGATCGGACCCTCCTCCTGGGGTTGGGCCTGCCCTCATCCCGAGCCAGCTCCCTCCTGGACGACCTGTACAGCCAGCTCGCCCGGGAGTATCAGCAGGAACGGTCCCTGGAGAGGGTGGTGGTGCAACGGCGCCAGATAAAATCTGCTCCTCCTCTGGAACCATCCGCTCCCCTCATCCGTTGACGGAAAGGGCCTTCCAGAATCCCCACGAGACGCCATGCACCCTTCTCCTTTCCCTCCCTCCCGTTGCCTCCTCCTCCTGACCCTGGCCCTCGCCGCCTGCGCCACTTCGCCCACCGCTCGCCAGCGGTTCGAGGCGGAACGGGACGCCACCCTTCAGCGCCAGGGTAGGACCACCGCCTCCACCCCCCCTCACGCCCTGGTGATCGTCCCTGAGGCGTGGATGGAGCAGAGAGCCTCCCAGCTGTTCGGGGCGGAGCAAGGGCCGGAGGATCCCGGACTCCGATTGGATCTGCCCGGAGGCTTCGGCGCGGGCATGAAGACCAGCCTCCGCAAGGGTCAGCCCCGCCTCCACCTGTCGGAGCGATGCTCAGGCTGTCTCCATGTTGAGATGCCGGTGTCGGGGCGCATCACCCTGGATCTGCGGGGCCCCCTTCCCCTTCCCGGCGGAAGCGTGGGAATGACCGGCACGGTAGGGGTGGACTTCCAGGTGACCTCGGAGGTGAAGGACGACGCCATCCGCCTGTGGGCCCAGGTGGCCGGCGACCCACAGGTGAAGGTGTCCTTGGACCTGGGAGGAGTGATGGGGCCCCTGCGACCGCTGGTTGAAGTGTCGGGGAAGGATGGCCTCGCCTCCTGGGCCAAAAGCCTGCTGCCGGGGAAGCCGGTGCCCCTGGGCTTCCTGCCGGGGCGACTCTCCCCCTCCCTTCCCCTACGAGTGACCTCAGCCCGGATCATCAACCTGCACTCCGGCTCCCCCTCCCTGGGGATTCTGGCCTGGACCGACATCGATCCCTCCCGGGAACCGTCCATGGATCTGAATAGGATCCGGGCTTCCTCTTCGGCGTTGACCCTGGCGGTGGACGAGGCGGTCCTGGAGGAGGCCTTGAAACGGGCGATGGCCGCCAGGCCCCCCAGCGGGTTGAACGGAGCGCTGGGAGTGTTGATGCGAGGACTGCTCCTGGAGCAGGGAGAAGCGAAGCTGGCCGCGCGCGCCTTCCTTCTGGCGGGCCGGGGAGCGGAGTGGGACGCCACCGCCAGGATGGGGGTGAGGGTGGAGGAGAGCCGGGTGGCGGTGATGACCCGGGAGATCCGGGTGGTGGCCTCCTCCTCACGGCTGGGGGGCCTGGCTCCGGGAGAAGATGATCTGGAGAAATGGAGGCAGGATCTTGCCCCTTCGGTTCCCCGACTGCTGCCGGTAGGAGGAGGAGACCTGGCCTTCCGCGTCGACGAGGTGGGGTTGGAGCCGCGACTCTTGCGGGTGGTGGGAGACCTGGTCTCGATAGCCCCGCTGCCCCGCTGAGAGGCACCTCTTTCCACCTGAAGGGGCGCTCCCTGGACTTACTTCTTCACCGGCGCCCATCGGGAGGCCAGAAATGCTGACCCGGGAACGAGCACCACGGCGGTCACCGAGAACCAGACGGGGTGGGGGATGGCCATCAGGTTGGCGACCGTGGCGGCGAGGACGACTCCGCCGACAATGCTCGCGAAGAGGCGTGGGCGATCCTGGGCAATGCCACAGGCCATCAAGGAGCCCACAAAGGTACCCATCCCCCAGGCGGCGAGGACAAAAAGCAGGGCCCCCACTGGCATGCTCTGAATGTACGATCGAAGAACCTCGGGATCCGTCAGGTTCACTCCCTTGGGCACCGGGTAGACCAGGGTGCTGATGCCTTCGATCACCGCAACCAGCATGAAGGAGACCATCACTCCAGCAATGACCGCTCCGAGATACCGAGGGACGAACTGCATATGGCCTTCACTCATGAGGTTCTCCAATAAAAATAGAATGTTGCACCGTCCTGCCTCAAACCCTGACGGCACCATGAGCAGGGTGCCAAAAGGGCCGGTCGATGGCAAGGAGCCTCGATCACCAGGGGATCGGGTCAGGAGGCGCAGACAGGGCAGGAGGGATCCCTCCCCACCTTCATGGTCTTCAAGAACCGGTCTCGGGCACTGAACAGCCACAGGGCTCCCTGAAGAGGGCGACCCACACCGGTGAGAAGTTTTACCGCCTCCCAGGCTTGCAGGGCCCCTGCCAGACCCACCACCGGCCCCAGGATTCCCGCCTGGGCACAGGCCGCCTCCCCCGCCTCACCGGAAGGGGCTCGGAACACGCAGCGATAGCAAGGCCCCTTCCCCGGCACCACCGCCATCACCTGGGCTTCATGACGCACCGCTCCCCCCATCAGCAGTGGGATGCCACGCCCCACGCACTCGTCATTGACGGCGTATTTGGTGGTGAAATTGTCGCTCCCTTCCACCACCACCGAGGCCCCCTCCAGGAGGGCCCTGGCATTGTCCCCGACAAACCGGGTGGAACAGGTCTCCACCGTCACCTTGGGGTTCACCGCCCGAAGCTTCTCCGCCACCGACTCCACCTTGGGGCGACCCACGTCGGCGGTGGTGTGCAGGACCTGGCGCTGGAGGTTGGACAGGTCCACCCGGTCGTCGTCCACCAGGCGAATTCGACCCATCCCGGACAGGGCCAGCCCCAAGGCAGCGGGACATCCCAGCCCTCCCGCACCCACCACCACCGCCGTCGCCTCCTCCAAAAGCAAGGAAGGGCTCCTTCCCTCGGCTGACAAGGGGGGCAATCCCCAGTCCATCACCGGCAGGGGAGAGGGAGAGAGGCTCCCTCCCTCCTCCCGGAGGAGGGCCATCAGCACCTCCACCGCCCCCCAGGCTCCTCCCATGAGCAGGGCTCCCGCCCCGGGGATCCCTGGAGCCGGCTCCCCGATTCCTCTCAGATCCAGGCGCATGGACCGGCCCCGTCCTCCCCGGGAAAGCACCACCCCCGGATTCAAGGCGGCCAGAAAAGAGGAGGAGAAGGGGTGATGGGCCTCTTTCCACTCCGGCTCTTCCCTCTCCACTTCACCCACTCCGGCAGCCACCAGGTAGAGACAGGCCACGGCCACCGCCTGGGAATCTCCCACCACCTCCACCCGGGCCTCACGGAGCCGAGTCTGTCCGCGGCCCCCAAACCCAGGAAGGATGAGGTGACGACTGTAGCGATGGATATCTTCTTCGGAGAGGTCCTGATGCATGGATTTTCGTGAATTCGAACAGGGGGCTGTGATGCTCAGGGGTGGTAGGTGTGCATCCATTCATCTCGCTGGGTCAACCAATCCACCACGTACTCGTGCTCCCCCACGTAGTCATTCCAGTCTCCGTACCAGTCCCGGTAGTCGGCCCAATAGTAGAAGTCCCGATATTGGCCTCCCCACTTGCCCTCATCCCTCACCGCAGAGGGACCGATGGACTGATGGTAGGAATCCACCCGGTCCAGAAGGGTGTCCAGGGAGAGGGGCCCCCCATCCAACCAGGTGCCAAAGCGATCCCACAGGATCTCGGAGGCCTCGGGATGATTCTGGAAGTGGGCAAAGATGCCGTTGGTCCACTGGAAGTCCTCATAGATGTCGGGGGGAATGCGAAGGGTCATCCAGTCCTGGCCGAAGCACTGGTTGAAGTCCCAGGGGGCGTATCGGAAGCCAGGATTCTCGGGATCGTTGTAGACGTATGCGTTCTTGCCCGCCGAATCCCCCGCGCTCAGGTAGTGGACGAACAGGAACCAGTCCATGAACTCATCCACATGGATCCAGGAATCCGCCTCGGTCATGAAGGTCTCATCGTCAGAATCGGCGGAAAACGCGGTCAGGTCCTGGATGTCCTGATACGCCCCCGCCTCTCCTGCCTCGGGCAGCCCCTCCTTCTTCTCCCACCCTGCCTGGAGGGCGGGTTTGGGATTTCCCCCCGAGTCCCAACGGTAGAAATTGGCGTTGTGATCCACCGACTTGAACAGGTTTCCATCGGGGGAATAACCGGTGCGCTCCATCAGGTCGTCGTCGATATGATCGGCGGCAGTGTAGAGGCCCAGGTAGGCGCCTTCGATGTACACCACCGCAAAGAAGGTCCGAACGATGATGCGACCGTCATCGGAGGACATCGCCATGTCCTTCCACACGTCGTAGGCCAATTTCTGGCGAATGTAGCTGTTGTCATCAAACGAAGTAATCAGGATGAGCTTGTCCTGATCAGGCATGTCGAATTCGTCAGCGTGAAGATTTCCGTCTTTGAAATCAATCGTATAGCTCTTCTTTGGGTATCCCAGGGAGGCCGCTCCCCGGTACTTCACCTCGATGCTGTATTCCACCCCCTGGAACCAGGCGGAGCCGGTGATGTACTCCTCAGTCACCTCCCCGTCGGGGAAAAGATGGAGCACGGGGAGGCCCCACTCCTCCTGGTAGGTTCCTGGATCGACGGGGACGTTTTCTGCCATCGACCAGGCGTCGGCCACCCACAGGGTTGTCGAGGCGATCTCCGGCTCGGCGCCCGGATCGGCGACGGGGCGAATGGCGAACCCGATGTCGTAGCGGCCGGCATCGCTCCACCCGGTAGGAACCTCCAAGGTCCAGGTGTCAGCCAGAAACGAGGCGGCGGCAGGGGCCCCGGTCACCTCCACAGTAAAGTCCGAGACTGGCCATCCCGAATCACAGATCAGAGAGACCGTCCCCGTTTCTCCCTCAGTCAGCCAGGGAGTCAGGGGGGAGGCCAGCGGCCCGCAGACGGGAGAGGGGGGCGTGGTGTCATCGTCGGAAATCGGAGTCGTATCATCGTCCACGATCACCGTGTCATCGT
>CAYRTW010000152.1:8790-14193 GCA_964426935.1 uncultured Rickettsiales bacterium
CGGAAATCGGAGTCGTATCATCGTCCACGATCACCGTGTCATCGTCGGAAATCGGAGTCGTATCATCGTCCACGATCACCGTGTCATCGTCGGAAATCGGAGTCGTATCATCGTCCACGATCACCGTGTCATCATCGGAAATCGGAGTCGTATCATCGTCCACGATCACCGTGTCATCGTCGGAAATCGGAGTCGTATCATCGTCCACGATCACCGTGTCATCGTCGGAAATCGGGGTCGTATCATCGTCCACGATCACCGTATCGTCATCCGACACCGGTGTCGTGTCATCGTCGGGAGCCGTCGTATCGTCATCCGAAGCGGGCGTCGTGTCATCATCCTCAATGGCGTCGTCGTCGGAGATCCCGCTGTCATCATCCTCCCCGGCATCAGGGGCACAGGAGGGGAGAGACAGGGACAAAAGCAGAAGGGAATAGAGAAGTGGATGGCGCATGGTTCCCGCATCGGGGGTATGGGTGTGCCCGTCTCGGCAATGTACTTCATTCCTGCGGGGAAATTCGCGTCACCCCAGGACCCCCCCCGCCCTTGACCGACCCGTTCTCCCTCCCCTGAAAAGATCTCGTGAATATTGAGGCCCCACCCCTTCGTCTCTGCCAGGTTGGCGTTGCCAATACCCCATGGTGCCGCTAGGATTCCGCCCCTTGTCAACCCTCCCCTCCTCAGGGGGAGGCCCTGAGAGAGCCCATGACCCGTCTGGTTCCCCTCCTCCTCGCCCTGACTGCCCTGGCCCTGCCCCATTCTGCCCGCGCCGCCGACAGCGACGAGGAAGTCAAGAAGGTTCTCGGGAAGGTGGATTCCTACAAGGAGGCCTTCAAGAAAGCCCAGGACCTGGACCTGACCCAGGCGGTCACCGTCAGCAACCTGGAACTTCCCTTCGACTCCATGAAGCTGACCTTGCAGCAGGGCTCTCTTTTCCCCCGCCAGACCATCGAAGGCAAGGTTTTCGGGGTGGTGTGGATAGGCACCGGCAGGATGGCCTTCACTCCTCCCGACCGCCTGGAGGGGGATGAGCTGGCCAGGTACACCGAATCCCGGGCCCTGGACCTGCCCATCGATCAGGCCCTGTTCATCTTCGATACCGACCTGTGGGATCAGATCAAGGCCAAGGGGACCGCAGGAGCCGTGGACAAGAAGGTCAGCACCGCTGCCGAGAAAGTGTGGAAGACCCGGCGGGAAGCCCTGTCCAACATGTACGGAAACGACGAGTTCTCCGACCTGGGAATGTGGATCACCGAGACCCTGGCCCGGGGTACCCCTACCGGATTCACCCTCATCGACATGCACACCGAAGGAGTCAAGAAGGGTAAGGACTGGATCAGTTATGGACATCACCCCGCCTGGCGCGAGGAGGTGGTGCTGATGCGCCTGTGGCCCTACCCCCTGAACCCGGATCGGTGGTACGGCGAGTCCATATGCTCCTTCCAGGATGCGGCAGGCCGGGCGGCCTCCTCCCGGGAACAGGCCTACGAAAACAAGCAGCCGGTGGACATGAAAAATTACGTGTCCGACTTCTCCATCTACCGGGATGCCAACGACGACAAGATCAACCTCAAGGCCAAGGTGACCGCCGAGTTCGTGTCCCAGAGGGACAACCTGGGCCTCGTCCGGCTCCTCCTCATCAACGAGAACGGTGGGGATCTGACGGTGCGGGGGGTGACCCTGGGAGACAAGACTCCCCTCCCCTTCCTGCATCAGAACGATGAGATCCTGGTGGAGTTGCCCAAGCCCCTGGCCAAGGGCGAGAAAGGAACCCTCACCTTCCACTACAGCGGCCCCATCATCGACGCCATCGTCCAGCCCAAGCCCCAGGCCACCATCGAGCAGCAGAACGCCGCCTCGGGAGACGACAAGGCCGCTCTCTCCCTTGTTTCATATGGCCTCCTCAACACCTACCCCTGGTTCCCCCAGACTCCGGGCACCTCCGACCGCTACACCTGGGACTGGACGGTGAGGACCCAGCAGCCCCTGGAGGCGGCGGTTTCCGGCACCACCATGGACGAAAAGGTGGAGGGGGGAATGAAGGTGCTCCATGTGGTGGAGACGGTCTCCTCGGTCCTTCCCGCCATCATCATCGGCAGATACACCGTAGCCTCCGACTCGGTGCAGCTCCCCGACGGGCGCACCGTGGGGCTACGGGTGTATTCCCACCCCGGCACCCAGAGCGTCGGCGCCAAGGACCTCCTTCAGCAGGCCAAGGAGTGCCTCCTGGTCTACACCCAGTACTTCGGACCCTACCCCTACACCGAACTGGATCTGGCCCAGATGGCCTACGGGGTGGGGTTCGCCCAGGCCCCCGCTGGTCTGGTGCAAATGACCGGGGAGGTCTACCTGAGCAAGACCTTCCTGGCCACCTTCTACCGCTATCGGGACCCCCAGCTCTCCGACTATTTCATTCCCCACGAGGTGGCCCACCAGTGGTGGGGGCACAGGGTGGGATGGGCCACCTATCGGGATCAGTGGATGAGCGAGACCCTGGCAGAGTTTTCGGCGGCCCTGTTCATGGAGGTATCCCGAGGGGCCAAGGGCTATACGGACCGCCGCAACACCTGGGAGATGGAGGGTGGATTCAAGCCCCAAAAGACCGGCCCCCTGTGGCTGGGAGGGCGGAACGATGAGCGCTACCAGATGACGGTGTACCGCCGCGGTCCCCTCCTCATGGACAAGCTCTTGAAGGACCTCGGCCGGGAAAAGACCATGCTGGCGCTACGGGCCATCGCCGACGCCGTCAACAACAACGCCGCCTCCACCGAGGACCTCCAGAAGGCCTTCGAGAGCGCCACCGGATTGGGTTTTGAGGACTTCTTCCGTCTCTACGTCAAGGACAACGTGGACCTCAACGCCACCCCTGAGGACATCGCCGCCATCCTCGCCGGCAAGCCCCTGCCCTCGGCCACCCAAAAGGGGGGGAAATAGCTCCCCTGCCCTGAAGTTTCTCCTTTTTTCTGCTGCCTCCTCCGTCAGCCTCCCTCCCTCACCCTTGCCTGGACCCTGTCTCCCACCCCGGCTCCCACACTCTGGGCGGCGGAACCACCGTTCACCGCCAGTTCCAGGTGCCCGGTGCTTTCCAGGAGGGCCACCAGGGCTCCCGGTGCCGACGAGGCATAGGTGCGAACCAGGGGGGCCCCTGCCCTTTCCCCACAGCGGATCTCCACCTCCCCCCCCGATGCCAGAAGAGGTGCCAGATCTTCCTCATTGATGTCGGTGATGAGGTTGCCGAACACATCCACCTGAACCACCCTCCCCTCCACAAAACCGGGACCTTTCTGCCGGGGAGCCCTCTCCAGCACGGTGGGCTCCAGGATCTCCGGGCCAAAGGCGGAAGGGGCCACTCCCCGAGCCAGCCAAGCGGCAGCGGGGGCAAAAACATCCCTTCCGTGAAAGGTCCGGCTCACCCGGGAAAGGCGATATTCGGGATGGGCCAGGAGATAGACCCTGGAGCCCGGGGCAGCGATGAAGGGGGTGAACAGGCCGTTGTCCGGCCCCACAAACAGGTGTCCCTGAGATTCCACCACCACCGGGCGCCGGTCCGAACCCACTCCCGGATCCACCACCGCTAGATGGATGGTCCCCACAGGAAAAAAGGGCACCGCCGCCTCCAGTCGGAGCAGACCGCCAGCCACGTCTTGAGGGGGTACGGAATGGGTCAGGTCCACCAGGGGCAGATGGGGTCCGGCGATCCCCAGCATCACCCCCTTCATGATGCCCACGTAGGGATCCTGGAGGCCAAAATCAGACAGCAGGGTGATGATGGGGAAAGACTCTGTCGCCATGGAACCTCCCGAGGAGCGGCCGCAGCGCCTATTCTACCCTTGGAGCCCTCTCCTCCCCAGGACTCCCCCAACCAGAAAGGCCCCTGTGCCGAATCCCTCCTTCAAGGACGACCTCGACCGCCCCCTGGCCCTGAGGGGTCCTCTCCTTCGGGTCATTTCCCTGGTTCCCTCCCTTTCCCAGACCATGTGCGACCTGGGCATCGGCAGCCGACTGGTGGGAATCACCTCCTTCTGCGACTCCCCGACAGAATTCCTCCAAGGCGTTCGCCGCATCGGAGGTACCAAGACCCCGAAGCTCGACCGCATCACCTCCCTGAAGCCCGATCTGGTCCTGGCCAACGCTGAGGAGAATCGCAAGGAAGACGTGCTGGAACTGGAAAGACGAGGGATTCCGGTGTGGGTGACCTTCCCTCGGAACATCCCCCAGGCCACCCACATGCTGAGGCGCCTGGGGGAGGTGCTGAACGTGGCTGAAGAGGCCGCACAGGTGGCTGATCGGATCTCGGCAAGGACCACCGAGCTGAGGCGAAGGGCATCAGAACATCCTGAAATCACTGTGTTTCATCCTATCTGGAAGAATCCATACATGCACTTCAATGAAGACACCTGGCTGCATCAAGCCCTGTCCTGGGTGGGAGGGCGCAACCCCACCGCCAACGCCTCCCTTCGCTATCCGGTGGTGACTCTCCAGGAGATGGCGGTGGCGGGAGTGGAGGTGGCCTTGCTGCCCGACGAGCCCTATCGGTTCAAGGAGAAAGAGGTGGCGGAGGTCACAGCCGAACTTCGCCGGGAGGGGGCTCCCCTTCGTCGGAGCGTGTCGGTTTCTGGCAAGGCAGGAACGTGGCACGGCTGTCGCATCGACGCCTCCCTGGAGGACCTTTTCCAGGCCCTCCACGGTGAAGCGTGAACTGGCAGGCCAGGGACATCCCTGATCTGGCGGTGGTGACCTCGGGCCTCGTCGTGCGCTTCGAAAACCGCACCATCCTCCACGGCTTGGATCTGGAGGTGAAGACCGGGGAATTTTTCGGCTTCCTGGGACCCAACGGAGCGGGGAAATCCACCACCATCAAGGTCCTCACCGGCATGCTCCGCCCCGACTCGGGGAGGGTCGTGGTCGCTGGCGCTGACGTGGTGAAGGATCCTCTGACCGTGAAAGCCCGCATCGGCCTCCTGCCCGAGGAATCCGCCTTGTACGAGAGGCTGACTGGCAGGGAGATGCTGGAGTTTTCGGGGCGGATGTACGGACTCGACGGGGGTACGGTGACTCGCCGGGTTCCTGAGCTTCTCCACTTGTTGGGACTGGAAGGGGGAGACGAGGATCGCCTGGTCCTGGACTACTCCATGGGGATGCGGAAGAAGGTGGGGCTGGGGTGCGCCCTCCTTCACCGCCCCCGGGTCCTGTTCCTGGACGAACCCTTCAACGGCCTGGACGCCCTCACTTCCGAGGCCATCTACCGCACCCTGCGCCAGGCGACGGCGGGGGGCATGACGGTGTTCTTCTCCTCTCATGTGCTGGAGGTGGTGGAGAGGCTGTGCACCCGAATGGCCATCCTCCAGGAGGGACGCCTGCTGGCCCTGGGCACCCGGGAGGAGATCGCCCATCAGGCGGGAG
>CAYRTW010000153.1:0-14190 GCA_964426935.1 uncultured Rickettsiales bacterium
GATTCCTCGACGGCGCTTGACGACGATACCTCGGTGGCGGATTTCCCCGTCGCCGGCATGGATTTCACCGGCGCGGGGGGCTTCTGGTCCTCCCCTTTTCCTTCCGATCACCGTCTGATCCAAGGGAGGGTGGAGCTCTCTGGCTTCCCCAATCCCCGGTCCATCTCCTATGTGGACACCACCCTGGCCCTCCTGGACGGCACGGCCACCGGTTTCGGCCTCACCAGCGGCTCTTTTTTCACCCTGGAATCGGCCCCCCTTTCCCTCCCCTCGGTGGAGGAGACCATGGATTTCGCTTCCCCAGTTCAGTGGGTGGATGTGGACCCTTCTTCTCCTTCCCAGGGAAAGCGGATTCCGGTGAGGGTCTACTATCGGGAGGCTGGGGGGTCCTTTGGAGCCGACAGGATGTTGGCCCTCATCCCCGTCCAGGGAATCCCCCTTCGCCCCTCGACCCGCTACGCCGCCGTGTTGACCACCGCCCTGGAGACCGCCGATGGGGCCCTGGGGATTGCCCCTGAGGTCTCGGCACTGGTGTCGGGAAATGGGGTGGAAGGGCTTGAAGGACAAGGGGAATCCGTCTACCGAGAGGCGATGACCTACCTCTCCCAGCAAGGTGTTTCGGTGGCAGCGTTGGGAGTGTTCACCACGGCGGATCCGGCCGCCGAATTGCCCCGCTTGTTGGCCTCAGCCCAGACCCATCCCCCTTCTCTTCTGGCACCCCTGACCCTCTCCGAAACCTGGCCGGGCTTCTGCGTCTATGAATCCCGGGTGGAAATGCCGGTCTTTCAGCAGGGGGAGCCTCCTTACCTGAGCGGAGGAGGAGGCATCGGTTGGGACGATTCGGGGGACGCCATCCTGGATCATCTGGAGGAGGCCCGGCTGTGGGTGACGGTGCCCCAGGGCTCTCCACCTGGGGATTCCTGGCCGACGACGATCTTCGTTCGCACTGGAGGAGGAGGGGATCGACCCCTCATCGACCGGGGGCCTCGTGCTGAGGCCGGAGGGGAAGCCATCGCCCCCGGAACCGGACCTGCTCTGCACTTTGCTGCTGCCGGCATGGCCGGGATCATGGTGGACGGGCCGTTGGGAGGAATCCGCAACACCACGGGGGGAGACGAGCAGTTCCTGGTCTACAACTTCGCCAACCCTGAAGCCCTGAGGGACAACATTCGCCAGTCTGCGGTTGAACTGGCCCTGCTTCCTGCCCTTGCGGAAACCCTGGAGGTGGACACCAGCGGTTGTGAGGGGGCTCCCCCCCTGTCCCGGTTCACCCTCCGAGCGCTGATGGGCCACTCCATGGGGGCCTCCATCGCTCCCCTGACCATGGCGCTAAGCCCCGGCCTGGAAGGGCTGGTGCTGAGCGGGGCTGGGGGTTCCTTCCTGGAGAACGTGCTCTACAAAGAGAGCCCTCTCCACGTCCTTCCCATCGCCGAGGCCTTGCTGGAGTACTCGGAGACGGGGGAATCTTTGGACGAGTCCGACCCCTTCCTGAACGTCCTTCAATGGGCTGGGGAGGCGGCGGATTTCCCGGTTTATGCTGGAGCGGCGGCGGAAACTCGCCACGTCCTCATGCTTCAGGGCATCGTGGACACCTACATGATGCCCCCCATCGCCAACGCCGCTTCTTTGTCGCTGGGCCTGGATCTGGGAGGGGATGCGTTGGATGCGAATCATCCCGAACTTGTTGAATTTACTCCTCTACTTGACCTTCTTTCCCTGATTTCCCGTCAGCAGATTGCTCTCCCCGCTTCTGGAAATCGCGATGACGCGACTCGATTGGTCATCCAACATCCCGAAGATGGGATCGAGGACGGACACGAAGTCGTGTACCAGACCGTGCCTCCCCAGAACGAGTACCGCTGCTTCCTCGCCGACCTGGCTGAAGGCACCGTCCCCACCGTGCCCCAGGGAAGCGACGAGCCCGGCTCTCCCTGCCCTGACTGACCTCTCACCCCTTCACTGAGAAATCCCCATGCCCTCCTCCCCTCCCCTGGTCCTGATCCACGGCGCCTTCATGAATCCCGACTGCTGGGAGGGGGTGGCCACCCGCTACCGAGCCCAGGGACATACCGTACATGCCCCCGCCTGGCCCCATCAGGAGCGTCCCGCCGAAGAGCTTCGTGCCTCCCCGGATCCCCGTCTGGCCACCATCGGGCTGGGGGAGATCGTCGCCCACATGGCGGCGTTTGTGGATTCCCTCCCCTCTCCTCCCATCCTCATCGGCCACTCCTTCGGAGGACTGGTGGTACAACTCCTTCTTTCCCAGGGAAAAGGGGCGGCTGCGGTGGCCGTCCACTCCGCTCCACCCCTGGGGGTCCTTCCCGGGTTCAGCGCCATCCGAGCCAACCTGCCGGTCATTCTCACCCCTGGAGGCGCCAAGAAGCTGGTCACCATGACCGAGGAGCATTTCTGCTGGGGCTTCGGAAACGCCCTGCCCAAGGAGCAGCAGCACGATGCCTGGGCTCGCTACATCGTGCCCACTCCGGGGCGCCCCTTCTTCCAACTGGCGGCCTTCGATTCCAGTGCCAGGGTGGATTTCATGAAGGAGGGTCGCGCTCCCCTCCTCCTTCTCGCTGGAGGAAAAGACCGCACGGTGACCGAGGGAATGAATCGATCCAACTATTCGAAATATAAAAAGAATCCCGCAATGACCGAGTTCCGTGCCTATCCGGACAGGTCCCACACTTCTCTTCTTGAACCCGGATGGGAAGAGGTGGCCGACGAGGCTCTTCACTGGGCCCTGCAGGCCGCTGCCTCCCGATAGCACTCGAAGTCAGGCCAGATGGGCGGGGAGGCTCTACCATGAGGACTCCCGTATCTGATTCAGGAGGCCCTGTGCGACGTTTCAGCTTCATCCTTCTGCTTTCGACTTTTCTGCTGTGGGGATGCTCTCCTCAAGGAGAGGGGGACGATGACTCCGTCCGCGCTGACGATGACGCCTCCCCGGATGACGACGCTGCGGACGACGACTCCTCGTCCCAGGACGACGACTCGACCCCCGGGGATGATGATTCCTCCCCCGCCTCCAACGCCGATGGGGACTGCCTCACTGACGCTGAGGAGGAGGCATTGGGAACGAATCCAGAAGCGGTGGACTCCGATGGGGACGGACTTTCTGATTGCGACGAGCTCAACGAGACCGGAACAGACCCCCTGGTGACCGATAGCGATGGGGATGGATTCAGCGACGGCGTGGAGGTGGACTGCGTCTCCAACCCCATGGACGGAGGGGAGGTCTGCTACGCCTGCGGGTGGGGTCACAACGATCCGGGAACCCTGGTGTCCACCGGGAACGAGGAGGGGGATGTTCTCGCCGATCTGGACCTCTTTGATCAGTGCCAGGAAGCGGTGCGCCTGTGGGACTTCGCCGGGGAGTATCACATCCTCTTTGCCACCGCCGCATGGTGACAGGGTTGTCGCCACCGGGCCGGTGGCTTCCTGGAGACCCAGACCAACTTCACCGCTGAAACTGGCATTCCTTTCTCCATGTTGCTGGTGTTGGTGGAGGAGGAGGATCACAGCCCCATCAACGAGGGGTCCACCGCTGAATACGTGGAGGAGTTGAGCCTTTCCGGCTTTCCAGTGCTGGGAAACCCCGCCAAGGACGTTCTGATGAAGATTCCCTTTGAAGGCACCTTCCCCACCATGTGCGTACTGACTCCGGCCATGGAGATGCTGGATTGCTATGAGGGAGAGAGCGGTACCGAAGAAGAAGACGAACTGGCGGCCCTGGACCTCATCGTCGCCCATGCCAACTCCGAGCTTCGCTGACCCCCGTCTCCCCGGCTGAGATAGGAGTATGTTGCCCCCATGCGGCCCTTCCTCCCCCTCTTCCTTGTCCTGAATGGCCTGGCCTTCCTCAACGTTGCCTGCCAGGAGGAGGAGGCTCCCCCCGGGCCCATCCATGCCCAACCGGGGGGAAACGAAGCTGGGGATGATGACACCTCGGTGGTCGATGACGATTCCACCCCGGTAACCGACGACGATTCCACTCCCCCTCCTGGAGACGACGACACCTCTCCTCCCTACTCGGGACCTCTGGGATGGATCGGCAGCCCCTGCGCCTCGGTGAGTGACTGCCCTTACGAAGGCGCGGTGTGCATCACCGATGGCTATCCGGAAGGGATGTGCGCCCAGGCCTGCTCAGGAAGCTGTCCCGATGCAGAAGGATATCCGGTCACCTTCTGCGTGGACGACACCTGGCTGTCGGGGACGGCGGCCACCCTGGGGGACGGAACCTGCCATTCTCGCTGCGATTTCTCCATCTTCCCCGGTGCGGGATGCCGAGAAGGATACGGCTGCGTTCCGGTAACCCGAGCCAGCGAATCCTGGACCCAGACCTACTCCTGCCTTCCCAATCAGGCCACCGCCCTTCCCCAGTGCTACCTGGATCTGGCCGCCCGGGGAGTGGGGTTTGAGCCCACCATCATCGCCGACACCCATCCCGAGGATCACCCTGAGCTGACCTGTCATGTGGAGAATGCCCTCTACCTCACCACTCCGGTCCTGGGCGTGGACCTGCGTTACTACTACAACGAAGAGCCGGACAGGGTCACCATCAGTTGCGAGGGGGGACACGCCATCGCCGACACCGCCAACGACCTCTACCCCTACGGAGTGGTGGAGCTGGTCCATGTGGGGACCTATGGCTGTCGCACCATCTCCGGTTCTTCTTCTCTTTCTCAGCATGGGCTGGGGAACGCCCTGGACATCAACGGCTTCATCTTCGATGACGGGACCTACATCCAGGTCTACTACCACTGGGAGGATGGGGACTCGTCTCCGGAAAGCTGGGAGGGACAGTTCCTCTATGACGCGGTCCATCGCTGGTACGACGGCTGGTACTGGAACATCATCCTCACCCCCGAATACAATTCCGATCACGACAACCACTTTCATGTGGACATGACCGAAGGCAGCCATTCCCTGCACTTCACCGGCGAAGATGGGCCTTACCTGGGAACCTTCGACGGGGTGGAATAGCTCTCAAGGAACCGAGAAGGTGCGCTCAGGAGTGGACACCGGCCCCTCTGCAGCCCCGGCGGTGACCCTCCAGTACCCTCCTCCCACAAAGCGCTGATCCAAGGCGTCCCAGATGGTGTCGGGCACCGTGTACCGCCCTGAACCCAGCGCTCCAAACACGAAGGTGTCTTCCACTGGGAAGTTGGAATCGGCGGAGATCTCTACATAGGCCCCGGTACAGGAGGTGGACCAGCGGAAGGTGGGGGCGGCGGTCACCTCCGTGCCATCGGCGGGGCTCGTCAGGGAAACGGTGCAGCCGGGAACGGGGTCGGCAGGAGGAGGTAGAGGAGTCAACGTGGTGAAGAAGGAGCGCGTGTCGGACGCCACACTCCTCCCCTCTTTGCCGCCCACGATCCGCCAGAACGCCCCCTCGGTGGCGCTCCTGCCCACGCTGCTCCAGATGGTGGCAGCGACGCCGTAGACGTTGGGACCGGCAGCGTCCCCCAAGGCTCCGAAGTAATAGGTGGCATCGGCCGGGAAAGAGTCATCGGGGCTCACCTCCACCCGGTACCCTTCGCAGTCCCCGGTCCAACGGAACTGCGCGCTGGCGGTGAGATCGGCCCCGTCTGAGGGGCTGACCGGAGAGATGGAGCAGGAAGCAGGACACTCTTCATCCTGGAAGCCGTTGCAATCGTCATCGACTCCGTTGTCGCAGACCTCGATTTCATTAGGGCCCACAGCGGGATCGGTGTCGTCACAGTCGCCGCCGCAGAGGCTCGCCCCGTCTCCATCTTCATCGCCACAGCCGGTGCGAAGGTGAACTCCCTGAGCGTTGCCGGGGGTTCCCCCGTACACCCAATGAGAGTGGGGCTCTGAGAATCCATCAACGGGATCGTAGGAGAGGCGCGCCCGGTAGTGATACCCGGTGGCGTCGGAGAGGCCGTCGATCAGAAGGGAAGTGGACTCCCCGTCCCCATCCACCGCCTGATAGTCGGTCTCCCGGAGAGAGGTCCCATCAAAGGGGGTGCCCAGGGGCTTGATCTCCGCCACCAGCTTGACGTTCCCCGGGCCATAGGGGGTGATGAGGGTGGCCTGGAGGAAAAAGGAGCCCGGATCTCCGCTGTGGCCTGAGGGAGGGATGGGATGGCCATCGCCGGGGCGAAGTGCTTGTAATTGAATGGGAATCAAGCTGTTTTCCCCCTGACCGCTGTCTCCCTGGTAGAGAAGGACCTCGCCTTCCTCACCGAGATCGACCTCATGACCCGGGACACCCACCAGCAGGTCGGAGAAGCCATCTCCGTCCAGGTCTCCCCCGGCCAGGGCGGAGCCGGCAAGGGCATTTTCTCCTCGCCCCCCTTGGCTCCAATCCCAGGAAGGGGAAGGGCCGGAAGGGGAGCCCAGGTAGAGGTAGCTTCTCCCCTCCTCGTCCGCGGAGACCGTCTCCCTGGGGGCTCCCAGGGCGAGATCGCAGTAGCCATCGGAGTTGACATCCCCTGCCGCCACCGCCCTGGCCCCCATCATTGCCCCGGCCTGGCCATTCTCTACCGACCAGGCGGCCCCCAACTCCAAACCGGACGGGCTGCCCAGGTGCAATCTGGCCGTCCCACCGTCGCCGGCCCCCGGAGAGGAGAGGAGAAGGTCCGCCAGGCCATCCCCGTTGACGTCGCACAGGGACGCAGCCCCCATTCCCGCTCCCAGGGCCGCCCCGGTCTCTCCGCCCTGGACCGCGAAGAACGTGGCCTCCGGTATCCCATCCATTCCCGTCCTCCACCCCTCCACTCGTCCCTCTCCTGAGTTGGCGCCATCGTATGCGGGAGCACCGATGACCAGATCGCTGCGACCGTCTCCGTCCACATCCCCGGCCGCCAAGGTGCTGCCAAACCCTTCCCCTTCCTGGAATCCCGAAAGGGTGAAGGCTTCCACAGGCATTCCATCGGCCCCTCCCCAGAAGCCATGCACAACCCCGCAAGGGCTCTCTGCCACCAAGGCCCCGCCGCAGCCCACCAGCAAATCCCCATATCCGTCCTGGTTGAGGTCGCCGGCGCCAATGGCGGCCATCCGAGGATCCCCCCCTCCCGCATCTCCGCAGGAGAACGACCAGGACGGTACCGCCTCCACCCCGTCACCGGGAGAACCCAGATGGAGCCACACCCGCCCTTCATCGGCTCCCGCCAGGCCGTCGTAGAGAGGCGCCACCACCAGCACATCGGCATATCCATCCCCGTTCACATCCCCTGCCGAATCGGCGCCCCGACCGGCCCGAGCCCCCCCTTGTCCTCCATCACCGCTCCACACCGCCGTCCCCTCCAAACCCGCTGCCGAACCCAGATGGACCGCAAAGGAGCCCTCTGCCCCATCCCCCAGGCTGTCCTCGGGAGAGGTGAGCAGGGCATCCCCGAAGCCGTCTCCGTTCACGTCCCCCAGGAAGGCCACCCCTTCCCCCAGCCTTTGACCCTCCCGGGTCCCGGCCACCGCCTGGGAGGGGATGACGTGGAGGCTGCCGGGCTCTCCCAGGTAGACCGACACCCTCCCTTCTTCGGAAACGTTGCCGCTGTAGGCGTACTCCCCCACCAGGAGATCCCCGTAGCCATCCCCATTGAAATCCCCTCCACCGGCCAGGGATTCTCCAAAGTAACTTACGGTAATTCCTGACGAATCCCCCCAACTGGCGCTAGTCCCCAGGCCTCCCGCCCCGCCATGGAACAACAGGGCCACGCCGTCCTGGGAGGGGGAAAGGGAATCGTAATCGTAGCTGAGGGAGCCTCCCCCCACCGCCACGTCGGCATAACCATCCCCGTTCACGTCGCCAGCCCCCGCCACCGCCACTCCGCCGCGGCCTCCCGCCTGGTTGGACTCCCATTGCCAGTGGGGAGAGGTCTCCACGCCCCCGGGCAGGGAGGTTCCCAGATAGAGCCAGGCGCCACCCTCGTCGGTTTCCCCGCCGTCGTAATTGGAGCCTCCCACCACCAGATCGGGGGAGCCATCCCCGTTCACGTCTCCCGCACCCCCCACAGAAATCCCAAAAAAGGCCCCGGCCTGATTGCTCTCCAAGGTGGCGGCGGCGGGATCCGCCAGGGCGGCCCCTCCCGAAAACAGATAGACCCCTCCCTCCTGGGTCTGACCGTTGCTGTAATACGGAGCCCCTACCGCAAAGTCGGCAAGTCCGTCTCCATCCACGTCCCCCAGCCCGGCGATGGCCTGCCCGAAGTAGGCCCCATTCCGATTGCTCTCCGCCATTCCCGAAGGGGTCGTGGAGAGCCCGGAAGCGCTCCCCAGGAACAGGTAGATCCGCCCCTCGTTGGTCTGGCCCATGCCGTTGCCCAGGTAGGGAGCCCCCACCACCACGTCGGAGTAGCCATCGCCGTTGACATCCCCCACTCCCGCCAGGGCGTAGCCGAAGCGGGCGGAGAGGGTGTTGGATTCCACCACCCAATCCGGCTCATAGTCCAAGCCGAAGGGGGAACCATAGAAGGCCTGCACCCTCCCCTCGGCGGTCTGGCCGTTGGCGTAGGTGGGAGAGCCCACCAGGATGTCGCTGAATCCATCGCCGTTGACATCTCCCGCTCCGGCAACGGCAAATCCTTGATATCCAAGGGAAATCTCCCCTTCCACCTGCCAGGTGGGCGAGACATCCACTCCGGCGATGGACCCTTGATAAAGATAGACCGCCCCTTCGTTGGTCTGGCCGTTGGTGTAGTTGCGGGCTCCCACGATGAAGTCCGAGTAGCCATCCCCATCCACGTCCCCCGCTCCCGCCACGGCCTGACCGAAGCGGCTGTAGGACCTGTCCGACTCTACCATCACCTGGGGACCCGTCAGATAGGGATCAATGAGAAGGGGATAGGCGGCTCCCTGGTCCTCCACCACGATGCGAAGTCCCCAAGGGGCCGACTCCAGATGGGCGGGGATGGGGATGTGATTGGAATCCAGGACTCGCAACCCGCGATAATGAATAGGGAATTTTCCAGAGTTCAGCTGGGCAGAGAGGCCGTTCTCATCCACCGCGACCTGTGCCCCGGACACCTCCACAGCCACCCACAGAGGACCCCCTTCACCAGGGGGAGAGGTGGTCAGGAGAAAGCTCTGGCTCACCCCCAGGGAGGATTGGGTCCACCTCTCCTCCAGGCCTTCTCCCCGACGAACCCAGCGGAATCCGGTGGAGGCGCCTTGGGTACCCCCTTCTCCGGGGCTGTCTTCCCGTTGGACGTTGCGAAGGGAGGGAGGGAGAGCCGCCGATCCCCGCCCCCAGCCTTGCAACTTCAAGGAGACCTCCGGACCTCCCCGCCTCCGGACGTGGGTGGATTCCCCGTCAAAGCGTATGGAGAGATCCTGCCGCTGAAATGAGGGGAGCTGTTCCGCGACTTGAGGTTGCCAAGAAGATTCGGACATCGGGGAAGACAGGGCTCCCCTCAAGCCCGTTACTGAATCTTCCTGGTGAGGGAAGGACCCCCCCTCGCCGCACCCCACCAGAAGAACGACTCCCACGACCCCCTGACGGACCCTCATCCAGGGGTGGGTTTCAGGACCCTTGCGCGGCGCCTTCGGTTGGATTTTCGGCGGGTTCATTGCGTCTCCCCAGAGGCCAGGGGGTACACAACAGCACCCTCTTCCCTGACCCCTCATGAATGGTTGCGCCCACTTTAGCCCACCCCTCCTGGGGAGCGAAAGAAATCGTGCCGGCTGGCCCGGTCCCCTTCAGGGGGCTTCCTTGCGAGGAGATTCCGGCGAAGGGTCCCCCTCTCTGCTCTCCCAGTAGCCGTGGACCCGAAGCTGGCGGGCCACCTCGGGATCGACGCTTTCCGGCGAGATCCCATGCTGGCCCGTCTTCAGGGAGAGGCGCCAATCCACCAGGAGCTTTCGCAGGGCCTCCCCCTGGGCCAACGCTTCAGGAGAGGAGGATTCCAAGAGATCTTGATGCTCTGAAGGATCGGAGCGCAGGTCATACAGAGAAAAACGGCTGGGAGAGAGGGGAGCCTCCGACAGCACCCGGGTATAGCCTTCGGTGTAGAGGGGAGGACCCTCGAACACCAACCTGAAGGTCTCGGTTCGCACCGAGATCATGTCCATGACCCCCTCGCTGTACACCGCAGTCGGCGATCCGATGAGGCCCGAGGCCACCTTCTGGAGAGGTCTTCCCGGGAGGCCGGCCGGGGTCCTGGCGGAGGCAGCCTGAAGGATGGTGGGCACCACATCCAAGAGATCCACCAGGGCGTCCTGCCGACTCCCCCCAGGGAATCCCGGGCCGAAAGCCAGAAGGGGGACCCGGGTGCAACTGTCGGTCAGGGCGGTGCGATGGTTCATGAAACCGTGATCGAGGAGATCCTCACCATGATCGGAAACGATGAGAACCACTGTGTTTTTCAAGAATCCGCCGGCATCCATCCACCCCAGAAATCGCCCCAATTGGTAATCCATGTAGGCCAGGCAGCCGTCGTAGTGACCTTTGATGTGGGCCACTTCTTCAGGCAGGACCTGGATCCCATCCCGGGCTTTCCACCTCTCCGCCAGGTTTCGATAGGTAGACAGGGCAACGATGGCATCTCCGGCAGGATGGACAAAACGATTGGGAATGGCATCGGCGAAGAACCACTCCCCCGCCAACTGCTCCGACACGGTGGGATTCAACACCACCTCTTCCGCCAGGGGAGAGCCCGGGCCGCCGGTGAACAGATGGTTCCAGGGACCCGCCTTGATGTAGGGGCGGTGGGCGTCGTAGCTGTGGACGAACAGAAACCAGGGCTTCCCTGAGGGGGCCTCCTTCAGGAAG
Source organism: uncultured Rickettsiales bacterium (assembly GCA_964426935.1). Classification (GTDB taxonomy): domain Bacteria; phylum Myxococcota_A; class UBA796; order UBA9615; family JAKLKC01; genus CAYRTW01. The sequence continues at coordinate 10,730 of CAYRTW010000153.1, forward strand.
GTCCGGGCGGGAGGCAGGGTCTCAAAGAACGAGGCGTAGCCGACGAAATCCTGGAAGGAGTCCCACCCCTGGCGAAAGCCAAACCCCTCTCCCACATGGCCACCGGCGATGAAGGCCCCGGTGCGATACCCATACAGGCGAAGGATCTCAGGAAGGAGGGTGGCCTCCTCAGGGATGGCGTAGGTTTCATAGTCGGGGCGGGCCACTTCCGAGGCGTACCGACCGGTGAACAGGGCCCCGTGGGACCAGGCGGACTCGTTGGCGGGGGAAAAGGCCCGGTTGAACACCGTCCCCCTCCTGGCCAGTCTCTCCAGATTGGGAGTGGTGGAGCGAGGGTATCCGTAGACCGACAGGTGGTCGGCCCGAACCGTGTCCAGGGAGACCAGGAGCACGTTGGGGGGACCTGAGGGAGCCGGGGAAACGCACCCGGAAAGAACCGTCGCCACCAGGATGAAGAGGATCGGGAACCTCACTTCAGCAGGTTGGCCCGGGGAGAAACCTTGTCGGCCCAGGCCCCGAACTCGATGGCGTCGATGCGTTGATCCCCGTTGGCGTCGATGGAAAAGAAGGCTCCCGGGGTGGCGTCATAGACAGAATACTCCTGGGGATCCACCCCTCCATCGCCGTTGATGTCGAAGCGAGCCAGGGCCTCCCGGTCCACCTCCTCCCGATTCGGGAAACCGGGAGAGGCCTGACAACCCCACACACCCAGGACGATGGGAAGAGGAAGCAGACGGTGACCGAGGTGGCAGAGGAGCATCATTCCCCATTATGGATCATGCGTCCCACGTTGCGGGCTCTTCAGGTGGGAGCTATGGTCCCCGCCGAGAATCATTCCCGCCTTGTTGTTCAACACCCTTCAGTTTGTCCTGTTTCTACTGTTGACCTTCGGGATCTACCGGGGGCTCCACCGCTGGCGGGGCCCCAGGAACGCCTGGCTTCTCCTGGCGAGTTACACCTTCTATGCCGGGTGGAATCCCTGGTATCTGCTGCTTCTCCTCGCCTCCACCGTGCTCGACTATCAGGTCGGGGTCTGGCTGGGGCGAACCGAAACCACCAGCCGCCGCCGGCTCCTCCTGTTGACCTCCCTGACCGGCAACCTGGGGCTCCTGTTCTTCTTCAAATACGGCAACTTCGTCCTCGAGAATGCCGAGGCGATAACCACCTGGGTGGGGCACCCGGTGAACCTTCCCCGGATCCCCGGAGTGCTGCCGGTGGGGGTCTCGTTTTACACCTTCCAGACGCTGAGCTATGCCATCGACGTCTACTGGAGGCGCCTTCCTCCGGCAAAAAGCCCCTATGAATTCGCGCTGTTCGTGGCTTTCTTCCCCCAACTCGTGGCCGGACCCATTGTGCGCGCTTCCGAGTTTCTGCCCCAGTTCGACCGTCCTCCCCGCCTGGATCCTCAGGCCCTGGGGGAAGGGCTGGCCTTCATGGTGGTGGGTCTGGGCAAGAAGATGATCCTGGCGGATTCCATCGCCCATCACCTGGTGGTTCCCTTCTTCGACCACCCCGAGCGTTATGGGGCGGTGGAGGCCACCTTGGCGGTGTGGGGGGCCTGGTTTGGCCTGTACTGTGATTTCTCTGGTTACTCCGACGTGGCGGTGGGGGCCGCCCTCCTCTTCGGATTTCAGATCCCCAAGAACTTCGACCGCCCCGGCCTTTCCACCTCTCCCCTTGAGCACTGGCGAAGATGGCATATCACCCTGCAGACCTGGCTGAGGGACTACCTGTACACGCCACTGGGGGGCTCGGGGCGAGGGCCTGCTCGCACGTTCTTCAACATTTGCGCGGTATTTCTGGTGGGAGGAGTGTGGCACGGAGCCGGGTGGACCTACCTGTGGATGGGGCTCTACAACGGGGTGCTGGCCGCTCTGTGGTATCGGTTTCTCCCTTCCCGACCCCGGGGATTGGCTGCTGTGGGATGGGGTCTCCTCTCCTTCCACCTGGTGGCAGCGAGCATGGTGTTCATGCGCCCCCAATCCATGGAAGCGGCCCTGAAGGATCTGGACGCCCTGATTCGGTTCAACCAGTGGGAAGGAGCGGGAGTGAATCCCCAGGGCTACCTCTGGCTGGGTGTGGCCATGCTCCTGCACCTGACCCCCCGCTCCTGGAAGACCCGTCTGGTGGAAGGGATGGGCACTGCCCCCGCCTTGGGGGTGGCGGCGGTGGTGGTGATCGCCGGCGGGGTGTGCTCCCTGTTCAGCGATATCGCCGACCCCTTCATTTATTTCCAGTTCTGAGCCCTCATCGCTTCACCAGGAGAGGCCCCACTTCGGCACACAAGTCCTGGCTCAATTTCCACGCTCCCTGGGGGCTCAGATGGTCGGGATCCATGAAATTTTCTCTGACTGAACCGAACTCGGGGCGATTGGCGTCCACGAATTTCACCCCCGCCTTTTGGGCGACCTCTCCGAGGTACTCCAGGAAGGCCTGGTAGTCCCCGGGGGGAATCTCCTGCTGATACCGGGCGTGAACCGGCATGTTGAGGAGGATCACCTGGATTCCCTGCTGCCGACTCCTCTCCAAGAGGCGATGGAGATGGCGATGGGACAGGCCCCTCCCCAGGGTAAACCCCCGGTAGCGGGTTTCGGTGATGACGGGAAGGAGCTTGCGAGAGCGGCGATCAAAGCGACTTTCCGCCCGGCCCCCTCCGTCCTTTTCCAGGATGAAGGCTTCGGTGCGGGCCAGGCAGGCGGGGTCTGAAAAGCAGTACTGCCCCCCATCCTCAAACAGGGCCATCCACCGCAGATGGTCCATCGGGTGGCCGCCGGACCCGATCTGGTGGGAGAGGTTTTCCACTCCCCGCAGCAGGGGGCGGAAGCAGGCCACAGCGGTCTCCGGATCCCGAATTTCTCGGACACAGTCGGGGATGTCTGACAGATCAGCATGAGATCCCAGATTGCTGGCCATCTGGTAGTGGAAGGCGCTGACCATCTCCGGGGCCACCTCCACCACCGCCACCTTGGGGGCGCGAGATCCCACCAGCAGGTCCTCCATGACCTTGTCGCTGGCAAACAGGTTGGCGAACACCCGGGCCACGTTCACCACCCTCACCTCCCGACCCAGCCCCCGAGACAGGCAGGGCTCCATCGCCGAGGGCGGAAGGGCGAAGGTGGAGCGGGAGGATCCCACCACCGCCACATCGATGGGGGCCCCCTCGATCCGCGCCAGGGCGTACACATCGGTGGGCCATCTCACTTCTTGCAGATACTTGATCTCATTAAGATCTGAAATCACCAGAGCCAGCGCAACCCAAAGAAGCATCCAGAGGATCAGGGAGGCTCCGCGTCGATCAATGGTGGAGAAGGTGGACATGGGTGTGGGAGAGGGAACCGCCTCGGGGAGGCCGCAGGGGCGGCGGGAATGATAGCATCGACGGCACCCATGCCTGTCCCTCCCATCCCCCCACCCCTCCCCATCCCCTTGCAAAGGGGAGAAACCCGGCAGCACAACGGTCA
>CAYRTW010000154.1:0-14129 GCA_964426935.1 uncultured Rickettsiales bacterium
CTACCTGAAGGAGAAGGGCTCCCAGGAGAGAGCCCAGGGCGGGCAGCAGGTGAAAGTGCCCCGCATCCAACGCCACCGATGTTCCCACCAACACCGGAGCCACCGACGCCGACAAGGTCTTGGGGCGTATTGCCATCCACCATGCGGCGAAGGGGGAAAGAGGAGGACTCACGGGAGGCGCCGGAACTTCTTGAAGTCCGGCTTTCGCTTTTGAACGAAGGCATTGCGCCCCTCTTGACCTTCCTCGGTCATATAGAAGAGGAGAGTGGCGTTTCCCGCCAGTTCTTGAAGTCCAGCCTGCCCGTCACAATCCGCGTTGAGAGCAGACTTCAAGCATCGCAGGGCGAGTGGGCTGTTGGCGAGAATCTCCCGGCACCACGCCACGGTCTCGTCCTCCAACCTTTCCAATGGGACCACGGCGTTGACCAGCCCCATCTGGAGAGCCTGAGCGGCGTCATATTGACGACACAGAAACCAGATTTCCCGGGCCTTCTTCTGGCCAACGATGCGGGCCATATAGCTGGCGCCATATCCCCCATCGAAGGAACCCACCCTGGGCCCGGTCTGACCGAAACGAGCATTCTCCGCAGCAATGGTCAAGTCACAAACCAGATGGAGCACATGCCCTCCCCCGATGGCATAACCGGCCACCATGGCAATGACCGGCTTGGGAAGGGTGCGAATCTGCCGCTGAAGATCCAGGACGTTGAGACGGGGCACACCATCCTTTCCTACATAGCCAGCATTCCCCCTCACTTTCTGGTCACCTCCGGCACAAAACGCCTCTCCTCCCTCACCGGTCAAGATGATCACGCCAATGTCCGAGTCCTCCCTGGCATCCTCAAAGGCCCGCTGAAGTTCCTTGATGGTCTGAGGACGGAAGGCGTTGCGGACTTGGGGGCGGTTGATGGAAATCCGGGCAATGCCATCAGCCTTGCCAAACAGGATGTCTTCGTAGCCATTTTCCAGGTTCCATTGAACGGTCATGAGCGATCTCCTAAATCAGGAAAGGGTCAGGAAAGGGTCAGGAAAGAGATGACAGAAAGGATCGAAGAGCCAGAGAGAGGGGTTCCGGGGCCTCCACCGGCAAGGCATGCCCGACTCCAGGCAACACGACCCGCCGACAATTGGGAATCTGCCGGGCCATGTGAGCGGTGATATCCAGGTAGACGGGATCCTCCCCTCCTACCACCAAGAGGACCGGCATGGACAGGTGGGGAAGGTGGTCCCACAAGGGGGGAAGAGTCCCCGCCCCAAGGAGGCGCAGCGAGGTGGCAAGCCCCGAAGGGGTCACTCCTGTCCGCCCGAAGTCATCTCGACGACGCACCTCTTCACTTCCCCTCCGCAAAGAAGAAAACAGGGTCTGTGACTTCCACGCGGTCAGGAACTCCGCAGGTGGCATGGATAGCGCCAACTGAGCCCACGCCTCATCCCGTTCGCGTCTTGCCCGCCTGGCCTCCTTCCCCTCGATGCCCGGAGAAGATGAAACCAGCACCAATGCTTCAACCTTCTGGGGATGCCGGACCGCTACTTGAAGGGCCAACCTTCCTCCCAGGGAGTATCCGCCCCACACCGCCCGGCCTTCCCCGGCGAGGGCCACCAAATCATCAAGCAACTGGGGCAACGACATGGACTCCTCCCCCACCGCGCCGACCGACTCCCCATGGCCGGGGAGATCGGGAAGGAGGAAATGCGTCCCTTCCCATTCCTGCGCCCCCAGGACAGGTTCCCAATGCCGTTCACTCCCGGCAAACCCATGCAACAACACCGCCGTTGTTCCGTCGCCGGTTCCTTCCTTTCCCCCCAAAACGAGGCCCGACGGAAAGGACCATTTCCGCTCAACCCAGGAGTGACTCTCCTCTTCCTTGTCCCTCGGCGATGCAGGAGAGGTCCACCGCCGATTCACCAGCCCCTCCTCCATCAATCTCTGCCCCACCGCCTCCACCGCCATCGCCGCAAACTTCCGGTGCGCGTCAACGGTTTCCTGACGATGGACACGAAGATGAATCATCCGAGATCCCCCAGGAGGAGGGGAGTCCAAGGCCCGTGCAAACCCTGCTGGGCTGTCCACTCCCACACAGGGAAGGCCAAAGCCCGACGCAATGGCGGAAAGGTTCTGATGGTGAGGAGTGTAGAAGAGACGGTCAAAGTCGACATCCCCAGACTGGGCAATCGGCAGGTAATGAAAAATCGTGCCCCCGCCGTCGTCCATGACCACCAGATCAAGTTGGGTCCCATCCTTCTGCATCAACAGCAGCCCTGAAAGGTCATGAAGAAACGCCAAATCCCCCACCAGCGCTAAAACCCTTCCCCCCGAGGAAGCGACTCCCGCCGCAGTGGAAAGGGTGCCGTCAATGCCGTTCACCCCTCGATTGGACAAGATGGTCACCGCCCCCTTTTGGACTCCCAGCCAGGAATCCAGGTCCCGAATCGCCATGGAGCTGGCACAAAACAGGGTCGGTTTGGGAGAGGCGGACCGAAGAAACTCATCCAATACGCGAGCAATCACGGGCCCAGACAAGCTGGTCGCTGTGGAGGACGGTCCCTCCCCTCCAGGTTGGCACAGCTCAATTACTGCCCGAGACGCCACGGAAAAAAGAGAACTCCACCCGGGATCTGAAACAGGCTCCATCCGACTTGCTGCCCCCTGGAGAAGGGAGATGGGATCCCCTATCAGGATCTTCTCTGCCAAGAAGAAGGGATCTCGCCACTCTCCGGTCTCGTCAAGAACGATGTGCTCCCCGTGAGGGTGCGCCTTCAACCAGTTCAAAAGGGGTTTGGATGTCGGCCATGCCCCGATTCGAATTACCCTTTGTGGAGCCGCTTCAGGAGCCAGGAACTCAGGGGCCCGCAAGTACAGATCATGATGAGGAAACTCCACAGATCTCCTGGCAGGAGACGCCGCATCCGCCAGAACCGGGTACCCGCTGCGCTCGGAAAAGCGGGCCACGGCACGAGCCAGGCCAGGCTCAGGGCGAGAGGGACCGCAAATGATCACTCCACGGGGATGGCGCTGCACTTCCTCCGCCAGCCAGGACGCCTCCACGAGAGGAGCGCCCCGTCGGCGACGGTGGCTTCGGGGGGCCCTTCCCCAAGGGATCTCCATCCCCTCCAGTTCCTTCCGTCCCGGTGCCAACGGCTCACGCAGGGGGATGTTGACATGAACAGGACCTGCAGGAAGACCCGTCGCCCTCCCCACAGCCCGAGAAATGACACTGGCCACATAGGGGGCAGTGGCTCCCGCCTCTCCGGGTACGGCCATCTCATGAAACCAACGCAGGTGTGAGCCAAAAATCCCCCGTTGATCCAGTGTCTGGGGAGAGCCGTTATCCCGTGATTCTGGAGGCCGATCCCCTGTCAGGACCAGCAGGGGAAGGCGAGCATGGAAGGCCTCCGCGACCGCCGGGGCTTGATTGACCGCAGCGGTTCCCGATGTACACACCACGGCGACGGGCCTGCAAGTGCGAAGAATCCTGCCCAGGGCAAAAAACGCGGCGGCCCTCTCATCCAAGACGACATGAACCTTCAGCCTGGTCTCCCGCGACACGGCCACCGCCAAAGGGGCAGAACGGGAACCAGGGGAAATACACACCTCCCGAACCCCCAGATCTGCCAGGGACCTGGCGAGGAGAGCCGCCGCTTCGTGGTTGGAGAGAATGGACATACCGGCCTCAGGAAACCGAACGCCGGGAAGACTCCGCAACCTCTTCTGGGTTCAAGGACTCCTGAACCGGAAGCAGCTTCAAGGTCGTTTCCCTCCACTCCGCCTCGACCTCACTTCCCTCTACCAGCCCGGCGCCAGCGAAGGTCCACACCCTGCCCTCCCTCATCAATCCACATCGTAGAGAAACGGCCAGTTCACCTTCCCCATCCATGTCCACCCATCCCACCGCCCCCGCATACCATCCCCTGGGTACCGGCTCCAGATGGCGAATCGCCTCTCGTGCCGCAAGTACCGGCCAGCCCGCCACTGCAGGAGTGGGATGAAGACCTGCAGCCACCTGGAGAACCCCAACTCCGGCCCTCAATTGCGCCAGAACCGGGGTATGCAGGTGCTGAATGTTGGGAAGACGCCATACTTCCCGAGCCCCCTCTCGGACCTCCGTGGAAAGAGGTTCGAGCGAGGAAACAATGGCCTCCCGCACCAGACGGTGCTCCCTCTCCTCTTTGGGACTGGTTTCCAGGTGGTGGGTCAATTGCCGGTCTTCTTCTGCACTGCTTCCACGCGCCACCGATCCAGCCAGCGCCGACACCGAAGCCTCCCCTCCCGCCACTTTGACCAGCCTCTCCGGCGAGGCCCCAAAAAAGAAACTCCCCGACGCCCATCCTCGCAGGCCAAACACGTAGCACCCTGGATATCTCCGTGCCAGACGACCTGCTACGGCTGCACCGTGGGCAAAAGGAGAGCCCGAGCACTCCGTGGCCTGTACCTCCGCCCGGGCCAGAACCACTTTCTCCAGCCGACCCTCCTGAAAGGCTCCTCGGGCCCACTGGACCTGGCGGCGCCAGAGTTCCCTCGGCAGTGATGACGGAGTACCCAGGGGCACCATGCCCGCGCGTCGCCCAGTAGCCAGTTCTGCCTTGGCTTCGCGCCACAGAGCCTCTAGATCAAGTGAGACGTCCTCCTCCTCTCCTGCTATCAGTGAGACTCTGGCTCGATCCTCTGAAGCACGTCGCTCCAACCACAGGCGAGGCAAAATCAGCCGGGCGTCAGGGTGACCGCTCCAGGGATCGGAGAAGGGTCCAGCGGAAAACGCGAAGCCCCCCAGGAGTCCGGGAAGGGGCCCGCTACCCTGCTGTTGGAGCCTGAGAGCGATCCGCTGCACTCCTTCGGCCAACTGATTGATCCGCTGTTCTCCCCTCCCTTCTACCCGATCCACCTCTCCAAGGCCCAAGAACTCCCTTCCATCCGGCAACCGGAACCATGCGGCAACTCCCAAGTCGGGCAGCGCCAGAAAAGAAGATAAGTCCTCTCCTTCTTCCAGAACAAGCGTGCCCACATCCCGAACTTCAAGAGGCAGCGTGGATGGGATGGATGAGGAATCCCCACGGGGATGTGGCGGAAACGAATCAGGCACTTCCGGCACAAAGTTGTTCATGGGCTCTTGAACTCCGAACGCGGCAAACATAATAGTTCCACTGCCTGCGGGCAACTGCGAGCCAGGAGCCATGGATAGAAACCCAGTGCCCGTTGAAGACATCGGAACCGCGCGAGAAAATCGGACTACCGACGCTGCCGGTAGTCTTCTCGATCGTCGCGTCTTGGACGTATGTGATCGAGTGGGTGAGTTCATCGAGTACTGGGGGTTCAAGAACATCCACGGGCGCATGTGGACATTCCTGGCTCTTTCCCGCCATGCCCGTTCCCAGCAGGAGATCGCTCGATGCCTTGGAATCAGCAAGGCCCTGGTCAGTTCGACTATCAGTGAACTGGAAGAGTGGGGTCTGGTGGCCCCCCAGGGTACCCAGCGCACCGCTCCATATCGGGCGACCCATGATGTGTGGCCAGTCATCTCCGACGTTCTGCGAACTCGAGAGTGGATGTTGCTGGAAAAGGCACGCCTGGCCCTGGAGGCTGCCTCCGAGGAAATGCGCCTCAGGGGAGAGGGTCCGTATGATCGACGACGAGTGGATTTCCTTCTGGGAATGACCCGAGTAGGCCAGAATATCCTGAGAGTGGTGGTAGGAGTACGAAGTGCCGACACTTCGGGACTTCGGCGGACCCTCAGAGACGCGGCTCGCCTGCTCACCTTGGAGATGCGTCGATGAGCCTGGCCGAGGTTCCTTTCACCCCCTGGATTCGACCCGATCCCATGCGAAACGCGATCACCGAGCCCCTTTTGGCGGCACGTGCTTCGGTGTCTGCCTTTCTGGAGGATCTGGAGGCCGACCCGCACACCCATCTTGCGGCTCGTTTTGGAGCGGCGCGGATGCACCTGTTTCGTGAGCCTGGAAAGCTGATCCGACCCATGATCGTGTGGCTTCTGGGGCGCTCTCTTGGCGTGGAATCCGCTCGCATCGCTCCCTATGCCCTTGTCACCGAGTTGATCCACGGCGCCAGCCTCCTCCATGACGATGTCATCGACCGGGCCCTGACCCGAAGGAATCGTCCTACGGCAAATGCAGTGTTTGACAACACCCTCCCTGTACTGGCCGGCGATGCCCTTCTCGCCGAAGTCACTGGAAGGCTCGCCGAGCTTGGGGATCTGGAAGTGGTTCGAGTGGTATCGGCAACCATCCAGGATCTGGTTGCGGGAGAGGCGCTCCAATACGAACTGCGGGGAACGGCCCATGGGGATGTTGATTCCTGCGTGTCGGTTGCGGAACTCAAGACCGCTTCCCTCCTCTCCTTGTGCACCTGGCTTCCCGCCCGCCTCGCCCGGCGCAGCGACCTGGCTGAGGACTTCGCCGCCATCGGCAGGTTTACCGGGATTGCCTACCAGTTGATGGATGATGTGTTGGATTTTGAAGCGGAGGAAACCGGCAAGCCCCCCTTTTCTGACTGGGTTGAAGGAAAGACCAACGCGGTGACTGCCGCTCTGATTCGGGCCTGGCCCCCTGGGCAATCCCACTTGACCTCCTTTTTCGCGGATTCGAGCCTCCGGGATGCGGACCTGTGCCGTCGTGTCTGGTTTGATGAAGTGCCTTCGGCAGCCAGGGAGCAGGCCCTGGCCGAGGTTCGCAACCTCGCTCAGGGGTACACCGCCCGAGCCGACCATCACGCCAAGAGGGTCCCTGGGAATGCTGAGGGGGATTTGTTTGAAACTCTTCGTCACCATTTGCTTCTCCGCAGTCGCTGACCGGCCGCGACGTTTTTCTGCATCCATGAATGCCCACACGCATCGCCCCCTTACGAAGGTGAGACACCTTCAGCACCGCGGGTTCGCAGTTGAATGGCTTCGGCGAGTTCGGCTACTCCGATCCTCTCTTTCCCATCCAGATCTGAGATGGTTCGGGCTACCTTCAGCACTCGATCATGCCCCCGAGCCGAGAGGTGGAACCTCTCCATGGCAGCCCGCATCAACCCCTCGGCAGCATCGTCCAAAAGGCAGTTCTTGAGCAGTTCGCGCCGGGACATCCGGGCGTTGGTTCGCACTCCCGCAGGGCGATGCTGCAACCGCTGATCCTGGCGTTGACGCGCCGCTGCCACCCTCTGCCTTACTGTTTCGGTGGATTCTCCCTGGGCCGCACCTCGGAGATCGGAGTACCGCATCCGCGATACTCCGATCTGAAGATCGATGCGGTCCAGAAGGGGGCCGCTGACCCTCGACTGATATCGAGCCACCGCCTGAGGCAGGCAGGTGCAGGGTAGTTCTGGATCTCCGAGTCGTCCGCAGGGACAAGGGTTCGCTGTGGCCACAACCATGATGTGGGAGGGGTAGCAAACCGATCCTCGTGCGCGACCAATGGTGACGAAACCATCCTCCAGCGGCTGTCTCAAGACTTCCAGGACGGCCCGGGGAAACTCAGGCAGTTCGTCGAGGAACAACACCCCGTGGTGGGCCAGGGTCACTTCCCCCGGCCGGGGCACCCCCCCTCCTCCGACCAATGCCTGAGCAGTCAGGGTGTGATGAGGGGCACGGAAAGGGCGTTGGCGCATCAACCCTACGTCGGCACGGAACAGACCCGCCACCGAATAAATCCGTGACACTTCCAAGGCCTCTCCTGGAGAGAGTTCCGGGAGGAGACCAGGGAGACACCGCGAAATCAACGATTTGCCGGCTCCTGGGGCCCCAACCAGGAGCAGATTGTGTTCCCCCGCTGCTGCGATTTCCAACGCCCGCCTTGCCTGGGCCTGTCCACGAACGTCTGCGAGATCCACCGGAGGAACTGCAACAGACCGAGATATTTCCTCGCCGCTGAGGGGGCGGGCTCTGGGCTTTTCGCTGCCGCGAAGAAATTCTGCTACTTCGGACAACCGCGACAAACCAACAACCTCGATGCCTTCCACCAGGGCCGCCTCTGAGGCATTTTCAGCAGGGACGATAATCCCCAGCAGCCCCGCCTTGGCGACCGCCGCTGCAAGGGCCAGGGTCCCCCGAACACCTCGAAGTTCTCCGTCCAACCCCAATTCCCCCACCATCATCCATTGATCGGCCCGTTCTCCCTCCACCATCCCAGCCGCGCGCAGAATTCCCACCGCCATCGGAAGATCCAGAGCCGTCCCTTCTTTTTTGCTGCCGGCGGGAGCCAGATTGATGGTGATCCGCCGTTGGGGAAAAGCGAATCCGGAATTGGTGATGGCTGCGCGCACCCTCTCCTTGCTTTCTCGAACCGCCACCGCCGGTAGACCCACCGTGGCCACTCCGGGAAGCCGGGCCTGCATGTCCACCTCCACCTCCACGACGTAGGCGTCCAGCCCATCAATCGCTCCTGAAAAGACTCGAGATCTCATGCTCCCTCTCCTCCCTCTCTGAGAAAAGGCGAGGACTCAGAGCGAGGATGGGCTTTCGCAGAGGATGAATCGGACGCATCCGGGCGACGAAGACGGGCAAGAAAAGGAAAGATGGATGAGGGCATGTTCACTCCGCGCCCCCACTGAGCACGAACCCGGCCAACGGAGTGAATATTTATAAAATATTGATATTATTATATTTGTTGGAAGTACTTCGCCCGGTACGGACTCGGATGGTGTCCGATTTTCGAACACCTGTCTGATTTTCAGGCGCCCCCTCGGACACTTGGGAGCTCCGAGCCCTTTCCAGTCGGATCCAGTGGCCCTGCCCGTTGTATGGATCCTTGGCTTTGACCCGCAGGGGGATTCGCTCCTTGACGATTCAGGCCGTGGAATGGGAGACTCCCGCCGATCTTCTGGGGCTCGTAGTCCGCCCATGCTTGAATCTTCTTCTTTCTTTCGCGCTCTGGCTGCCCTGCTGGCCTCCCTTCTGGTGGGACTTCCTTCCCTGCCCTCACAGAGCGCTGAGGCGGGTCCCACGATCTCTTTCTTCGGAGTGCATGGGAACACCGAGATGGACTCGGAAAAGGTCGCCGAGGTGAACCGGTGGGTGGCTCTCTCCCTGGAGGATGCCTCGAATGTTCAATACCGGGATCTGGATCAGACCGGTTCGGCAGTGTTTGCCCGGCGGGATGATGTGTTGACAGAGGGTTTTCTGGGGGCAGCCCGCTTTGAACTGATTGGGGCACAAAAGCTGTTTGAGTCCGCTCAGATCGAGGAGGCCCAGGCCAGTTTGGATCGGGCACTGCAACTCCTGGATCGATGGGGTGAATTCCTGCGAGACCCCCAACTGGTGGTGGATCTCTACCTCTACAACGGGCTCTGTGCCAGTTGGACGGGAGGTACCGCCAAGGCGGAGGAATGGTTCGCCCGCGCTGCCGCAGTCGATCCGGAGCGTTCCCTGGATCCGGTGAGATTTCCCGAAGACGTGATTGCCCTGTTCAATCGCGTAAAGGAGTCGGCGAGGCGCGCCAACCCCGCCTCCCTCCGCATCGGGCCCGAGGCCGGGGCGGCACTGGTGATCCTGGATGGCAAGCAGGTTGGCGTCGCTCCCATCACCCTGGATGTCCGTCCCGGCCGCCACTATCTGGCGGTATCCCATCCTCAGAAAGGTCGGGCGTTTCTTACCTTGGATGCCCAGGCTGGCAAAGAAGTGACCCCACGCATCGAATTTGGCCCGGGCACCCTTCAAGCACAGCGAGAGCCCGAGGAGATGGAAGGAAAACAGTCCAAACGCACTCAAGCGGTGTACGAACGCCTCGCCCGAGCGGCAGGAACCGACCTTCTCCTGCTCGCCTCCTTTGATGACACCGGCAACTTTCGTCTTCAGTCCTACAGTCGGCGCGACGGGCGGTTCTCCCGACCCCAGGTGGCCGATGTACTCCTGGCCCAGAAGGGGGCGGATGAGATCGTCGGACGCATGGTCTCGAAACTTGTGGAGGCAACCCGGCCGGACGGGAGTCTGGCGGACGATGCGGTGGGCACCTCCATCGCTCCTCTGTATTTGGGTCGAAACCCCGTTTTGAACGACCTCCTTTTGGGAAATGGCCGAACCACTGCCTTGGGAACGGGCTCCGCCGTCGCCGAGGCGGGGACAGGGGCAACAAAACCTGCCCGGGTGTCGGTGGCACGGCGGCCCTGGTTCTGGGCGATCCTGGGAGGGATGGTGGCTGCTGGGGCTGGGGTCGGGATTGGCTTTGGCCTGTCTGCCCAGGAGCAAGCGGTGAGCGGTGATACCGGAGTCATCACCATCACCTTCGGCAGCAGTCAGTAGGCCCCAGTGAGGGGGAAGGAAATCAGGCTTCCCCTCAGTCTCGCCCAGGCTTGAGGGGAGGCAGAGCCACCAGTTCCAAGGACATCGCCGCGAGGTCGGGCTCGGAAGGAGGGGGGAGAGGAGGGCGTTTTCCGCGAGGGGGTGGTTCCCCGGCTGGCCTGGCGGGAACGAACTCAGGGCCCATGGCCGGCAACACCACCGACCAGCTTCCCGGACCGGGGCGAGAGCGGCGACGCTCTGCCGGCGGAGGGACGCCGCCGGGGTTGGGGGAGGAAGGGGGCTCGGATCGCACGGGGGCACTGGGGCGAGAGAAAGGAGAGGCGGGAGGGGGTGAAAAAGGCGGGGGGGGGGCTGTTGTGGGGCCAGGGGCGGCACGAGTGGTGGAGGGGGCCACAGGAGAGATAGGAATCCCCGGAGCGGAACGAGCCATGGAGGGATGGAAAGGATCTCTCGGCCCCGATTCTTCTTCCTCCACGAGGATCTCAATGGTCGAAGAAGCCGCGTTGGGCTCAAGTTCCAGGGAGTGTTCCGCCTGAGAGGGAGAAGATCTGTCGAGCTGAATCGGTGGGGGGCTGAAACGAGAGGGGGGAGGGGGTGAGACGGCAGGAGCCAGACGTGGAGCGGCTACCCCAGTTCCAGCGGCCCGGATCGCTTCGATCTCCTGGAGGAGGGCTGCTGTAGACTGGATCATGGGGAACTCCGCTCTCAGCGCCTCTACATCTATCAGAAGCTGCTCTGCTGAGGAGTAGCGCTGACGAGGATGCTTGGCGAGGCAGCGGCTGAGAACCGGGACCATCCCTCCCAGGCGATACCGCATGCGCTCCAATCGAGGCGTGCTGTCTTCCTCAGCCACCTTCTCAATGATTTCAACCACACTGTCCCCCAAGAAGAGGGGTTCGCCAGTGACCATCTCGAAAAGGATGGAACCGATGGCGAAAATGTCGGAGGCGGGAGTCACCGGACGGCCATAGACCTGCTCCGGGGACATGTACATGGGAGTCCCCTTGGTCAGCCCCTCTGCGGTCTGGAACAAGGAGATTGCCGACTTGGCGATGCCAAAGTCCATGATCTTCACCAGCCCGGTCCTTCCCACCATCAGGTTGGCTGGCTTGAGATCCCGATGGACCACCCTGTGGTGATTCCCCGCCTCATCGGTTAGATCGTGGGCGTAAGCAAGACCACGGCACGCCTGGGCCACCACCTCCACGGCGACCCCTGCGGGCATGGCCCGACCCCCAATCTTCATGACCTCCAGCATCTGGCCGATGGTCAGTCCGTCTACAAACTCCATGGCGATGAAATAGAAGCCCTCGATGCGGCCGAACTCATAAATCTCCACGATGTTGGGATGCTGGAGCCGGCCACCAATACGCGCCTCATTCACCAAGGCCTTGATGCGGCCTTCGTCGTCGTCAGGTGCCTCGGTCAAGGGAGAGCGCGCCAGTTTGAGGGCGACCTTCTTCTGGAAGCCCATGGGGCCCGTCAGCCTGGCTCGATAGACGGTGGCGTACGCGCCCCGGCCGATCTCCGCCTGAAGCTCGTAACGACCCATGCGATAGGGTAGCTGTGAAGAGGGAAGCTGCATGGCCGTGGCAGTCTACCATGCCTGAGGGAGTGGCGGTTTGAGGCATGAAGAGAGGAAAAGAAGGGGAATATCTATTCCCCAATGGATTCGGCGACTACGGCGGTTTCTCCTGATTTTACCGCCACTTGTACAGTCCGATCCAACCGAGCTGCTCCGTTGACCATTCGCACGGCGTAGGAGCCTGGGGGCAAGGTCAGGGTGGTGGGCGCCCTCCCCCGGGGCTTTCCGTCGATGAACAGATCCGCATACCCCCCGTTGATGCGAACGCTGAGTTTGCCCGCCGCTTCTACGGCACGAGGGGTTAGAGTGCGGGACACTCTTGAAGCTCCCGACTCCGGGTATTCCTGGGAGAACTGTTCGCTCTCATATCCTTCTGCACCCAGCTCAATGCTGTAGGCTTTACCCGCAGTGCCTCCAGTGAACTGATAAGGGGTGCGCCCTACCACCTTGCCGTCAATGCGGACCTCAGCGCGAGAGGGGCGAGACTCCAGGATAAGCACCGGTGCCTTGTCCCCTCCTTTCCCCGCATCGGCAATCACTTCGGGCTCCACCGGGCGAACGGGTGGTGCCGATTCCTGAGGGCGCGGGTTCCCTTGCCGAGGCAAGGAAGTCCCCGAAGGAGGAGGTGCCTCGACGGCAGGCACTGCGGCATCGCCACCCGAGCCCGATTCGACTGGGACAGAAGAGAGGACCGGAGGGGGGATCTGCGCCGGAGGAGGGCTCGTTGACTCCACTGTCGGGGGAATGGAATCGGAGGGGGCTTCAGCGACGGGTCCCTCGGTCGCAGGCCTGAACAAAATCCACGCCAGGAAGAGAATCAGAACGAGGCCGATTCCCAGGAACATCCATGGGGTTCTGGATTTTTCTTCTCCAACTCGGGGAAGTTGCGCCGTGATCACCGGGGAAGAAGCCGGAGAGGGGAACGGACTTCCCACAGCGGGAGCCAGAGTAGGAGTCCCCCCTGAAGCAGGCGTCTGCCCAAGCGCTGGAGATCGGGAAGGAGCAACGGAGAACGGATGAGTCTCCTCCTTCGGAACCTTCAGCGGAGGTCCTGACGCCGGGTCCTCCTCCCCGTGCTCTTCCAGGTCCAGATCGTCATCCACTGCCAGCAATTGCAGGGCATCGCCGCTATTGCGTTCCAGCCGTTCCTTTTCCCCTTCGATCTCCTCCCCAAACAGGGACGTCACCCACTCCCCCAAACGCTCCCCCACCTCTTCGGGAGTCTGGGGGAGAAGGAACTCGCGTAGATCCGATGCCATGGCCGCAGCATCGGAATATCTTTCGGAGGGAAGGGGGGCCAGCGCCTTCAAGATGATCCGTTCCAGGGCGACGGGCACGTCGGCATGAACGGCCCGGGGGGATTCGACAACGCCGTGGCGAATTCTTTCCAGAGTCCCCAGATCGCTGTCCCCTTTGAACAATCGCCGGCCAGTGACCATCTCCCACAGAACGATCCCCAGGGAATACACGTCGGAACGGCGATCAATGACCTTTCCCCACGCCTGCTCCGGGCTCATGTACTCAAACTTGCCCTTGAGAACCCCCTCCTGGGTGTCGTAGGTGGTCGTGGCGGCCTTGGCAATGCCGAAATCCACCATCTTGACCGCCCCCTCGTATGCCAGAAGCACATTGGAGGGAGAAACATCCCGGTGGACGATGCTCAAATCCCTCCCGTGAGAGTCCTTCTTCTTGTGGGCATAATCGAGGCCTCGCGCAGCGTTCCAGGCGATGGTGGCAGCGAACAGAGGGTTCATGACACCCCCCGAACGTGACACTCTCCGCATCACTGTCTTCAGATCCTTCCCCTCCACCGCCTCCATGGCGATGAAGTAGTGATCTTCCAGCTTACCGAAGTCGTACACCTGGACGATGTTGGGATGGCTGAGGAGAACGCAGAGCTTGGCCTCGTCAATGAACATCCCCACGAATTCTTCGTTGGAGGTCAGCATCGACAGGATGCGCTTGATGACCAGCTTCTTTTCAAAACCGCCGTGGCTGAAGGTCTTGGCGACAAAGATCTCCGCCATGCCCCCCACAGCGATTCGATCAATCAGGTAGTACTTCCCGAAGGGCGCGGGAACAAACGCCTCTTCCCCCGAGGGAGGGGGCATGGTCTCCGCATCAATGTGAATATCAGAAGCCATGGGAAGTAAAGCGCCGGCCAGCGGATCTCCGCCGGAAGGGGCGGAGGGGAAGGATGGATCAAGGCCCGCCATCTTACTCGTCTGAACCTTCGGCACACAATGGGGCAGATGGGGAGGGGCGCACGCCGGGAAAGTGAGAGGAGGGGGTGAGTCGTGGTTGGGAGCCATTCT
>CAYRTW010000155.1:0-14034 GCA_964426935.1 uncultured Rickettsiales bacterium
GCGCCGGGGGTGTCGGTGGAGGTCTACAAAGAATCTCACGCCAACACGGTGGAGGTGGGAACGGAGGTGCGCCGGGTTCTCAACGAGGAGCTGCCCAACGCCCCTGACCTCAGTGGATGGAAGTTCCACCTCTTCTTTGATCAGGCCAAGATGATCCAGGAGAGCCTGTGGAATCTGGTGGAGAGCGGTCTGGTGGGGGGCCTTCTGGCGGTGGCCATCCTGTTCGCCTTCCTGAGACGGTGGCGCACCACCCTGATCATTGCCTTGTCCATTCCCCTATCGGCTCTGATGACCCTGGTGTGGATGTATGCTCGGGGAGACAGCCTGAATCTCCTGTCCCTGATGGGGCTGATGCTCTCGGTGGGGATGACCGTGGACAACGCCATCGTGGTGGTGGAGAACATCTACCGCTGGAAGGAGCTGGGGGCCGATTCGCGTACCGCCGCCATTCGGGGTACCGGCGAAGTGGCCCTGGCCATCGTCGCCGCCACCTCGTCTTCCATCGTGGTGTTCCTGCCCCTCATCTTCATGGGGAGCGACGCCTCGTTCTCGTTCTTCATGGCGGCCTTGGGCCTCCCGGTGTGCTTCTGCCTCCTGGCCTCCCTCCTGGTGGCCCTGGTGTTCATCCCCTTGGGGACCCTCTCCCTGGGAGGGGAAACCGCCGCTTCCGAGCCGGCCTTCTCCCGATGGATGGTGGACCGCTACCGCCTCCTCCTCGACCTGTGTCTGAGGCGGAGGAGCGAAGCCCTCCTGTTGGGATTTCTCCTGTTCCTGTCCACCTTTGTCGCCATGGGAGGGACGGAAAAAACCGACGAGACCGAAGGGAACCTGGGGGATTTTGTGGTGACGGTGGAGATGCCCCGCAACCTCACCTACCTGGAAAGATTGGAAATCCTCAGCGAGTTGGAAGGGAGATACCTGACTCACAAGGAAGACTGGCACATCCGGGCAATCCGCACCCGACAGGGGGCCACCTCATCTCGCGGCTACGTCAACGTGTTCCTGGAGGACCGCAGGAGGGGGGATCCTACTCGGGAGGAGATCCTGACCCGGGTGGAGAAGGAGCTCCCCGAATTTCCCGGATGCGAGGTGTACGTAGGTTGGAGTCAGCAGGGGAGCGGGGGCAAGGAGACCACCATCACCCTCTATGGGGAGGACAGCGACCGACTGATGGAGCTGGCCGGGGAGGTGCGTCGCCGCCTTCTCCAGGTTCCTCAGGTGCGCACTGCCGAGATCGACACATCGTCGGATTCCTCCGACGAAATGCGGGTCAGTGTGAATCGAGAAATGGCGTCGAAGACGGGACTTTCTCCTTTGGTGGTGGCCCAGACCCTGGGGTTTGCCCTGCGAGGGGTGGAGCTTCCCCCCCTGTGGCACGACGATGAGCCCATGGCGGTGTTGGCGGGGTTCCGGGCGGCGGATCGCCAGAGTCTGGAAGATGTGAAGAACCTGGGATTGCCGGGGCTCGGGGGAGAGAGGGTGTCTGTCGGCGAGGTGACCCGGCTCACCCCGGGAAGGGGGTACGGCGAAATCCGCAGGGAAGACGGAAAGACCTCCCTTCCCATCACCCTGCAACTGGAGGGGGACGATCCGGAAGAGGCCCTCCAGTCCATTTCCAAGGCCCTCCTCACCCTTGAGCTTCCCCGGGGCTATTCCTGGACCAAGGGGCAGCGGTTCAACGACATGGAGGAGGAGGACCAGGCCCAGCAGTTTGCCCTGCTCATGTCCATCATCCTGGTGTTCCTGCTGATGGGGATGCTGTTTGAGAGCTTTTCCCTGCCCCTGTCCATTCTCACGTCCATTCCCTTCGCCTTTTTCGGGGTGTATTGGATGCTGTTTCTCACCGGCACCCCCTTCGATCTGATGGCGGGCATCGGTCTGGTGGTGCTCATTGGCATCGTGGTGAACAACGCCATCGTCCTGGTGGATCGGGTGGAGCAGCTTCGCCAGGAGGGGCTTTCCCGCGACGAGGCCCTGCTTCTCGCCGGGCAGCAGCGGCTGAGGCCCATCGTGATGACCGCCGGCACTACCCTGGTGGGGCTGATCCCCCTGGCTGTCGGGCAGGCCAACATGGCGGGAATCCCCTACCACCCCCTGGGAAGAGCGGTGATCGGCGGGCTGGTGGCCTCCACGATCCTCACCCTGCTCCTGGTCCCCCTCACCTATACGGTGGTGGATGACGCGTGGTCGGCCATGGGGAGGCTGTGGAGGTATGGGAGGGGGAGGTTGTGAGGGGAGAGGCAGGGGCCTGGGACCTGGGTTCTTTTCGGACTTTCAACGCCAGGTCGCCAAGGCGCCAAGACGCCAAGGGACTGGAGAGGGGACGGTAGGATGGGGGATACGGAGGGCTTTTGGGGGATGTGTGCGTTCAAGTCGTTCTCAGCTCCAGAAGCACCTCCCTATGTCGGCCGAATTCGTATCCATCCTGCATCCATGCAAGGCCCTCATTCCAAAGGCATTTTTGAAACGGAGGAGCGGAGGAACGGAGGGAACGGAGAGATGGTCCCATTCTTGGGAGGGCTGGATTGACTACCTGAACGGTTTCACGTTCTTTATTGGATGAAGACCCACTCTGGTGAGCCGTTTTCCTGAGAAAAGGGTTGGTGTCTTTGCAGGGGGTCGTACTGGGGGGCACCGTGGTGGACGGCGCTTGCTCCGCCCTGGCAGGTTGCTATGGATGGGAAGAAGAGGTTGTGAGGCGGCAACCCAACCCTCGAATCTTGTTGACGGACCCGATCAAGAAGTCCAGGCTCGGATCATGAGTTCGCGCGAAGCCGGGATGCCCGCCCCGACCCGGGGAGGAGAAATGGTGTCGCCCCTCCCCGAGTTTCTCAGTCGTCGGTAGATTCATCAAGGATTCTAGGGTTTTGTGAGCATCTCACTCCCCCAGGACCCTCCCTTCTCCGTCCCCGCCAGCACCGACACCAACGATCCCCTCTACGAAGAGACCCAGAGGCAGGTCTTTCTGGACTTCTATTGAGAAGACGGCGATTGGGATGACGCTGACGGCCCTTCCACCCCTATGCGTTGAACGGAGGATTTCATGATTTCCAGGACTCAAATGACCCGAGTGGCCTTCTTGTTCCTCATCGCCAGCTGCGGAGTGGATGTTGCTGTGGATGATGATGCGACCATGGATGACGACACTACGAGGGATGATGACACCGCTGTGGATGACGATACCACTCCATATGGAGCTACCGAAGTCTCGTTCACCCTGGTTGCACACGGAGATACGTATTCCAATGGTGGATGTGCGACGGGCACCAGTGATGAATGTTGCTCTCTGTTGTATGTCGAGCTGCTTCATTCCTAAGAAGAATTGGAGCTTCGCTATATAGAATTGCTTCTATATATTCAAAATCAGGTTCCTGCATCCATCGATTTCTATGCGGAGGTGGCCGTTCTTTCCTATACGGAACGATGTGAGGTTGGAGGGAAGGATCTGATTGTAGACAGGGTGCTTCTGGTGGATGGCTGGTTGGAGATTTCCGAGACCCTCCATCATGATCCTGCCGGTCCCGCCGAGGAGACCCGCCCTTACAGCGTGATCTCCATCCCTGCCGATTCCTACCTGGGAGTGACCGGTCTCTGACCGGGGTGCATGAAGAATGGGAGTAGAATGGCGTTGGGCCCACGTCAGGCGGCTGCGGTAAGGAGTCTGTGGCCTTTCACAGGGTTCCTTCGTTCGTCGCCCTGCTCAGGGGTTTCCGGGAGGTCCACCGTCTCACCCACGTTGATACGCAGGGCCCCCCCACCAAAGCTAAATGTAAATGTGTAGGTTCCTGACCCCTCCGCCCTCACCTTCTCTTCTCCACTCCTCGGGGGGGGGTGCATCGGAACTCCCGAACGCTTATCCTTGCCTCCCCTCGGGAGTGCCCGCCGTGATCCCCCCCCTTCGCCGCTTCTGTGCCATGGTCCTGTTGGCCACTTTTCTTCTTCCCTCCCTGACCTGGGCTGTCGAGGGGGAGGGCTCCCCCGCACCTCCTCCTCCTGCCGTGGTGTCCACCCCTCCTCTGCCATCTTCCTCCCCGGTCTCCCCTCCTCTCCGCCCCTTTCCTGACCCGGTTTTGCTCAAGAAATCCAAGACCTTGCGAACTGCGGGGGCCGTTCTCACCCTGACGGGGATTGCCGCCACCTTTGGGGCCATCAACCTGGTCATCTATAACGCCCGCAGCCCCGACGCCATGGATCCCACCGGCTACGCGGTGTTGAGGAACTTCCTTCTTCTCTACGGCACCACCGGGGTGTTCATCGGCGGTCCTACCTGGAGCGTGGGGGCGGAGATGCGAATCCAGCTCAACCGCATGAACGTGGGAGATGAATTGCTTCGTCAGCCGGTGGCCAACGATCCCGCCTACTGGCAGGCCCGCACCCTGTCCCACTTCGGCTCGGGAGTCGCGGTCTCGGGAGGGGCCCAACTGGTGCTGGGGGGACTGACCCTGGGGCTTTTGGGGGCCACCATCGGTTCGGGAGTGTTTGACTCCGAAGACGGGCAGCAACGCCTGGCGGACGCCGGCATCTCCGACGCCCGGGTGCTTCTTCTTCTTCCCATCGGCCAGATGGCGCTGGGGGGCGGCATCCTGGCGGGGGGATTGTCCATGTGGTCCAAAGGAAAAAAGAGGGCGGCGCGGATTCGGCAGGCGGCGGAGGTGCAGGTTCTTTTGCCTCTGCCGTCGGTGGATCTGGCGACAGGGACCTTTTCCCTGAACTGGTCGGGAAGTTTCTGAGGGATGAGGAGGCCGGAGGCAGGACCCGAGGGAGAACTTCTTCCCCAACTGCTGACTGAGGTTCCCGGTCCCCTTTCCCAAGCATTGGTGGACGATCTGGCGGCCTCGGAATGTCCTGCGGTGACAGCCAGGAGGGCCCGTAGAGCCCGGGAGGAGGGGGTCTCCCAGGACCCTCTGGTGTGGGAAAGGGCTCGGGGGGCCAACGTCTGGGACGTGGATGGAAACCGCTTCGTAGACCTGACTTCCGCCTTTGGAGTCACCACCCTGGGGCACTCTCGTCCCGAGGTGGTGGAGGCGGCCCAGGCCCAACTCTCCCTTCTTCCCCACGGCATGGGGGACGTGTTCCCCAACCGGGTGAAGATCGAGTTGGCCCGCCGCCTGGTGGAAGTGGCTCCCCACGGAATCAACCGGGTGCTGTACACCTGCACCGGCTCTGAGGCCATTGATGCGGCATGGAAGACCTGTGTCCTGGCCACAGGAAAGCCAGAAATCATTGCTTTTTCAGGAAGTTATCACGGCTTGTCCCTGGGGGCCTTGAGCGTTTCGGCCTACCGGCGGGAGTTCCGAGAGCCCTTCCTGCCCCTCCTCTCCTCCCGGGTCCATCGGGTTCCCTATCCCGACGCACGAAATCCTCCTCGGGGCGTGGCGGGCAAGGACATGGGGGAGTTCGTGCTGGGGGCCATCGAGTCCCTGGTGACCTCCCCTGATTCGGGGGGAACGGCCATTGGAGCGGTGTTCATCGAGCCCATCCTCGGTCGGGGTGGGGTGGTGGTGCCCCCTCCCGGCTTCCTGGCTTCCCTGGCGGAACTCTGCCGGCGACTGGGAATCCTGCTGGTCCTGGACGAGATCCTCACCGGCTTTGGCCGCACCGGGGAATGGTTCGCTGCAGGTTATGAAGGGGTGGTTCCCGATCTTCTATGTGTAGGCAAGGGGCTGACCGGGGGCTATCCCCTCTCCGCCTGTCTGGGAAAGGCCGAGGTGATGGATCGCTGGGGAACCTCCACCGGCGAGGCCCTCCACACCTCCACCTTCCAGGGCAACCCGGTGGGAGCGGCCATGGCCCTGGCTTCCTTGAAGGTGTTGGCCAACGGGGGCCTTCAGCAGTGTCGGCAGACGGGAGAGGCTTTGGGAGAGGCCCTGGTCGCCCTTCAGCGGAGGCATCCCCAGGTCCTGGTCGATGTGAGAGGGAGGGGGCTGATGTGGGGAGTGGAATGGGCGGACAGAAAGGGGGGTGGACGGGCTCCTTCTCCTCCCGCCGCCGTCTCCGCCAGTCGCTTCCTCCAGGAACGGGGCTACCTGTGCATGCCCGCCGGTGCCTCGGGAAGGGTCCTGGCCATCGAGCCCCCCTCCTGCCTGACTGCTTCCCAGTTGGAGGGATTCATCGCTGCCTTGGACGAGTTCCTTGTTGCCTGAATCTTCCCCGATTCCCGTCTTCCCCGAGCTTCTCGCCTGGATGAAGACAGCCATGGAGGAGGACCCGGAAGGAGGGGAGTTCCCTGCCTTCGCCCGAATCCTCTTTCAGTACCAGTATGAGCAGATCCCCCTCTATCGGAGCTTCTGTGACCGGCAGGGAAAGTCCCCGGTCAGCATCGCCTCCTGGGAGCAGATCCCCGCCGTGGCGGTGAACGCTTTTCGCCGGGCCGACGTTTCCACCGCTTCTGAGGAGGAAGCTCGGGCGGTGTTCCTGACCTCGGGAACCACGGCGGGGGAAAGGGGGCGGCATCTTCTTCCCACCCTAGCCTACTACCACGCCTCCCTCCTCCCTCCCTTCCGGGCCTGGGTGTCTCCCCAACCCCTGACCTGGCTGGCCCTCCTGCCTCCTCCTGACGCCGCCCCCCACTCCTCTCTCTCCCACATGGTGGGGCGTCTCCTCCCTCAAGTGGGGGATGGAAACTCTCGATTCCTGTGGAAGAACGGGAACCTGGATATCCTGGGAGCCTGGGAGAGCCTGGCAGAGATGGCGGTTACCGGGACTCCAGTGGGGATCTTCGCCACCGCCCTGGCCTGGATGGAGTTGATGGAGAATCGACCTGTCGGCATCTCTCCCCTTCGCCTCCCCGAAGGAAGTCGCGCTGTGGAAACGGGAGGATTCAAGGGCCAGCGCCGGGAGGTGTCGCGGCAGGAAGTGTACGGACTCCTTGAGGAATCCTTTGGACTTCTCCCAACGGCCTGCTTTGGGGAGTACGGGATGACCGAATTGTGCTCCCAGCTCTACTCCCAGGGAGGCGGGCCCTTTCGCGGACCCCCTTGGCTGCAGGTGCGGGCGGTGGATCCCCTCTCCGGCTCCCTCCTTCCCCCCGGTGAGGTCGGTCTGCTGCGCTTCTTCGATCTGGCCAACGCCGAGTCCATGCTGGCCATCCAGACCGAAGATCGGGGCCGGGTGGATGAAGAGGGGAGGGTCACCCTGCTGGGAAGGGCTCCCGGCGCACCTCCTCGGGGGTGCTCCCTGGCGGTGGACGAATGGGGGTCAACGGAGGGAGGCGGCGGCCTGTCATGACTGGGGGAATCGACCTGTCGTCCCTGTTGGCAGCGGGAAGGAGGTGGGCCTTTCTTCCCCATGAAGGCCGAATCTCCCTCCTGGACGCGGTGGCGGAAGGCTGGCTCTCTCCCTCCTTTCCCGAGAGGCAGGAGGCCCTTCGTCGTCTCCCCGATGAAACGGGCCTGTCTCCAGCATCGGTGAGCTTCGGTCTGGAGTGCGCCTTTTCCGCCCTTCGGGGCCAGGAACTTTCCCAACTCCCCCGTCCCCGGGCCAGGGAAGCCGGTTTTCAGGGACCCCTCCCCGGGGTGGCGGTGCATCTCCAAGCTGCCAACGTGTTTACCGCCGCCTTGCCTCGCCTCTTCGGTGGCCTCCTGTGCGGATTCCCCTCGGTGCTGAAGGCTCCCTGGGGCGAGGGGAGCTTTTCCCGTCTGGTGGCCGAGTCCATCTGCCGCCTCGCCGGCCCTTCGGGGAAGGTGGTGGAGGCCTGGGAGTGGAAGGGAGGGGATGGACGGGTGGAGGCTCCCCTGTTTGCCCAGGCGGCGGTGGTTCTCCTTTATGGAAGCGACGAGACGGTGGCCAGCGTCAGGGCCCGCATTCCCCCCGGCGTCTCGTTCTACGGCTTCGGTCACCGGATGAGTGTGGGAGTACTGGGCGCCGATTCCACCGTGCTGGACGATGTCTTGATGGAGAGCATCGCCGTCGACACCCTGGCCTATGACCAGAAGGGGTGTCTGTCTCTGCGGGTCCTGTGGGTGGAGGAGGGGGGAGCGGTGAGTCCTCGGGAGGTGGCCAGGCTCCTGGCGGAGAGGGGGTTTCCCCAGGCGACCGGGATTCTTCCCCCCGGGCGAGGCTGGGAGGAGGAGGCCGAGGCTCGTTTCCTGGCCCTTTCCACTGCGGAATTCACCGGGGAGGTGTGGCGAGGAAACGGCTTTGCCGTGGAGTTTCAGGAGGATCCCGAGGCCCCTCCACCGCCTGTGTCCCGGGTTCTGGCGGTTCGTCCCTTGCCGGGGAGAGGGGCTCTGCGAAATCGACTCCTTCCCCATTCCGGCCGGATCCAAGGCATCATGGCAGCGACAAATGATGAATTTTACAAGGAAATATCGATTCTCGCTGCCGAGGTGGGAGGCAGTCGGGTGACCCTCCCTGGCTTTCTACAGCGCCCCGACCTGGCCTGGCCCCAGGATGGTGTGCCCCTTCTCCAGCCATTTTTGTCTTCGGACCCTTCCGGGTGGTTCTCTCCCTAGAGGGACGAATTTTTCCCGCTCCTTCAGGGGATGTAAACGAGTATCATCCCCCGCATTCCCGGGTACCTCCCCGTCGTGAGGGGTTCATGCGTCGAACTTCAGCTTTTCTCAGCCTCCTGGCCCCGATCCTGGCCCTTCTGGTCCTTCTTGGGCCGTCAGCCCGTGCCGCCAACGTCACCCTGGGGAACGATGACAGCAAGGCCATCAGCCTCAGCTTCGCCTTTCCTGCTTGCGGCAGCGAGTGGTCCACCGTTTACGTGGGCTCCAATGGCTATCTGACCTTCGGCGGGGCGGCCACCAACGCCGTGGAGGACGCCACCTTCGACACCGCCGGCGTGGGGGGACGAGCGGCCATCGCTGCCGCCTGGGACGATCTGGATCCCTCGGCGGGTGGCACCGTCAGCTACACCGACACCGGCACCTCCATGGAGGTCACCTGGAGTGCGGTGCGGGAATACCTGTCCGCCTCCATCTCCACCTTCGCCATCACCATCTATGGCACCGGCCGGGTGAAGGTGGATTATCAGGGGTTGTCCATGGTGGATGGTCTGGCGGGGATCACCTGCGCCACCGGCCCCAACGTGGCGGAGACCGACCTGTCCGCTGCCGGAACCTATCCCGGCACCTGCCCCACCTACGAGATGTTCACCGGAGTGGCGGGGGACACCAACGATCTGGACTTCAACAGCCTCACCTTTGAATCGATGATGCACGAGGTCTGTGACGGCATCGACAACGACTGCGACGCCTTGGTGGATGAGGGTTTCGACGAAGACGGGGACGGCTCCACCACCTGCGAGGGGGATTGCGACGATGAGGATCCCGCCATCTACCCCAGCGCCCCCGAATCCTGCGACTTCGCCGACAACGACTGTGACGGAACCATTGACGAGGGCTTTGATGCCGATTCTGACTCGTACACCACCTGCGAAGGGGACTGCGACGACGGCGACAACGGGGTCTACCCCGGGCACGTCGAATACTGCAACGCGGTGGATGACGACTGCGATGGCACCATCGACGACGGCTTCGACACCGATGGGGACGGCTATACCACCTGCGAAGGGGATTGTGTTGACACCAACGACGACATCTACCCCGGCCACGCCGAGACCTGCAATTACCTGGACGATGATTGCGACGGGGTGACCGACGACGGCTTTGACACCGATGGGGACGGCTACACCACCTGCGAGGGGGATTGCGATGACACCAAGGTGGGGGTGTATCCCGGGGCCACTGAAAGCTGCAACAACGTGGACGATGACTGTGACGGCACGGTGGACGATGGTTTTGACAACGATGGCGACGGGTATACCACCTGCGAGGGGGACTGCAACGACGGGAACGGCAACGTCTATCCCGGTCGCGCCGAAATCTGCGACGGCATCGATCAGGACTGCGATGGCCTTATCGATGATGGGTTCGATGCGGATGCCGACGGGTACACCACCTGCAATGGAGATTGCGATGACGGGGATGCCGGGGTGAGGCCAGGGGCAGTGGAAACCTGCGATGGTGAAGACGACGATTGCGACGGCACGGTGGACGACGGCTTTGACGTGGATGTCGATGGTTGGACCACCTGCGAGGGGGACTGCGACGACTCCGACGGGCAGGTCTATCCCGGCCGGGCCGAGACCTGCAACTTTACCGACGACGATTGCGATGGGACGGTGGACGAGGGGTTCGACGCGGACACCGACAGCTATACCACCTGCGAGGGGGATTGTGACGATGGGGACATCGGCGTCTATCCCGGGGCCATGGAGACCTGTGACGGGGAGGACGACGACTGCGATGGCGTCGTGGACGACGGGTTCGACGTGGACTCGGACGGCTGGACCACCTGTGAAGGAGACTGCGACGACGGGGACGCATCGGTGTACCCGGGCAAGGTGGAGATCTGCGATGGCGTGGATGAAGACTGCGATGGCAGCATCGACGAGGGGTACGACCTGGACTCAGACGGCTACACGACCTGTGAAGGGGACTGCAACGACGTCAATGCCGGGGTGCATCCCGGGGCGATTGAGGATTGCGACGGAGTCGATGACGACTGCGACGGCACCGTGGACGAAGGCTTTGACGTGGACGCCGATGGTTGGACCACCTGCGAGGGAGACTGTGATGATGGGGACGCCACCATCAATCCTTCTCGAACCGAGACCTGCGATGGGGAGGACGAGGACTGCGACGGTTCGGTGGACGAGGGCTTCGATGTGGACGCTGATGGCTACACCACCTGCGAAGGGGATTGCAACGACGGAAACGGTGGGGTCCATCCCGGGGCGGTGGAGACCTGCAACGCCGTGGACGACGACTGCGACGGGGTGATCGACGACGGATTCGACACCGACTCTGACACCTACACCACCTGCGAAGGAGACTGCAACGACGGTAACGCCGCCATCCACCCCGGGGCCGCCGAGGTCTGCGACAACATCGACCAGGATTGCGATGGGACGGTGGACGAAGGGTTTGATGTAGACAACGACACCTACACCACCTGCGAAGGAGACTGCAACGACGGGGACGCCACCATCAATCCTTCTCGAACCGAGACCTGCAACGGCATCGACGACGACTGTGACGGCACCATTGACGATGGCTTTGATGCCGATGCCGACGGCTACACGACCTGTGAAGGAGATTGCGACGACGGAAGCGCCGCCATCCACCCCGGGGCGGTGGAGGCCTGCAACTTTATTGATGACGACTGTGATGGCACGGTGGATGAGGGCTCCGACGCCGACAGCGACTCCTGGACCACCTGCGAGGGGGATTGCAACGACGCCGATCCCGCCATCTACCCTGGAAAGGCGGAGAGCTGCAACGGCGTGGACGACGACTGCGACGGCATCATTGATGATGGGTTCGACGGAGACGCCGACGGCTACACCACCTGCGGAGGGGATTGCAACGACGCCGCCGGCGCCATCCACCCCGGTGCTGCAGAAACCTGTAATTTCATTGACGATGACTGCGACCTGGCGGTGGACGAAGGGTTTGATGGGGACGGAGATTCCTACACCACCTGCGAAGGGGACTGCGACGACTCAGACACCGCCATCCACCCCGGCCGCTCCGAGATCTGCGATGGTATCGATCAGGACTGCGACGGTTCCGCCGACGATGGCCTGGTGTTCACCACCTATTACGCCGACTCTGATGGGGACACCTACGGGGATCCGGGAGCCACCGCCTCCACCTGCGACGGGAAGCCCGCTGGCTATGACACCGATGACGACGATTGCAACGATGCGGCTTCGGCGGTTCACCCCGGGGCTTCGGATGTGTGTGATGCATATCCCGATAACAACTGCGATGGAATCTCCGATCCCATGGAAACCGACAACGACGGGGATGGCGTGACCGAGTGCGGGGGGGATTGCGCCGACACCAACCCCGATAATTTCCCCGGCAACGGCGAGCTGTGCGACGGGTTGGACAACAACTGCAACGGCATCATTGATGATGGAGTGGGTACCTTCAATTACTACCTGGATGCCGACGGAGACGGATATGGCAACGCCTCCATCGTCACCACCACCTGCACCGCCGCCCCCGACGGCTACGTCAACAACTTCTCCGACTGCAACGACGGCAACGCCAGCATCCATCCCGGGGCGGACGAGATTCCATACAACGGGGTGGACGAGGACTGCTCCGGTACCGATCTGACCGACGTGGATGGGGATGGATATCCTGCGGATTTTGCTGGAGGAACCGACTGCTACGACGCCGACGCCACCGTGTATCCTGGAGGAGTCGAGATCGACGACAACGGCATTGACGACGACTGCGATGGCGTGGTGGACGACACCGATGCCGATGGAGACGGTTACTCCGACTCCGGAGGAGACTGCGACGATGGGTCCCCAGCCCAGTACCCTGGCAACGTGGAGCTCTGCGACGGCTTGGACAACGATTGCGATGACATCACCGATGAGGACACCGAATGTTTCGATGACGACGGCGACGGTACCAGCGAAAATGGGGGAGATTGCAACGATGGAGACGCCGCCATTCATCCCGGAGCCACAGAAGATCCCACCAACGGAGTGGATGATGACTGCAACGGAGTGGTGGACGTGGGGTCCGATGGCTCCGACGACGACCACGACGGCTATACCGAGGACGGTGGCGATTGCAACGACGCCAATGACACCGTGTACCCGGGAGCCACCGAGCTGCCCGACGCTCTGGACAACGACTGTGATGGAATCATTGACGAAGGAACTTCCAATTACGATGACGACGGCGATGGATTCTCCGAAGTGGCGGGGGATTGCAACGACACCCTGGTCTCGGTCCATCCCGGCGCTCCTGAATTGGACGATGGTATCGATAACGACTGCGATGGGGAGATCGATGAGGGACTGGGGGGAAGCGATCAGGATCCCGATGGCGATGGCTACACCGAGGACGGAGGGGACTGTGCCCCGGACGATCCCACCATTCATCCCGGAGCTGAGGAATTGGACGATGGGGAAGACAACGATTGCGACGGTCTGGTGGACGAAGGGACCGACGGGTACGACGACGATGGGGACGGCTACAGCGAAGACGACGGGGACTGCAACGATGGGGATCCGGATGCTTACCCCGGCAACGCCGATCCTCAAGACGGTGTAGACAACAACTGCGATGGGGTGGTGGACGAAGGGGGCGACGCCAGCGACGACGACGGCGACGGCTTCTCCGAACTGGAAGGGGACTGTGATGATGGTGATGGAGATATCTCTCCCGGTGGGGAAGAGGTTCTCAATGGCCTGGACGATGACTGTGATGGGGTTACCGACGACACCACCGATGGCTACGACGACGACGGCGACGGCATGAGCGAAGACGACGGGGATTGCGATGACAGCCAGCCCTTTGTGTTCTCCGGGGCTGCGGAGGACTGCGACGGTCAGGACAACGACTGCGACGGGGACATCGACGAAGGATGCGATGAGGCCGACGATGATGACACCCAGCCCGATGACGACACCAGCTCGTGCAATTGCGACACCGCAGTGGCTCCTCCTTGGGGAGGGATTCTTTCCGGGGCCTCTCTGCTACTCCTGGTGGTTTCCCTTCGTCGTCGCATCCGACCTCCTCAGGGGGCGGCCCGTGCTGCCGTCCTGACTCTGGCTGCCGGGGTCACTCTCTTCCAATTCGGTTGCACTGGGGGAGCCACCCTCTCCCTGGCGGATGGAGTGGTTCGAGCCACCCCCGAAGTGGTGGACTTCGGGCCCCTGGCCCCGGGAGAGATCCTGTCCAGGGATGTGCACTTCGACAACCCCGGGGACATCGCTGCCAAGATCACCGGTGCCGTTCTTGAGCCGGAGAGCGGGCCCTTCACCCTGATTGGGGATCCTACCGGAGAATTGGAACCCGGCAGCGAAATCACCATTCAGGTGGAGTTTGCCCCCACCTCCGAGGATGATTTTCGCGCCGAGTTGACCCTGAACACCGAGGGGGACCAGGTGGTGGTGGTGCTGAGGGGGTCGGGACGGACCGCCCTTCTTTCGGTGCAGCCGGCCCTGGTGGACTTCGGGCCGGTGAGCGACGGGGACACCGCAGAGGACACGGT
>CAYRTW010000156.1:0-13848 GCA_964426935.1 uncultured Rickettsiales bacterium
TCGTCAGGCAGTTCCAGGAAATCGGCAACCGTCCCCACGACGCCAAAACGAGGATCCTTTTGGTGTTGGGTGAGAATCTCCCGAGCTCCCCTGGCGAAGCCCTCGAAACGGTCATGGATTTCCTTCAGGGAACGATGACGGGCCTTGCGGTTGGCCAGTTCCTCAGCCGTCCGGCGCAAACGAACTTCAGATTCCTTCTGCACTTCTTGAGCAGAAGCCCGCAGCCCCTCGCCGTCGCTGAGTTGATCCCGCATGGACTGGGCGCGCACCCTCGCCTGATCGGCCTGCTGCCTCAGATGGGCCAGTTCCCCTTCCAGCAGGGTGATCCTCTCTGCCACTGTGCCTTTTTCCTTTTCGGCGCGGTGAATCCTCTGCCGCAGTTCGTCTTCTCGCCGTTCCACCCCCGAGAGATGGGTACGGGATCGGGTCACCTCGGTCAGAGCCTCCACGGCCTGCTTCTTCAACTGATCCATGGAACGGGCCAATGCCTCGCCTTCCCGTCGATGCTGCTCCTCACCTGCCATCTGCTCGGCCAGCCGGGCGTCGGCCAGGGACGCCTCTCCCTCCAGACGAGACACCTCCTGAGAAAGGGCCTCCATCTCGGCGCTGACCTCGGCGATTCGCGAGGCCCCTCTCTCAATCTCCGGCGTAAGGGCCTGGGCCCGCTTGAGGATGGATTCCTGCTCCTTGAGGCGATACTCCCGGTCCCGCTGATGAGCATCTCGCAAGGACGCAGCCGCCCCCCTTCTTTCTCGGGAAGCCTCCACTTGGGAAGAGACCTCGGCCCGGGCCCGATTGAGCTTTTCCACTCGGGCTTCATGGGAAGAAATGTTCAGCAGGAGTTCTTCAACCTTTCCCTCCAACTCCGCCTGAAGATCGGTGCGCTCCCGGTATTCCTCAACCATCTCTCGCGTGCGGGCCAGGGAGAGATAGACCTCCACGTTTCGCAAACCAGCCCGGATGAGCCGGTATCGGCTGGCCTTGGCGGCTGCCCGACGAAGAGCACCCACTCGCTTGCGGAGCTCGTCACAGACATCGCGGATTCGTGCCAGATTCTGCCATGTCTGCTCCATGCGCCTTTCCGCATCGGCCCGATGGCTCTTGTATCGGGAGATCCCCGCCGCTTCCTCCACCAGAAATCGCCGTTCCTCTGGCCGGGCATTGACAATGAGCCCAACCCGGCCTTGCTCAATGACGGAATAGCCCCTTGTGCCAACTCCCGTGTCGAGAAACAGGCCGGTCACATCTTTGAGTCGGACCTGTTCGCCGTTGATGATGTATTCCGAATCCCCAGAGCGAAAAAGGCGGCGGCGGATCTCCACTTCGGGAACCCGGGCGTACTCCCCGGGGAAGA
Source organism: uncultured Rickettsiales bacterium (assembly GCA_964426935.1). Lineage (GTDB taxonomy): Bacteria > Myxococcota_A > UBA796 > UBA9615 > JAKLKC01 > CAYRTW01. The sequence continues at coordinate 1,355 of CAYRTW010000156.1, forward strand.
TGCCGGCAGCGTTGTCAAAGGCAAGGGCCACTTCGGCATACCCGGTGGGGACCCGGGACTCGCTGCCCCCGAAGATCACATCCTCCATGGCTCTGCCTCGCAGGGATCGTGCGCTCTGCTCCCCGATGACCCATTTGATGGCATCCAGGACATTGCTCTTGCCGCACCCGTTGGGCCCCACCACGCAGGAAACCCCAGGACCGAAGTGGAAGATCGTCCGGTCAACAAAGGACTTGAAGCCGTGGAGTTCGAGGCGCTGGATCCGCATTCGTGGATGCTCGATGGCCGAGCTGGTGGGGGCGGAGTTTGTAGCAGATGGGCAGCCCCCCAGGCAACGAACCTCCGGGAGGACAGGGAATCCCCTACCGCGCTTTCAACAACCCCTCCAGGAAGTGGGGAAGGTCGATCTTGCGCCGGAAGAACTCGGCGGCCTGCTGCCCGGAGACGCGATATGGCACGTCGGTGACCTGATCACCAATGGAGGCCAGGAGGGCCAGGTTGAGCACGGAGAGAGACGTCCTGTCTACGTAACTACCTACGATCAAAGAAGAAAGCGCCAGATGTTCGGGAATTGAGGCCGAATCGGATACGGTAACCTCAATCGTCACGTTGACCTCAGTGGGGCGGCGGTGCTCAGGATTGATCTTCTCCGCCACCTTCAGGGTCTCCACTTCCACAGAACGCACTCGAACTCCCGCGTTCAACAGATCCTGGTAGAGGGCATCCTTGAGGCCTACATCGCTGGAATAATTCCGTTGACGCGGCGGGACCGCTCCCCGCAAACGCTTCTCCAAAGCCTGTTCCTGGGCGGAGGGGGCCGCCGGTGGAGAAGCCGGGGCGACCGCGAGGGGAACCTCTGGCGAGATCGGCAGGGGAGAGGACCGATTGGCCTGGGGAGAGGGAAGCGCTTCCACTGGAATGGGCTGATCTGCGCCGGTGCGGACCCATACCCACACGGCGACAATCCCACCCCCCAGCAACAGGGTCAGAAACCACACCCGCAGGCGCACCAGGGGAGGAGAAGCCTCGGTTCGGGCCAGGATCTCGGGGCCGTCGGGGCGAAGCACCAGAGGCGTTCCCCCTCCTGCGCCTTTTTTGGCCATCCAGGTGGAGAACGAGGGAACGGTGTCCTCTGAAGTTTCAGGAGGAGAGTCTGGGCCCAGAGGGGGGGGACCAAGAGGCTTCCTCGGCCCCAGAGAAGGTGGGGGTGGAGGAGGAAAGGAAGCCGATGGTCGAGGCGGCGGAGGGGGAGATGATAAATCTTCGTTGGGTTCCCTCCGTATCAAACGCATTCCTTCCTCGGAATGGATCGTCGCAGCCTCTCGATCTCCCTCATCACGAAGAGGTTCATCGGAGGCATGGAGGGGAGGGGTCTCCCCTTGCGTCTTGTCGAACAGAGTCTCGGGGAAGGCCCCTTCGCCTTCAGATGCCTCCCACAACGCCCAGGGATCCGAGGTCGGCTGCGCTGGAGAGGGAGGTGGATACGGGCCCCCGAGCCCTCTTTCTTCCCCCGAAAACGCTCCCTGCAACTCGGCCAAGGACCCCGCCGCGACCCATTGAGAACCACCGGGGGGAAGCACCGAATCGCTGGCTTCAAGCAGGCCCCGACCGGCGAGTTCCACCAGCGTCTCTGCACGCTGGACCTGGAACTCCCGTTGCCCCTTTCTCAGCCGGTAGGGGCCTCCGGGAGGCGGGTGGACGACCATGGGGGGATGCTAGCGGGGCTTGACCGAGGGTGTCAAACCGCGTTGACGGTGGGAAGGTGGATCATTACCATGACCGCCGCCTGCGTCCGTGCTTTGGCTTTGAGAATTCAGGCTGAAAAGCCACCCCGAACGCAGGAATAGGGACAGATGAAGTACCGCATCGCGACAATCCCCGGAGATGGCATCGGCAAGGAAGTGGTGCCCGCTGCTCTGGAAGTCCTCCAGGCAACGTCCCGTCGCTTCGGCTTTCAGGCCGTTTGTACCTCCTTCGATTACGGAGCGGATCGGTACTTGAGGGACGGCACCACCCTTCCCGACGCCGACCTGGCCCGCCTCCGGGACGATTTCGATGCCATCTTCCTGGGAGCCATCGGCGACCCCAGGGTCCCGGGGATGGAGCACGCCCGAGACATCGTTCTGGGCACCCGAACCCGCCTGGATCTCTACGTCAACCTCCGTCCCGTGCGCCTGCTGGACTCCCGGCTCTGCCCGATCAAGGGGAAGGGGCCCAAAGACGTGGATTTCGTAGTGTTTCGCGAGAATACCGAAGGCTCCTATATCGGAGCGGGCGGGTTTCTTCGCAAGGGAACCCCGGATGAAGTGGCCATTCAGGAGTCGGTCAACACCCGCAAGGGGGTGGAAAGGATCATCCGAGCCGCGTTCCGCTGGGCGGCAGACCACGGCCTGCAGCGGGTGTGCATGAGCGACAAGCACAACGCCCTTCGCTTTGAGGGGGACTTGTGGTTGCGCACGTTCAGGGATGTGGCCCGAGAATTTCCCGGTATCGAGGCCCGTCACCTGTTCATTGACGTGCTGGCCATGGAGATCGTTCGAAAACCAGAGCAGTTTCAGGTCGTTGTAACCGGAAATCTTTTTGGAGACATCGTGACAGATGTGGGAGCCGCCCTCCAGGGGGGACTGGGACTGGCCGCATCTGCCAACGTCAACCCCGAAACCCGACACGCCATGTTCGAGCCGGTACATGGCTCCGCTCCGGACATCGCTGGCCAGGGTCGGGCCAACCCCATGGCGGCTGTGCTGACGACTGCTTTGATGCTGGAGCATCTGGGCCAGTCGGATGCGGCGGCCTTGTTGGAAGGCGTCGTGCAACAAGCCATTGCCGCAGGCCCCACCACCCCTGACCTGGGGGGATCCGCCTCCACCCGGGAAGTGGCGGAGTGGCTGTCTCGGGCGGTGCTCTCACCTTCCTGAACCTGATTTCCCTTTTTTCGCCGCGATCCTCGCAGGGAGTCGCAGCCCACGGAGCCCCATGAAATCCCCCGTTGAAATTGTCTTCCTCTCTGGAGTTCGCACTGCCTTTGGCGCCTTCAGCGGCAGCCTGAAGGACCATTCCGCCACCGATTTGGGAGTGTTCGCCGCCAAGGGGGCCTTGGAGAGGGCCGGAGTTTCCCCTACCGAGGTGGATCAGGTGGTGTTCGGAAACGCTCAGCAGACCAGCGCTGACGCCATCTATCTGGCCCGACACATCGGATTGCGGGCAGGAGTTCCTGAAGCGGCCCCTGCCCTGACCCTCAATCGCCTGTGCGGTTCGGGATTCCAGTCCATCGTCACCGCTGCCGAGCAGATCATTTTGGGAGAGGCTCAGGTGGTGCTGGCAGGGGGCACGGAGAGCATGAGCCAGGCCCCTTACGTCATCCGCAACGCCCGGGGCGGCATTCCCTTTGGCCAGGAGAGGGCCATGGCCGACTCCCTGTGGGAGGCCCTCTACGATCCGTATGCCAAGTTGAAGATGGCGGAAACTGCGGAGAAATTGGCGAAACTACACGGAATTTCCCGCGAGGCTGTGGACGAGTATGCCCTGCGGAGTCAGCAGACCGCCAAGGCCGCCCAAGACGCTGGACGTCTTGCTGAGGAGATCATCCCGGTGCCTGTTCGCAAGGGACGCGAAGAGATCCTCTTCCAGACCGATGAGCATCTGCGCCCGGAAACCACTGCAGAGGGCCTGGCCCGCCTGCGCCCGGTGTTCTCCAAGGACGGAGTCATCACTGCGGGCAACGCTTCGGGAATCTGTGATGGGGGGGCAGCAGTGGTGGTGACCTCCCGAGCAGGGGCGGAGCGGTTGGGGAGCCGTCCTCTGGGCCGTCTGGTGGGATGGGGAATCTCCGGCTGCGACCCCACCATCATGGGAATCGGACCCGTCCCTGCGGCTCGGAAAGCCCTGAGCAGCACCGGGTTGTCCCTGTCCCAGATGGACCTGGTGGAGGTCAATGAAGCCTTTGCCCCCCAGTATCTGGCTGTGGAAAAGGAGTTGGGACTGGACCGGAGCCGTACCAATGTCAACGGCGGAGCCATTGCTCTGGGCCACCCCCTGGCGGCCTCAGGAACCCGCATCACCCTTCATCTCCTTCACGAGTTGCGACGGCGGGGAGCCCGTTACGGCCTGGGTTCGGCCTGCATCGGTGGAGGGCAAGGGATCGCTGTGGTGGTCGAAGCCCTTTGAACCTGTCACAGTGAGCCACCGGGACTCTTCATTCCCCCGATTTCATGGAGGACGCGGTGCAGGACTCTGACGTCATCTTTGACTGGAACGTGGTCGATGTGAGGCCTCGCATCCCCCACGTTGAGCTTTACGATGAGTCCCTCAGGGACGGTATCCAATCCCCCACCGCCACCGATCCCGAGATCGAAGAGAAGTTCCGTTTCCTCGATCTTCAGGCTGCATGCGGCATTCGCCATTCCGACATCGGCCTCCCCGGCGCCGGTCCTCGCGCAGTGGAGGATGTCACTCGTCTGGCGGCTCATATTCGCGACTCCCGCCTTCCCCTGAGCGCCAGTTGCGCCGCACGAACTCACCCGTCCGACATCCGTCCCATCTTGGAAATCAGCCAGAAGGTTGGGATTCCCATTGAAGCCATGACGTTCCTGGGCTCCTCCCCCATTCGCATGTTCGCCGAGGGATGGGACCTGGAGCGGTTGACCCGATTGACTGCTGAGGCGGTGGATTTGTGCGTCAAGAACGGGGTGGAGGTGACCTTCGTCACCGAAGACACCATCCGCTCCCGCCCGGAAACCCTGGAGATCCTGTTTCGGGTGGCCATCGACCACGGCGCCAAGGGATTGTGTGTGTGCGACACCGTAGGTCACGCCACTCCCGAGGGGGTTCGCTCCCTGCTTTCCTTTACCCGCCGAGTCATCGCCTCTACCGGATCCTCGGTGATGGTGGATTGGCATGGGCATAACGACCGGGGATTGGGCCTCATCAACGCCATGGTGGCGGCGGAGGAGGGGGCGGATCGGGTGCATGGCACCATCCTGGGAGTAGGGGAGAGAGTCGGAAACACCGCCATCGACCTGCTCCTGGTGAACCTGGCCCTTCTCGGGCATCCCACTGCTGACCTGAGCCGCCTCCGGGAGTATTGCGAACTGGGAGCCCGGGCCACCCGCACCCCCCTCCCCTTCAACTACCCTGTGTTTGGCAGGGACGCCTTCCGCACCGGTACGGGGGTCCACGCGGCTGCAGTGATCAAGGCCATGAAGAAGGGGGATCACTGGCTGGCAGACCGCATCTATTCGGGGGTTCCCGCTGGACTCTTTGGAGCCAGGCAGCAGATCGAAATCGGCCACATGAGCGGTGAGTCCAACGTGGTGGTGTGGCTGGAGAGCCATGGCTACGCCCCTGATGACTCCCTGGTGAAGCTCCTTTTTGATCACGCCAAGGCGGCCAATCGGGTCCTGGGGGACGATGAGATCCACGCCCTGATCGCCGGATTTTCGTTGGGCTCGGGATGACCTGGTGAGGCATCACGTCGCCGGACATGTCAAAGAAAACCGATAAAGTTCAAGAACTTGACCTGAAAAATCCCAGTGGAGGAACCCTGGTGGTGGGAGACCTTCACGGATGTGCTGAGGAATTGGAGCGCCTCTTGAAGAGGGCCTCCTTCCGTCACGGTCGGGATCGGCTGGTGATGGTAGGGGATCTGTTCGTCAAGGGTCCCGCCCCGGTGGAGACGGCGCGAATGCTTCAGGATCTAGGGGCCCTGACGGTGCTGGGGAATCACGACGCCATCCTGTTGAAGCGACGCGGTGGCCTGACGGGACAGGACGAACATGCTCAATGCGCTCGGCTACTGGAGGAGGGCTCTCCCTGGGTCTGGAAATGGTTGGAAGAAGCTCCTCTCGCCCTTCGCCTGCCCGGAGGCTGGGTGGTCCATGGGGGAATCGATCCCAGGATGGGGGTGAGCAGGACATCCCGGTCCGATTTTTTGAATCTGCGTCGCTTGGAGGACACCCCTGGTCGCCCCTTCTGGTGGGAAAAATGGCAGGGACCGGAACGGGTGGTGTTCGGGCACGACGCCCGGCGAGGTCTGGTGTGGCAGGGGTCTGAGAAGCAACCTGTGGCGGTGGGACTGGACACCGGCTGCGTTTACGGGGGGCGTCTCACCGGCTTGTGGTGGGAGGAGCGCCATCTGGTGAGCGTCGGGGCGACGCGGATGTGGACTCCAGTGCCCAGGCTGCTCTCTCCTCAGGAGGGGGGCCGCCCGTCCTCATCTTCTTCCATCCCTGCTTCGCCCCCATCGTAGGCTACGGAAACGTCCCCTTCGCGCCGGCGCATTTCCATGTTTCGCCTCCTGGCCGTCTCCACCACCCTCCTCACCATCATCAGGATCAGCAGCACCCGAATCAGGGTGTGGGATGAGCCATCCCCCCGATCTGAAAGGGGAACCCACGCCAGGGCCACCATGGCCAGCCCATTGACGGCCTGCAATCCCAGGTAGACACCTCTTCGGAGGATCCAACCCCTCTTCCCCGCCACCCCTTGATTGACGAGAAGAAGGGCGATGAGGGAACCCACCACCAGGAGAAAGAGGCGATCCATCACGAGGGTGAAAGGACCCGATTGTCGATGAGCCGGGTCGTCCCCCACTTTACCGCCATCGCCAGCACCACTGCCCTGCGGATGGGGGACGGGACGGGCTGGATGTTCTCGGCGTCGAGGCAGCGGATGTAGTCAATCACGGTGGGATGGTGGGCCAACACCACCTTCCGAGCCACGTCCTCCAGTGCGAGAGGATCCCGCTCCCCAGCATCAAAGCGGCGAGAAACCTCTTCCAACGCTCGAAACAGCCCAACCGCCCTCTCCCTCTCTTCCCGGGTCAAGTAGACGTTGCGGGAGGAGAGGGCCAGCCCGTCCCCCTCCCTCACGGTAGGAACCCCCACGATCTCCACACCCAGCAGGAGGTCGTGGGTCATGCGGCGAAGGATGGCCAGTTGCTGGAAGTCCTTCTCCCCAAAGACCGCCAGATCCGGTTTGACCAGACCGAACAGACGGGCCACCACCGTGGCCACTCCGCGAAAGTGACCGGGGCGACTCTGGCCACACAGATGCTCCCCCAGCCCTCCTACTTCAATAAAGGTAGCAAATCCAGGGGGATAGATATCTTCCACTGCGGGGACGAACACGGCATCCACCCCTTGTCGCAGGCACAAGGCCCGATCCCCCTCCAGGTCACGGGGATAGCGCGAGAGATCTTCCTGAGGCCCGAACTGAGTGGGATTGACGAAGACGCTGACCACTACCTTGTCAGCCCGGCGGCGCGCTTCATCCATCAAGGCGGCGTGACCGCGGTGGAGGTAGCCCATGGTCGGCACCAGGGCCAGGGTCTCACCCCTGGTTCCAGCCGCGGCAACCCATCCCTGCACCTCGGCTGCTTTTTCCAGCCAGTCCATCATCCCACCTGGAACTTGCGACTCGGCTGACGATGAAAGCTCTGCTCGTCGGTAGGAAAGGTCCCCGCTCTGACCTCCTGGGCGAAGAGAGAGACCGCATCCCGTACCGCTCCTCCCACCTCGGCGAAGCGTTTGACGAACTTGGGCCGGAACCCGTCATCCATCCCCAAAAGATCATAGATCACCAGGACCTGGCCGTCGCAGTGCTTTCCTGCCCCGATGCCGATGGTGGGGATATGCACTCGGGCGGTAACCTCCTGGGCCAGCTCCATGGGAATCCCCTCCAGGACCAGAGCGTAGGCTCCTGCTTCCTGCACCGCCAGGGCATCCTCGATCACCTTCTTTCCCTCCGCGTCCCCCTTGCCCTGAACCTTGAATCCTCCAAAAGCGTGAACCGACTGGGGGGTCAAACCGACATGCCCCATCACCGGGATCTGGGCCCGAACAATAGCGGCGATGTCGGCAAAGCGCTCCTGTCCCCCTTCCAGCTTCACCGACTCAGCCATCCCTTCCTTCACCAGACGCCCCGCCGTCTCCACCGCCTGGGTCGTGGAGACGTGGTAGCTCATGAAGGGCATGTCCACCACAAGGTGGGCGTTCTTGATCCCCCGGGCGACGCAGGCCCCGTGGTACACCATGTGGTCGACGGTGACCGGGATGGTGTTGGTGTGCCCTTGGATGACCATGCCCGCCGAGTCACCCACCAGGATGACCTCGGCACCCGCCTGATCCACCAGCCTGGCCATGGTGGCGTCATAGGCGGTGACCATGGTGATGGGACGGCGTTCGGCCTTCATGCGGCGCAACGTGAGAGTGGTGATCTTTTCGGCCACGGGACGCTCCGATCCGGCGGCGTTTGCCTGCCTGTCGAATGGTGAACCGGCTCACACCGGCGATCTTTCCGGGCCTCGCTTTCAGGAACCCTGCTGCCGTCCAGGTCCGACAGAGCGGATCCCAGCGGCGTTCAGAAAGCGCGTGCCCTCTCGGTGCTCCACCACCGCCTCCAGGAGGTAGGTGAAGTCCTCTTCCCGATGCACAAGATCCAGATCCGAGGTCTGAACCACCAGCAGCGGGGCTTCATCATAAGTAGAGAAAAAGTCGTTGTACAGTTCCGCCAGATGGTCCAGGTATTCGTCGGGGATGGCCTGCTCAAAGGGAAGCCCCCGGGCGCGAATGCGTCCTTGCAACACTTCGGTGGGGGCCTGGAGGTAGATCACCAGGTCCGGGCGGGGAGTGCGGCCATCAAGGAGACGATAGACCTGCTGATAGAGGGCCAGTTCATCGTTGGAAAGATTCAACTGGGCAAAGATCCGGTCCTTGGAGAAGAGGTAATCCGACACCAGGGTCGGGGCGAAAAGGTCCCCCTGCTTCAAGGCATCCTGCTGCTGGAACCGGGTGAGCAGGAAGAAGAGCTGGGTCTGGAAGGCATACCGGGTTCGATCCTCATAAAAGCGCGCCAGGAAAGGGTTTTCCACCACCGGCTCGTAGACTCCCCGTCCCGAGAAGTGACGAGCCAGGCGCCGGGTCAGGCTGGTCTTGCCTACCCCGATCACCCCCTCGACAGCAATGTAGCGCAGCCCCTGCATGGGGGGCGGTTATACACGGTCCCCCCCACGCCGGCAACAAACACCACACAATAAACGAACAATTTATTCGTTGTCCGGTACGACCGTCCGATTCCCGGCCAACTGTCCTATTTTCGAACGCCATGACCAGATGGGATGGTGGAAAATTCTAAATAAAATCAACACTGTCTTGCATGGCATGATCTTCGCTCACAGGGGGCCGAGGCCGAACGTCACCCCCGGCCTGGGAGATCCCAACATGCAAGGAATCAATCGCGTCATCCTCATCGGCACCCTGGGGAGAGACCCCGAACCCCGCAGCCTGCCCTCCGGCAAAGCGGTCGCCGAGTTCTCTATTGCCACCCATCGCTCCATGAAGGATGCGGCAGGGGGCAATGCAGTGGATGAAACCGAGTGGCACCGAATCGTGGCTTTCGGCCCCCTTGGGGAGGTCTGCAATCGCTATCTTCAGAAGGGAAAGCAGGTGTTCATTGAGGGTCGCCTCCGCACCCGGGAGTGGACCGACAAGGAGGGACGACCCCGTCAGCGAACCGAAATCATCGCTGCCGAAGTGCTGTTCCTGTCCTCTCGCTCACCAGGGCAAGGAGAGCATGCCGGGCGTCCCACCTCTGCCAATGGTGATTCTTTCCACCCCGCCGCCCAGGGTCGTTCCTCCCATCCTGCTGAAGGGGAGGACTCGGCCGAAGATCTCCCCTTTTGAGCCCTGAGCCGGGGCGACGAGGGGGGGCGCTTTCCCGGATGGTCGGCCTCCTCGTCACCCCCCTCTCCCACGGCTTTCGTCTTGACTCCCTGTGCCATCATCGCTAGATTCCGCCGGCCCCGAGCCTTGGCGAGGTGTGATTCCTCCCTGCGTGGGGCTTCTCCCCCATCCGTGACGGACCTCCTCATTACCGGGGTCCGGTGTCCCAACGTCCCCCCGTTCCCATCAGGAGTTCGAGATGATCCAGCCCCACGGCGGAACCCTTGTCCATCGCGTTGTCGAAGGTGCCAATGCCGAAGCCCTTCGCCATCGCGCCCAGAGTCTCAAGAAGGTCCCCCTCCGGGACCGGGAAATCAGCGACCTCTACCTCATCGCCATTGGTGGCCTCTCTCCCCTCACCGGGTTCATGGGGGAGGCGGACTACCACGGGGTGGTACAGGGAATGAAGCTGGCCAGCGGCCTGCCCTGGTCGGTTCCGGTAACCGCAGCCTCGACTCCAGCCCTGGCAGATACCTTGTCCATCGGTGAGGAAGTTGCCCTTGTGGATGGAGATGGCTCCCTCCTGGGAACGATGACCATTCAGGAGAAGTTCGGGTACGACAAGAACTTGGAGGCCTTGAAGGTCTACCGCACCGACGATGGAAAGCACCCTGGAGTTGCCAAGGTTTATGAGGCGGGGGAGGTGCTGCTGGGGGGGCCAGTTCAATACCTCGCTGGCGCCCGAGTCCTGGAGTTTCCCGAATACAACCTGACCCCGGCCCAGACCCGTGCCCGCTTTGCCGCCGCAGGGTGGAACACGGTGGTGGCGTTTCAGACGCGCAACCCCATCCATCGTGCCCACGAGTATCTGACCAAGGTGGCTTTGGAGATCGTGGACGGGCTGCTCATCCACCCCTTGGTGGGGGAAACCAAGGCGGACGACATTCCTGCGCCCGTACGGATGGCCTGCTACGAAGCCCTTCTGAACAACTACTACCCCAAGGATCGGGTCCTTCTCTCCGTTCTCCCTGCGGCCATGCGCTACGCCGGCCCCCGAGAGGCCATCCACCATTGCATCATGCGGAAAAACTACGGAGCCACCCACTTCATTGTGGGGCGAGACCACGCCGGGGTGGGAAGCTACTACGGCACCTATGACGCCCAGCAGATCTTCGATGAAGTGGACATGGCCTCCCTTGGAGTCCAGATCCTCAAGTTCGAAAACACCTTCTGGTGCAAGCGAACCGAAGCCATGGCCTCGACCAAGACCAGCCCCTCTTCTCCGGAGGAGAGGGTCAACCTCTCGGGGACCAAGGTGCGAGACATGCTGAGGGCGGGTGAGCAGCTTCCAGCGGAGTTTTCACGCCCCGAAGTGGCCAAGGTGCTCTTGGCTTGGGCTGCCACCCTGGGCTGATTGCGGTATCGCCCCCGGGGATCACGGGAAATGCGGCGCACAGGCCGCTTGGGTGTGATCCTCTTCCTTCATTCCTGGAGTGGAGGAATCTCGCGTCCCTCCCGACCTCCCGCCCCTCCCCACTTCCCCCGGGCTCTTCTGTTCGCCTGCCTCTCCTGATGGCTCCCCGAACCGAGGATTGGGCTGGTCCATTCCTGACCATTCGGCCCTCCCGGTGTCAAAACCGGCCCATTCGCCCTTTCTCCGGCCAACGGGAACCTGGGGACCTGCTTCCCTTCTGCGGGGCTCTTCATTGATCTGGAGGCCTCCGCCGATTCTTCAGCCCTGGAGATCCAGGCCGAGGGTTTTTCTCGATGATTCCCTCGCCAAAGTGCCCAAAAACCGAGCATTCCTCCTTTCTTCTCCCTCCCCCTTGACGACCGAAGCACAGAAAACCGACGAAATCCGTAGAATTTCGCAGTCTGTCGCTTGTGTGGTTCGGGAAGGTGCCCTACCATCCGCCCGAACTTCGGGTGCTTCAATTTTTCCCCCCCGGAGGAGGAGACATGCGCAAGATTCTTTTCCTGGTTCCAGTGGCCGCCCTCGGGCTCATGTTCCTCGGGTGCTCCGGTGGTGGGTCTGAAGCCCCTGCCGAGGCCCCTCCTGCTCCCCCGGCTGCCGAGCCGGCCCCGCCTCCGGCGATGCCTGATCCGGCCGCCACTTCAGCTGCTCCTGCGGATGCCGCTGCTGCTCCTGCCGCTCCTGCGGACGGTGCTGCCGCTGCCCCTGCGGACGGTGCCGCCGCTCCTGCGGATGGTTCGGCTGCTCCCGCCGCCCCGGCCGCCGGTCACTGAGAGGGTGGGAGGGGATTTTCTTCGCCGTACTTCGGCGTAGAGATTCTCTCGACATCCTGGCAAGAAATCGGGCGCAGGTCTCCGTATTCATTCGGGGTCCTGCGCCCGTTTTTGTTCTGGCGTGACGCGAATGGCAACAAGGAGGAGACATGGGAATGTGGAGCGGGTGGATCCTGGTGCTCGGAGCGGTGGTGGTCTACCTCCACAATCAGAGCGGACAGGGGGAGTGGGTGATTCCCGGACTGGATGGAAGGATGTCGCCCCTGGTGCTCCTTGTCCTGGGCGTTCTCTCTCTGTTCCGGGAGGTGGGGAGACGGTCCCGCTTGCGGCGCGAATCCCAGCGATCAGAGTGAATTCCATTCATGACCGGGGGGCGTTGTGAGCTCCGACTCCCCAGAGTAGGCTGGCCCGCATGGCCTTCCCCCCCTTCCTGTCTTCGCCTCGCACGGCTCCCCTGGCCCTTCTGATTCTTTCCGGGCTGGGAGGGGAGTCGGGGTGTCAAGGCTCTTCCCCTGATTCCCTGGTGGACGACGATTCCTCGACGGCGCTTGACGACGATACCTCGGTGGCGGATTTCCCCGTCGCCAG
>CAYRTW010000157.1:0-13824 GCA_964426935.1 uncultured Rickettsiales bacterium
GGGAAAGCTGGAGCGATACTACCGGGGAACCCTGGTCCTGACCTTTGGCGGCGGCGCCAATGAGATCCAGCGAGACATCATTGCCACTACCGGGCTGGGGCTTCCTCGGCCACCGCGATAAGGACGGACATGGATTTTTCCTTTACCGACGAGCAAATCGTCCTGCGAGATCTGGCCGAGCGAGTGTTCCGGGATGGGTGCACCGAGGAGAGGTTGCGGCACCCAGAGGCGGATGGAATCAGCACACCTCTGTGGGAGGCGCTGGCCCAGGCGGGGTTGCTGGGGGCCTGTCTTCCCTTGGAAGGGGGAGGCAGTGGCCTGGGGTGGACCGAGCAGGCCCTCCTCCTGGAGCAGGTGGGAATGTCGGCCGCACCCGTTCCCCTGTGGGCCTTCTTGAATCTGGGAGCGGTGCCCTGGATGTGGTGGGGCGGGCGACCCGGGTTGGAGCGGCTGGAAAAGATGGCCTCGGGAAGATACCTGGCGACTGCAGCCCTTGCGGAGGCAGGAAACGCCGAGCTGCTCTACCCTCGCGCCACCGTGACCAGGTCCAACGGGAGCCTGATCCTGAACGGAATCAAGGACGGTGTTCCCGCTTTCACCCGGGCGGATGAAGTCCTGGTGCTGGCTTCCTGGGAAGAAGAGGTGGCCGTGCTCTCTCTTCCGGTGAAGAGGAAAGGAATCCGCTGGGAGAGGCAGACCGGAACCAACGGCGAGGCCTTGGGGAGATTGCACCTGGACGGGGTGGATGTTCCACCTGAAGGACTCCTCCTGTGGGGAGAGGGGGCTCGGCGCAAGGTACAGGACTGGTTGGATCGGGTGTGGCTGGGGCAGGCCGCCCTGGCCTTGGGGTTGTGTCAAAAGGCTGTGGAGCTGACGGCGCGCTACACGGCGGAGAGGCGACAGTTTGACCGGCCCATTGCTACTTTTCAGGCGGTTTCGCAGAGAGTGGCCGACGCCTGGATCGACGTGGAGAGCATTCGTGTGGCGGTGTGGAGAGCTGCCTGGCTCCTGGATCGGGGGGAACTCGCCCGAAGAGAAGTCGCCGTTGCGCGGTGGCTGGCCGCTGAAGCGGGGCATCGCGTGGTGAATGCAGCCCAGCACCTCCATGGAGGCACGGGGTTTGATCGAGATTATCCCTTGTATCGATATTATCTGTCTCTGAAACAAATGGAATTCACCCTGGGGTCGGCGCCCCGGCATCTGGCTCGATTGGGCGATATGCTGGCGGAGGGAACATGATCAGGTCCACGACCTCCTCCTTTGTACGGGCTCGGTTGGCGGCCATTGGCTTCGATCAGGATCTGGTGATGGAGAGTGTCCAGGGAGGACCACCCTCCCCGGGCCCGGGGCAGGTGGTGGTGGCCATCGAGGCGAGCGGGGTGTGTTACCGGGATCTGGTGGATCGATGGGGGCGATTCCCTTTCCTGAACCTTCCCGTGACGCCGGGGCATGAAGGAGCGGGGCGGGTCGTTGCTGTCGGAGAGGGGGGCACACGTTGGAAGGTGGGAGACAGGGTAGCGACCATGCATCGGGATTCCTGTGGGGCCTGCATCATGTGCCGCGTGGGCGAAACGTCCCTGTGCCAGGAAGCCGCTTTCGTGTTGGGGCTTCTGGCGGACGGGTCCTACAGCCCCTATCTGACCATCCCGGAATCCGCCCTCTATGCCATTCCTGAGGCCATGCCTGCGGAGCATGCCGCCGTGCTTCATTGCACCTATGGCACCGCCTGGCGGGGTCTGGTTCGAGGGGCGGGGCTCAAGCCGGGGGAGAAGGTGGTCATTACCGGTGCAAACGGTGGGGTCGGAGCAGCGGCGGTTCATCTGGCTCGGCGCCTGGGAGCGCAGGTGGTGGCGGTGGTGCGGCGCCCGGGGCATGAGGAATTCCTGAGAGAGATGGGGGCCCATGAGGTGGTGGTGGATCCGGGGGGAGTGTTCCACCAGGAGGAACGATCCTCTGGCGCAGATGTGGCTCTGGAGTGCGTTGGCGCCCCCACGTTCAATGCCTCTCTCCGGTGCTTGCGGGTGGGGGGACGATTGTCTGTAGTGGGAAACGTGGACGGAGAGAGGGTGAGCCTCAATCTGGGGTACATCATCATTCGGGCCATCACCCTCTCCGGCCCGGGTGGGGCTACGGCGACCGACATGGCGAAGCTGGTGGAGATGGATCAGCTTGCTCCCCTGCGCGTTCCCATTGAGGCGATTTTTCCCCTCTCCCAGGCGGATGCAGCGCAGAGGCGTTTGCTTGCGGGCGGTGTTCGAGGACGTCTGATCCTGAAACCGGATGTGGAGGCGTAGGCATGTCTCAATTTCACTTCACTGGTCATCCAAGAGGATGGTTTGTCATCGGTTTTTCCGAAGAGTTCAAGCCACTGGAGGTTGTCCCACTGAGGTACTTCAGCACACGTCTTGTGGCGTATCGGGGAGAAAGCGGGGCGGTGCTGGTGTTGGACGCTCTCTGCCCCCACCTGGGGGCCGATCTGGGGGTTGGAGGACGAGTGGTGGGAGATACGGTGGAGTGTCCCTTTCACGCATGGCGTTACGATGGCACGGGTCGGTGTGTTTCGATTCCCTACGCATCCAAGATTCCTTCCGGGGCAAGGGTTCGATCCTGGGAAACCAGGGAGAGAAACGGCATGGTGTTTGTGTTTCATGCCAGGGACTCGCGCCCACCTGAGTACGAAATTCCCATCATTGAGGATCATGGGCGGGATGGATGGACCGAGTGGTCCCATAGCCGGCTGACCATTCGAACTCATCCCCGGGAAATCGTGGAGAACGTGGCAGACAAAGCGCATTTTCCGGTGGTTCATGGAACCCATGTGGAAAAATTCAGCAACGAATACCGGGCGCACATGGCCATTCAACGTACCGCCGGCGTCGCCCATCCCCGGGGAGGGGGAGAGGATCGCTTTCGATTGGAAGCGACCTATCATGGGCCAGCGTATCAGGTGACGGTGATGGAGGGAGTGTTGGAAAATCGTCTCATCAACTGTCACACTCCCATTGATGAGAACCATCTCCACCTCCGTTTTGCTGTCAGCCTTCGCATGGCCGAGCCTGCCCGCGCCGAGAGATTCGCAGCGCGATATGTGGAAAATCTGCGTTCTGGGTTTGCTGAGGACATCGCCATCTGGGAAAACAAGCTGTATCGGGACGTCCCGGTTCTTTGCGATGGCGATGGGCCGGTAGGGCGCCTTCGCAAGTGGTATCAGCAGTTCTACACCGACCCGGAAGTGGGACAGGAGAAGACTCATGCACAGGTTTGAAGGCAAGAACGTCATCGTGACTGGCGGAGCTTCCGGCATCGGGAGGGCCTCGGTGCTGCGAATGGTCAAAGAGGGGGCTCAGGTGGTGGCCATGGACGTCAATTCGGATGGATTGGCAGAAACGGAGGCTCTCGCAAAAGGAATGGGACACCCGGTTGTTTGTGTTCCATGTGACCTCAGCCAACCTGGGGAAGTGAAGCCAGCCGTGGAGGCCGCTGTGAAGCGGTTGGGCTCTCTGGATGCTCTTTGCAACGTCGCTGGAATCCTGCGCGCCGACCATAGCCACGAACTGGCGTTGGAGAGTTGGAATCGAGTGCTGGCGGTGAATCTCACCGGCACGTTCCTGATGTGTCAGGCAGCGATCCCCTTTCTTCTGGCGACCCGCGGGGCCATTGTGAACTCTTCTTCTACGGCAGCCCTGGGGGGGCATCCGTGGATGGCGGCCTATGCGGCCTCCAAGGGCGGCATTCTGTCTCTGACGCGCTCCCTGGCTTGTGAATACGGCGAGCAGGGGATGAGGGTGAATTGTGTCATTCCGGGGGCCATCGTGACTCCCATTCACAACCAGTTTCGAATGCCCAAAGGGGCCAACGCCAACCTGATTCGACGGATCATTCCGGTGGTGCCCTATGCTGAACCGGAGGCGGTGGCTTCGGTGGTGGCATTCCTCGCCTCTGCGGACGCGGGATACATGAACGGTGCGGAAGTTCGAGTGGATGGGGGGATGCTGTCGTGAGCCTGAGCAGCTTCTGGAACTCCGCTGCCGCCGCTCCCCAGCAGGTGATCCTGGTTGAACCGGACGGGACCGAGCACCTGGCCGGGGCTTTGTTGGGGGAGTGCAATCGGGTGGCCCACGGCTTGCGAGCGCTGGGGCTGGGGCCAGGAGACACCGTTGCCACCGTTTTGCCCAACGGAGCCCCCATGGTGGAGGTGGCTTTGGCGGCGGCCCAGGTGGGGATGTACGTGACCCCCGTCAACATCCACCTCACCGCCCCAGAAGTTGAGTTCGTACTGAGGGACTGCGGGGCCAAGGCGGTAGTGTGTGGTGCGGATTATGCGAGGATGTGTGGCACGGCCCTTCTCCAGGGAGGCCCCACCCACCATGCCAGATTCGTGGTGGGGCCCGACCCGGTGGGGGATTTTCGGCCCTATTCTTCCCTCAAACAGGGACAGCCGACGACTCCGCCTGAGGAGAGGACCGGAGGGTATGTGATGACCTATACCTCGGGGACCACCGGTCGTCCCCGAGGGGTCAGACGCCCGACCTTTGACATTCCTGCCGACGTTTTGGCGGATAATTTCACTCGATTTCTGCAACTGTTCGGGATTCCGCAGGGCGGAACTCACCTGGTGGTTTCCCCCCTGTATCATACCGCTGTAGTAAATTTTTGTATGTATTCATTGCATCACGGTCACGCGGTGGTGTTGATGGACAAGTGGACTCCTGAAGGATTTCTGGAGAGGGTGGAAAGGTATCGGGTCACCACCTCGCACATGGTCCCCACTCATTTCGTGAGGCTTCTGGCCCTGCCGGAGGCCACCCGGTGGAATGCGGATGTTTCCTCCTTGACTCACGCCATCCACTCGGCGGCTCCCTGTCCGGTAGAAGTAAAGCGCCAGATGCTGGATTGGTGGGGGGATGTGATTTTTGAGTATTATGCAGCTTCGGAAGGAGGAGGAACGTTGGCGACTCCCCAGGATTGGCGTGGACACCCTGGCACAGTGGGAAAAGCCTGGCCCATGTCCCAGATACGGGTGCTGAACGACGAAGGAGAGGAAGTGGCGACGGGAGCGGTGGGGACGGTGTGGATGAGAATGGGAGAATATCGGTTTGAGTATCACGGAGATGAGGAGAAGACCCGGAAGGCATGGAGCGAGGGGTTCTTCACGGTTGGAGACGCCGGGTATCTGGATGGAGACGGATTTCTGTATCTGTGCGATCGCAAAGCGGACATGATCATTTCCGGGGGGGTAAACATCTATCCGGCCGAAGTGGAATCTTCCCTGATTTTGCATCCGGCGGTGATGGACTGTGCAGTCTTCGGTATTCCCGATGAGCAGTGGGGGGAGCAGGTCAAGGCGGTGGTGCAATTGGTTCCTGAGGTGGTCGCAAGTGCTGAAACAGCCGCCAGGATCCTGGAGTTTCTCCGGGAGAGGGTGGCTGCCTACAAGTGCCCGCGCTCCTTGGATTTCATCGACGAAATGCCTCGGGATCCCAACGGAAAACTGTACAAGAGGCGGCTACGGGATCCCTACTGGGAGGGGCGGAGTCGGGCGATCTGACGGGCCCGGAAAGGATTTCCGCCCGTAGTGGTTCGAGTTACCTTCCCTTGAAGTCTGCTTTTCTCTTTTCAGCGAAGGCGCGAGGGCCCTCCCGGGCATCCTCGGTGGAGAAGACAGGCTGGCCGATGGCCAACTCCCTCTCCAAGGCCTCTTCTTCAGGGAGACCATCCGATTCCAGGGCTGAACGCTTGATGGCCTGAACCGCCAGGGGCCCATTGGCGGCAATGAGGGAGGCCATTTTTTTCGCTTCCGAGAGGGCCTCCCCCTTTGGAACCACACGGGAGAGAAATCCCCATTTTTCCCCCTCGGCGGCGGTGAAGGAGCGACCCGTCATCAGCAATTCCATGGCACAGGCAGGGGGAATCTGGCGCCTGAGGCGAACCGTGGACCCCCCCAAAGGGAAGAGGCCCCATTTGACTTCGGAAACGGCGAAAGTGGCGTCTTCGGCGGCGATACGGATGTCGGTTCCCTGAAGGATCTCCATTCCACCCCCAAAGGCAAATCCCTCCACGGCGGCAATGAGGGGCTTGCGGGGGCGATGGCTCCTCAGTAGAGCCTTCCAGTGGAGTCCTGGGTTGGCGCGGAATCGGGCGTGCCACGGATCATGGCTCAAGTCCCCGTGCATCAGCTTCAGGTCGGCACCCGAGCAAAACGTTCCCCCTGCTCCGGTCAGAAGGATGACGCGGATCTCCTCTCGGGAATCGGCCTCATCCCAGGCCTCGGCGAGGCGCCCCAGCATTTCCAGGGAGAAGGCGTTGCGCGCTCCCGGTCGATTCAGGGTAAGAATCAGGAGGGGTCCATCGACCTCGATGAGGAGATGAGGGGCTTCGTTCATCAGCGTTCCTGGGCCTGTCATCCGCTGCCAGTGAGCCTTTGTTTTCGTACACTGATTCATGTTCGTCAAGCCAGGGTTGACAAAGAAGGTGAAACAAGTTCTACTTCGACCATGGATGCACGCGCACAACGCATCGTGGAAACGGCCGTCGAGCTGGCGGAGCGGGATGGCTTCGCCGCCGTTCGGTTGAGGGATGTCGCGTCCCAGGCCCAGGTGGCTTTGGGAACCGTGTATCGGCGCTTTCGCAGCAAGGAGGACATTCTCATCGCTGCCCTGGAACAGGAGTCCAGCCGCCTTCAGGCCCGAACCCAGCGGCGCCCTCCCACCGGGAATACCCCTCTGGAGAGGGTGTCGTCCTTTTTTGCGACAGCGACCCGGGGGCTGTGTCGAAAACCCAACCTGGCCCGGGCCCTGCTCCGTGCGGTGGCCTCGGGGGATCCGGATCTGACTCAAAAAGTCGCCCGGTTCCACACCCTGATTGAAAGTCAAATCACTCTGGCTCTCCGGGGGTCTGAAGTGGTGGGTCCCTTCGATGAGCCTTCTCGCCAGGAAGCGGTGCCGGCCCTTGCCATGGCGTTGCAGCAGGTGTGGTTCGCCTCCATGGTGGGCTGGGCGGGGGGATTGCATTCGGAAAAGACGGTGACCTTGCATGTCGAGACAGCGGCACGGTGGCTGTTGCTCGGACTGGAGCACTCATGAGCTATCGCTTTCCGTTTCCTCCTTATCCCGACGGTTGGTTCCAGGTGGGATATTCGGGGGATGTCCCGGTCGGTTCGGTGGTTCCCCTGAAGTACTTTGGCCAGGATCTGGTGATGTTTCGCGGAGAGGATGGGGTGGTTCATGTCTTGGACGCCCACTGTCCTCATCTGGGGGCTCATCTGGGACACGGGGGGAGGATGAACGGGAACGCGGTCGTCTGCCCGTTTCATGCTTGGGAGTTTGATGGGGGAGGCCAATGTGTAAGGCTTCCCTACGCGGAAAAGATTCCTCCCCGGGCCAGGCTCAAACCATGGCCGGTGCGTGAGGTGAATGGCACGGTGATGGTGTGGTTCCACGGAAGCGGGGAGGAACCCACCTGGGAGGTTCCCCAGCTTGTTGAGCATGAGAATGAAGAGTGGACTCCCTGGGTGAAGAGACAGTGGATCATCCGCACCCACAATCAGGAGATGGCTGAAAATTCCGTCGATTCAGCCCATTTTCTGTATCTGCACAAGACTCAGGGCCAGCCCGAGACCGTGGCGGAAGCCATGAAGCATGTGTTTCATGTCGTCAGCAAGACTCGAATGAAGGCCTATGGGACGGTGGTGGAAGGGGGAATTGACGTGCTGGCCTATGGATTTGGCTTTACCTTGACTCGGTTCACCGGGATCGTGGAGACCTTGCTGATGAGCTCGGTCACCGCCCTGGACGACGAGAGGGTGGATGCTCGATTCACCTTCACCGTCAAGAAGGGTCCCAATGACATGGTGACCTCGGTGGTGGGAGAGAAGTTCATTCAGGAGATCGAGAGACAGGTGCAGGCTGACATCCCCATCTGGGAGAACAAGGGCTATGTGTCTCCTCCCCTTCTCTGCGATGGGGATGGGCCCATCGGGGCGTATCGGAAATGGGCCAAGCAGTTCTATACCCTTCCCTGGCCTTCCCAGGGTTGACGCGAGCCTGATATCTCCTCCCCGCCGAGGGGAGATGGGCAATCACCCGGCGGATTCTCCGGCCCGGGGATCGATGCGAAGGGAGGCCTCCCGAATTGCCGCAGATATGTTTTCTGTGACAGGGTCTCCATGCGCCACCAGGAGGGCTCGCAGATCGGGGAGGGTGGACAGTTGATACAGCCAGCGGGCGTAGGTACGGGCATTCTGGAGCAGAAGCAGCCGAAAAACGCGGCTGATCCCCAGAGGGCCGATGCTGGCGGTGATGTATTTCAGGATGAACCCTGAAAACCCCTGGGGAGCTTCAGGAATGTTGAACAGAAGGTCCGCCACCACCAGGACCCGACCTTCGCTGGTGGGGAGATCGTAGGCGATTTCACTGGGGCGTACCCCTTCGGGGGTGTGGAGCCGGATTCCCAGGGAAGGGAGCGCTTCTTCGCAGGTGGCGTCTACCGGAACGACCTCTTCCACTTTTTTGCGGGCGGCAGCAGGACAAAGGACACGGAGTCCGGGATAGCGTGCCTTGTAGGCGGGGGCGTCCATGCGGTGGAAGCCGTTGGGCACCAGGAGGATCTCAGGCGTCCCCAGGGACTCCAAGGAGGCCATTTCTTCTTCCCGGAGGGCCACGACGCTGTGCAACAGGAGACCGCCGCTTTCCAGGCGATGGACGACCATCTTGCGGCTCAAGGGGGGGCCCTCGGCGCTGACCATCCACACGCCGGGGGCGATGAGGACCAGGGGGCCGTGCTGGGGAGGGGAGGAGGGCCAGGGGGCGGGAAGGGACATTCGACTCTCCGAAATCAAAAGGAAATAGAAGACGGGGAACAATCTCCCATGGACGAATTATTGTGACACGCCATCCTGAGGGCTACGTTCCAGCGGCACCTCGGGCAGCTACGTCTTCGATGCGCTCTCGGAGTTTGCGATTTTCCTCCTGGAGGGCATTCAGATCGAGGCGAAGGCGGTCGATCGACTCAGGAACTGTTCCTGCCGAGCGCAAGGAGGCGGAAACCTCCTCTGCCTGGGCAGAGAGTCGGCCGTCTCGCAAGGATCGGGCAGCATCCACTGCGGGGAGGGCAGCGGGATCGCCCAGGGTTTGTAGGGCGGTCAAGCTGGCGCGCTGGACGAAGAAATCGGGTTCGCACAGAAGGTCCTGCAGATGGAGGCGAAGACCCTCCCTCTCCACCTTTTCGAGAAGGAGAGGTCCCAGACGGCCGGCGGCCTGAATGGCGCTCATTCGAGCCCACACGGAGTGTCCCTTGGAGGAATGTTCCTTCAACCAGGGAAGGGCTCGGGGATCCTTCAAGGCGGCCAATCCAGACAATGCACCCCGGACGATGCAGTCCACATGGGACGGACGCTTCAGGGCCGCCACCAGAAGGGGAAGAGCCGCTTCTCCTCCCACCTTTCCAACGGAGTCAGCCAGTTCTGCCTCTACATAGGCGGAGGGATCTCCGTGGTGAAGGTGCCCTTGAAGGGAGGCCTGGACGGCAGGATCCTCGCGCCATTTTCCCAAGGATCGGGCGGCAGCGCGGCGCACTCGGGAGCTTTCGGCGGTCTGCAGAGCGTGGAGAAGGGCGTCACGACCCTTCTCTCCTGAGGCGCGTGACAGGGTATCCGCAGCGCGTGCTCTGACCCCCCAGAAGGAATCTTGGAAGAGGGCTGTTTTCAGGGCCTCCAGCGCGATTCGCTCGGGAAGTTTCCCCAAGGCGGCGAGAGCGCGCAACCGACCCATCACGTCGGGATCTTTTTCCAGCACATGAGCCCAGGCACCGGCGGGCTGGTCCACCTCGTATTCGGCCACCACCCACCCCCCCGATCCTAAGGCAATGGCCAAGGGCTCGTCCTCACAACGGATCCAGATCACCTGCTTGATTTCGGAAAGGGGGATGACGTGGTCGGTATGAGCTGCGGCCGTGAACACCCGAATGGTATGCCGGGCGTGATGACTCAACTCTGCCCCGTCATGATGGAGGTGCTCCAAGGACACCTTGAGCCAGCGGGTGGCGGTGTCGAACTCCCAGGATGCGCGCAGGTGGGGGTGTCCCTCCCGGTAGACCCACTCCTGGAAGAACCGCTCCAGGCTGCGGCCAGTGGCTTCCTCCATGGCTCGCCGGAAATCCTCCGTTTCCACTGCTCCCCCCCGGTGGCGCTCCAGGTAGAGGCGCACCCCTCGGAAGAACGGAGAATTTCCCAGATCCAGGCGCAACATGTGGAGGATGCAGGCCCCCTTCTCGTAGAGGGTGCGGTCGAAAACCTCGATGGGCTGGCGGTAGCGGCGCTGAACCAGGGGCCTTTGATAACGATGTGCGGATTCATCCATCCAGGTAGAAAAGGTCTCGTATAAATAATAGCGAAACTCGTCTTCTCCGAATGCCCTCCCCTGATACAGGCACTCCATATAGGTGGCCCAACTTTCGTTCAGCCAGGCATGGGCCCAGGAGCGGCAGGTGAGGAGATCGCCGAACCATTGATGAGCCAGTTCGTGACTCACCAGGGGTTCGCTGCGGTAGTCGAGATGGGCTCGATCATCATGAAGGGTAGGATCGTAGAGGAGGGTAAGGGTGGTGTTCTCCATGCCCCCGAATACAAAATCCTCCACGACAACCTGATGGTAATGCGTGTAGGGGTAGGGAACGCCCAGGGTTTCTTCAAAGAAATGCACCATGTCGGCGGTGCGGGTGAAGGCATTCCGGGCTTCCTGCTGCCGGCCGGGGGAATGATAGAAACGCAGCTCAGTCTGGCCGACCCGATCCTCCAGAACGTCAAAGGTCCCCACCACCAGAGCGACGAGGTAGGCGGGATGGGGAACGTCGAAGCGATAGTGAAAGCGATGCCACCCCTCCTCAGTAGGGACGCGCTCCAGAAGGGCGCCGTTGGAGAGAGCGATGAACTCCTCTTCCACTTCGGCACGGACCTCGGTGGTCTGCTTCATGGAAGGGTCATCAAAGCAGGGAAACCAGTAATGACTGTCCTCGTCCTGGCCTTGGGTCCACGCCTGCCAGGGGCGCTGAGGCCGGGCTTCATCGGGAGAGATAAAATACATGCCGAGGGCTGGAGAACCTGAATAGTCAATTTCTACAAGGACTTCCGCGCCATCCGCAATCATCTCTGTGGGGCGGATGGAGAGGGTGTGGCCCCGGTGGGTAAAACCGCAGGGGAGGGAGGCGATGCGAATTTCGGCAATCTCCAACTCGGCTGCGTGCAGAGAGATCTCCCCAAGGGGACCTCCTTGGGCGCGCAGGCGGTGGCTGGCGGTGCCCTGGATTCTCTTGCCTCTCACGTCCACTCGAAGGTCGAGGCGAGTGTGCAGGACGCGAAAGGGGTGGTCGGGCACAAAGTGTTCGACGGAGCCGGGGAGGGCAAAGGGGCGGCGACTCCCTCTGCTTTCGATGCCGACGGCGCGCTCGTGGGCGGTGAGGCGGGACATGGGGACTCCAGAGGCAGATCTGGCGTGGAAGGGGCCATCATATCTGGATTGCAGATTCAGGTTACCGCCGGTATGGTTCGGCGCCATGAATGATCAGACGCGCACTGAACGCCAGCTTTTACGGCTGGTGGGCCGAGCCATTGAGGACTTCCACCTCATTGAGGAAGGGGATCGGGTTGCGGTCGCCCTCTCCGGCGGGAAGGACTCCTATGGGATGCTCCATCTCTTGGAGATTTTGAGGAAGAGGGCCCCCGTCCGATTTGAGTTGGTGGCCCTTCATCTGGATCAGGCCCAGCCGGGGTACGACGGGACTCCGCTGGTGAATTGGTTGCAAACCAGGGAGCTGCCCTATCACATCCTCCACCGCGATACCTATTCGGTGGTCAAGGAGAAGGTTCCTGAAGGGAAAACCTACTGCTCCTTGTGCTCCCGAATGCGCCGGGGAATTCTTTATGACGCGGTGCAGGAATTGCGGTGCAACAAGCTGGCCCTGGGGCATCACCGGGATGACACCATCGAGACCCTGATGCTCAACCTGGTGTTCTCCGGGCAACTGAAGGCCATGCCCCCCAAGCTGAGAAGCGATGACGGCAGAAATACCGTCATTCGACCTCTTACCTATTGCGGTGAAGACCTGCTTCGCAAGCTTTCGGAAGAACAACGATTTCCCATTCTTCCCTGCAACCTTTGCGGTTCTCAAGACAACATGCAGAGGCAGAATATCAAGAAACTGCTTTCCGACCTGGAGGTCCTGCACCCCCGGTTGAAGGAGAGCATGTTGGCAGCCTTGGGAAACGTGAGGCCTTCCCATTTGTTGGATGCCGGATTGTGGAAGAAACTGGACCTTGCGGTGGCCGAGGAAAAGGAGTCGGTCGAGGAGCACGGGCTGGACTGGAGCTTTGGGGCTTTTTCGGCGGATGACGAAATCCTTGGCAGCGGTAGGAGGACTGGAGAGGAAAAACCCAAGGGACTCTCGGTACTTCAAGGGTGAAAGAGGTCGTGAGAACCATTTCCGCAGGGAGGCTTCCTGGATGGGTGCGGTGGGTTCACCTGCTCATCATCGTCAATTTTCTCCTGGAGATCGGATATGCAGGTTTCATGGTGTTTGTGGTGTTGCGACCGGAGGAGGTGAACGGGCCTCTTTTTGGTGCCGCAAGGTCCCTGCCGTTTGAAGAAATGATGGTGAGGCGGCAGTACGCCATCGAATCCTGGATTGCCATGACAGGACTGTCTCTCTACCTGGGAATGACCGAGGTCCTGCCACGCCAGCTTCGGAGGATGGAGTGAGCCTGCCCAGACTCCGGCCCTTGTCCGAAAAGAGCCTTTGGGTTTTTGATTTACGCCATGGTTTGGGAGTGACGTGGGGGATTCTTCGTCACGAACTCGGCCTTCGACGAGCCCTGTGGACCCTGTTTTATTTCCTGAAGCGGCGCGCTGGGAGGGATCCCCTGGCCTCCCTCCCCTCTTCCCCCCTGTTCAAGGCTCGGGAAGAGGCCCTGTCCCGCCACCAGTTCCGCCCGGTGGTGATTCTGGAGGACGTGTTGCGGTGCGACATGGCGATGTCTCAGGAGGAGACCCTCCCCGTGTTGAGCAGGGTGATTCGTGAGGTAGGGGCAAGGTTCCTGGCGATCTCTACGCCTCGGGTTGATCGGGAAGCCTGGGCGGGGGCGGGAGGGAATGCCAGGGAGGTCTTTGCTTCTGGGCTGGTGAAGAGGCTGTTCAACGCCTGGAGCCATGGAGTGAAAACGGGGGCGTTTCATCTGGAGTTCACGGTGGGGCATTGTCGCTTCATGGAGATGTCCCACGCCTTGGGAAGGCCTTATCTGGCTCCCCTTTTTTGTGCTGCAGACGGGGCGTTTTTTTGAGGGAAAGGGGCTGCCGGTGCTGCAACGCACGATGACCCTGGCGGAGGGAGGCTCGGCCTGCCCGTTCCGCATCGGCTGGCCGCCACCCCCTCGGTAATCTGTCACCGGCCGCCAGCCGCTCCTTCGACCGGCGCCATGGTATCTTTCTCCCATGCTGACTCTCCTCAAGAATGCCCAGGTCCATGCCCCAGAAGCCTTGGGAAGGCGGGATGTGCTCCTGGCCGGAGGACGGATCGCTCGGATCGCTGCTTCGTTGCCCCCCCTGCCTCGAGAATGGGGTGGGGAGGAGGTGGACTGCGGGGACCTCCTGCTGATTCCCGGCCTCATTGATGCCCACACCCACCTGACGGGAGGGGGTGGAGAGGGGGGGGCTCACACTCGGGTCCCTCCTGTCCCGTTGACCTCCTTCACCACTGCCGGGGTCAGCACTGTGGTGGGGCTGTTGGGGACCGACGGCACCACCCGGTCCATTGCCGAACTGCTGGCGGCGGCTCGGG
>CAYRTW010000158.1:0-13799 GCA_964426935.1 uncultured Rickettsiales bacterium
GATTCCACCCCCCCCTCCCTTCGGAGCGCCCCCCGTGAGCAACAACGTGAAGCAGGTCTACTCCTCCTTCCCGGAGAGGAGGCGGCACCAGGGAATCCCCGAGAATGGGTCTCACGATGAAAGAAGGAAGGGTGGCCATCCACTCCCCCAGGGCCTGGACCCTTTCCTGACAATGGGGATCGGGATCGGGGCTCCACAAGGAAACCCGGCACATTCCTCCCTCCCCCTCTCCAGCCCCCGGCCTCCCTGCCTGAAGGCGAATCACCGCTCCACCCCCATGAACCTCCAACTGTCCCGCCGAGGAGGGAAACAACTCCCAGGGAAGAGCCCTCTCCCATTCCTCCTGGGCATCAATGAACAAAAGGATCCCCGGCCTCCCCAGCACCGCCCCCAGGGGTCCCTGACCCAAAAAGATCTCCCCCAGCGTCCGCGCCCACTTCTCCTCTTCCCGGCGGCTGACTGCGTCGCTGGCCCCCTGCATCCGCTGGTAGAAAGAGGGGGATTCCTGGCGGAGGATCTTCACCGCACTTTCAGGAATGGACTGGTAGAGAAGGGGCTCGCCGGGAGTTCCTGCAGACGCCCACCATCCACCCCCTTCGTGGGCATGAAGATGAAGCACCACCACCTCCCCTTTGCCCATCAGCCCCTCTTGCCCAGGGTCCCTGACGCCGTGGGGATGCTCCCTGAGAGGATCCCCTCCAAAACGGGGGCCCACCTCAACGCCGGCGGCAGGGTCCAGTCCACATCCACCTCGTCAGGAACGATGGCCAGGGTGAGCATCGCCTCCCCGTCCCCAGCGTTCCAGAAGACCTCTCTTTCCCGGAGGGGAGGCCTCCCCTTTCTGGAGAACTCCGCAAAATCCTCTGCCCGGGGCCACAGAACCTGGACCCGGCCTTCGATTTCCTGAAAAACCACCATCCTTCCCACAGGAGGCAGTTCACCTTGCCACTGGACCCTCACCGGACCTTCCACCCCCCAGGTCGAGGGGGAATACCCCAGCAAGGGGGTTACGGTGGCTGAAACAAGCCGGGAAGAAGGACGGGGGATCCGCCACAGCTCCGGCGATTCCCCTCGGCGGAGCTGGGCATCTTTGTGGGCGTTTTCAGCGAGGTGATCGGGGTGAATGGGAGACCTGAGCCGGGCCATCCATCGGGGATCCAACTCCAGACACCCGGGAAGCCACGCCAGCCCTTGAGGACGGAATCCTCCTGGGGCCGCCAGGACCCTTTCCCACAAACAAAGCCCGTCGCCCCCCGGAGCCAGCATCCCGGAAACCTCCTTCCAGAATGGGTGCAAAGGCTCGCAGCTCCTGCCAAGATTCATCAGAAGACGCAGCGCCACCACTCCGCTGACCGAAGGGGACCTGGCCCCCGTCGCGAAAGCCTCCCCCTTTCCACCCGGGCCATGGAGAAGCCCGGCGAGGACGTGGTCTCGAAGCAGCAACCGCTCCACCAGGTTGCGAAAAAGAAGAGCTGAGGACAACGAAGGGCCCACCACCCACAAGCGGTCCAGGGCGCCGTTCAGTCTCCTCTTCAGGAATTTCTCGGATCGGCCCTCCCCAATGTAGAACAACAGAGTCTCGACCTCCTCCCCCAACACCTTTGCCCACCCTGAGCGGGGAGGCACCTCGGGCAAGCGTTCCCACGCCTCGTTCATGGCAGACCCCAGGACTCTCGCAACTGCTCCCATCGCCCTTCACTCCGGCTACGCCCCGAGCGCCTTCCCTTCCTCACCCGGCTGGCGCGTCGCAAAGCCCGCACCGTCCTCTCCACGTTTCTCAGTCCCCCCTCCCGGGCAAGGACCTGGGTGCGATAGTCATGGAGAACTTTGGTGACGGTGCGCCCCCACCAGGTCACCGCCTCCTTCAAGGAAGACCCCTCCACCCTGGCCTGCATCAGGGCCTGAGCGATCAGGGGGGCATCCCTCTCCGGCTGGGGATCGCCAGGGGGAAGAGGTGTGCCGGCGGCATTGCACCATTGCTTGAGGTCCTTGTTGAACTGAGCAAGCTGGCGCGGCGGGCGGGACCGGACGTTTTCCACGGTGGCCCTCCACACCAGAGCCCTCCCGTAGGCCATCACCTGGGCTGCGGCATGGGCCATCTCCCCACTCAACGCTGGAGAGGGGTTTCGTTTTGTAACAATACGAAATTGCATGGAAAATTTCCTCAAAAGCTCGATGAGGCGCCGCGCCTCCTCCTCTTTGAACCTCCACTGGTTCGTTCGGCATCGAAGGGACCACGCCATCACCGCCACCTGCCGCGCCAGGCCCCCTCGGCCTCGACATCGAAACGAGGTCCGGGGGTGAAGGCTGCCGCTACGAGCCTGGAAAACTCCCGCCGCTGCCGCCAGAAGGAGGAGGCGAGTGCCCTCTTCCACCGCGTATCCCCGGGTATCGGGGCGTCGATCCCCCCCAGCCACCACAGCGAGGAGATCGGAGCAGGCCACCGGAAGGGTGTTGGACAGGTAGACATCCCCGTCACCGCCCCCGCCTCTCCCCCTCATTCCTTCCAGGATCGTCAGCAGGCTGTGCAGGACGGGAGCCAACGCCCCCCTGGACAGTTCGGGATGGTGCAGTCCAGCGGGAAAAACCAGGCCCGCCGCCAGCAGGTCCGCAGACCGATACCGTCCTTCCGAAAGCCCTTCTTTGGCAGGGGGCCCCTCCCGCAGGGCGCGACGAGTCACCACCTGAGCCAGGAGAACAAACACCGCGATCTCCACCACGCGAACATCGAGATGCCGGCTTCCCCACAGCCATCGAGCCTCCGCTACCGCCGTGGGAACCCAGTCCCGATACCAGGGAGGGGGCCCGCCTCGCCTCAGGGGGGAGGTGGAGGGAAGAGGAATCCTGCCGAGAGATACCCGCGCCGTCGCCGGGCTCCATTCTCCCGCCTCCGCCAGGGCCTCCCGAGCCACATCAATGCCCAGGCGGGCATGCCGCCGGTGCCCCTCCCAATCGGGAGAATGAGGAAGGCGAAACAGAGAGTGGAACTTGACCCACCGGGCGATGGCTCCGTGGAGAATCTCCAACGCCCGCCCGGCGCGGGAGCCTCCCGGCGTCTCCCGATCCTGAGGGGGATCTGGGCAACCCACCTCCCCTCCCAGCAAACCTGCCACCGCTTGTTCCAGCCACACCACCGTCGTTGGCGCTCCCCATCGCCGAGAACGCTCGGGCGCCCCTCCCCCTCGCCGGGGATTATCCCAGGGAGGGTCCCCCCCGCACAAGGGGCGGAGGAAGGGCAAGGGCTCTGGGGAGGGGAGCATCTGGCGGTCCAGGGGATATGCCCGGTGACGGGAAACCAGAATTCCCGAAAACGCCGGGCGGCGTCTTACGGACACCTGAAGGGGGCGGGGAGCCTGTCGGGCCGGGGGAAAAGGGACGGAGGAGGGTCACCGGACTCACCCTCGTCCTCTCCAAAAAGGGAAAGTCAGGCGGCGCAGATTCCGTAGCGAGGCAGGATTCGGTGAACCACCTCGAAGCGGTGGGCCCGCACCGCGTCGTGGAAATGCTTCCAATCGCTGGTGAGGAATTGGGGGGAGTAACTGAACACCTCGTCCCCCCGATCCTCCTCTTCCAGGGTCCCCAAGGCGATGTGCTTCCAGGAGCCCTCTCCTTTGTCCCGATACGCTATTTCCTCGGCGCCAAAGGAAAACGCGCCATCGGCGACAGCTCGCAGCCACACCTGATGCCGCACTTCCCCGTCGGGATGGGTGGTTCCTCGGATCAGGTCCTCGATGACCCGCAGATCCCCTTCGAGCAGGCCGGGGACCACCATGGCGTCGGGATTCCCCAGCCGGTACCTCTGCATCGCCTTGGCCATCTGGGAAGCGGCAGTCATGAAATCGATGGGATTGTTGCGATGGACACGGTTTCCCAGGCCATCGGTATAGGCCCATTCCAAGAAGGGCTTGTCCGGGTTGGAGAGAACCGCTCCGTGCCCAAGAGGAAAGGCCACCCCCACAAAGTACCCCTTCAGCCTCTCCATCAGGCTTTCGTCGGGAGCGCCGTCGGCCCCGGTCAGATGCCCGGCCTCGTTGACCGGATGGTTCACTCCGGCAAACCCCTGGTGAGCCCAGGTGTCGGCGTAGACATGCATGGTGATCCCCAGGCGATGAAGGCCGAACGCGTCGTGGCGATCCTGGATGCAGGCCCTCACCATGTCCCGAGCGACGGGGCTGTCGGGACGGCATATCAGTTTGTGGATGAACGAGCCTTCCGGATCCTGCCCTGCGGGAAGACCCCCGTTGCCGGGCAGGAAGTGGAAGGGAATCCACACCCGATGATTGGCCAGATCGGCGAAGTTTCGGTAATCCAGCATCCGATGAGCGGAGCTGAGCCTGTCGTACATGGCTCCGTTGTCAAAGGTGATGGCCCCGCCGTTGGTGGCATCGTCTACGTACTGGGCGCTGTAAGCGATGACTCCCGCATCCTGTCGAGAAAACCCCGACAGCCGGGCGATGACGTAGGTGGCCCCGTGGTGGAAATCGATCTGCATGGCACCTCCCAGGGAGGGGACCTCCGCTCCAAACCCCTTATCCGTGGGCCCGAGGTTTGAGGATTCCGTCCTCCATCACCGCCTCGGCGGTGGCGATTTCTTCTACCCGAGAAAGATATTCGTCCCTTCGCGACGCCGGGTGGGGGCGCATGGAGGGGGAGGCGGAACCACTCCAGGCGTTCTTCTCCCGATACCAGCGCATCATCTCCTTGACCCTCTCCGGCGATCTGGTGGTGTCGGAAATCTCCCAATTGGCGATGTCCACCATGATGCCCAGCTCCCGGCACAGCTCCAAGGTTCGCACCATCCGATCCAGGCGAACCTCAAAGGTGTTCTGGCCATCGACGGTGCGCCAGCGATAATTCAGGTCTCCGTCCAGGCCGGGCAGGATCCCGTATTTCTTGGGATTTTTGGCCAGATCCGAGTTGGGCACCAGGGTACACATGGACACGTTGGCGATGTGGTGCAGGTAGGGATGGGTGGCCCGGATGAACTCCAGGGTCTCCACGAACATCTCCTCCGTCTCGCCAGGGAAGCCCACGATGACGTTGATGGTGGTCTCCAGGCCAGCCTTCCAGCTCATTTCCACGTTGCGGGCAAAGACCTCGGCGGTCAGGGCCTTGTTCATCATCTTCAGCACCCGGGTAGAGCCCGACTCCCCGCCAAAGCGAGCCCGGTAGCACCCCGCCGCCCGGATCTTGTCAAACAAGGGCTGGGTCATGTCCTTTCGTGCCACGAAATAGCCGAACCAGGTGATCTTGAGGTTGTCCTCGATGACCATGTCACAAAAATCGCTGAGGGTCTCCAGATCGCCGTTGACCTCCAGATCGTTGAACTCGAAGTTGTTGATGTTGTAGGTCTCGACGATCTCTTTGATTTCCTTGAAGTTCTTCTCGGCGCTCTTGCTCCTGTATCTCCCGAATGTGGCGTAGGAAAGGCAGAAGGCGCATTTCAGGATGCAGCCCCGGGAGAATAGGAAGGGCCACACCCCTCCTCCGTATTTGGCAATCTCAAACTGGGAGTAATCGGGAGTGGGAATCTCGTCGATGTCATCGACGATCTCCGCTTTTTCGTAGTGAAACTCCTCCAGATTTTCCACCACCAGGATGCCAGGAATCCCCTTGGCCGCCGCCACCGGCCGATGCTTCATGTGATCCCAGGTGCCAATGGTTTCCGCTGCAAACTGCTCCACCTGATGGCGACGAACCGCCATGGCGAGCTTGCGAAGGGGCACCTCCCCCTCTCCAATGCCGAAGCAGTCGATGTGGGGCATGATCTCCCGCAGACGCCACAGATCCCCCCCCTTGTAGCAGGTCGTGGTCTCGGGACCACCGGCCACCGTCAGGATCCAAGGGGCTTTCTCCTTCAGCAACCTTGCGATTTCATTGGCAAAGTGTGTGTTTCGATAAATGACTGAGAACCCCACCACCTTGGGCTGGCTGGCAATGATCCTCTCCACATAATCGTCCACCACTGCGCGACTGGCCGGCTCGGTGTAGACCCTGCGGAACCACTCCAGCGAGTTGACCTCGTTCTTGTTCTGGAGATCCCTCCACAGGTCCCAGAAGTCGGTGCCCAAGGCGTGGAAGAGGTCGATGTTCATGTCGAAGAGGCGGGCCTTGATCCCCACCGCCTTCAGATAGCCGATCACATACGCCACCCCGATGTGGGGGGAAATCACCGACCAGGGAGGGCAGGTGACCATGGCCACATCCACTCCCTGGTAGCGGGCTTCAAACTCGGCGAGGCGGGAGGCCAGGGCCGCTCGGGCCGCCGTTGAGGACGCCACCGGGTTGGGTCCTCCCCCCTCCAGGGTGACTCGGGAGGCCCGGATGAAGGCGCTTTCCAACTCGACGGGACGGGCCAGGGAGGGGGATGCGCTCATGGATCAAGCCTTTCCGGTGAACAGATTCCTGAGGCTGCGGAGGAGGCGGAGGGGAGGAAGGGAACGAAGCTGTTCCAGACGCTCCCGATAGACCTCCAACTCGGCGATGCGGGCCCCTTGAGCGTGGGCGTGGGCGATGAGCCTGTCCCTCTCCTCGGTCAGGACAGAGATGGTCACCACAGCAGCCTGGACCTTGCCATTTTCCTTCTGACAAGCCCTCACCGCCTCGGAGGTCTCCTCCTGGCTTTGACCCAGCTCGGTCATCAGTCTTTCCACTTCGGACCAGGAGCGCTTCAACTCCACCTGAAGCACCTGGGCCCCCGCCCGAGCGGCGTCCCTCTCCATCCGCGCCTCGTAGGCCTCGTGGACCGCCTTGGCGGCAGCTTCCGCCTGACGGGTCAGCACCGCCTCTTCGTCGGGATCGATGTCGATCACCTGGGCAGGAAGGGTGGTGTCGGTATGGGCCACCTGCTCCAGAGCCACCAGACGCTTCTCCAGGAGAGCAATGCGCCTCTTCAAGAGCACCCGTCGGTTGACGTGATCCGAGTGCTCCCTCTCCAGGTGCCAGGCCACCGTCAGCCTCTCGTTGCGGTCGGCGTGGAGAGCGTGGGCCAGCATTTCGATGATTTGCCAGGCCCGGTCAGGGGTCAGGGGCCCCTCCGATTCCAGGATGGAGCGAAGATCGGGAATAGTGGGGGTGGGACCGCCCACCAAAGAGAGGCGTTCCGCCAGGTTCTTCAACACTGGCCCGGGTTTATCCGCCAGAAACGCCTCCAGGTCGGAGGCGAAACGAGAGGCAGCATCCTCCCGATCTGGTGCAGAAAGGGCCTGCTGGAGAGAGTCCAGGAGGGCTTCCTCCCCGCTGGCGACGGCACCAGCCTCCCCCAAAAGGGGAAGAGGAGAGGCAGGGGGGGCAAAGTGGGCGGCTTCGGACATTCCCTCGTCCTTGAAACGGGGCGCAGTGTAGCATGGGATCCTGCTTCCCACCGTTTCCCTGCCTCCCCGGACCCCTCCGCAGGCAGCGTCGCGCCGAAACCGTGATCATTGTACTGTCGGGGAGCGTTTCTGTGCTCGCTGACCCCCCCAATGCGGAGCCCCCGGTTGACTCGCCGCGCCACCTTTCTCCTCCTTTTCGCTCTCATCGGCCTCCTGTGGTTGATCTTCCAGTCCTTTGCTCCCCAGGATCCGTCAGAGACAGCCTCTATCAGGAGTGAACGCCCCTCAAAATCCAGAACCACCCCCCACCGCCAGGGGGGATCTTCCCCTTCCTCCTCGGCCTTTTCCGACGACGATTCCGCCCACGTCGCCCCCGAGGGCACCCCCATCACCGGCAGGGTTCTGGATTCCCGGGGATGGCCGGTGGTGGCCCGGGTGAGCTGCATCTCCTCCCCTGGAGATTGCGAGGTCCATGGGGACGCCTCCTTCACCTGCTCCTGCCCGGGGGAGGAAGTCACCCTCCTCGCCATCGCATCCGA
This sequence comes from uncultured Rickettsiales bacterium, assembly GCA_964426935.1. GTDB lineage: Bacteria > Myxococcota_A > UBA796 > UBA9615 > JAKLKC01 > CAYRTW01. The sequence goes on from CAYRTW010000158.1 coordinate 7,853, forward strand.
CCAGGGGCAGGCCACCGCCACCGCCCGACCGGGGGAGGACGTCACCCTCACCCTTTCGGGCCTGGGATGGGTGGCGTTCACGGTGCAGGCGGATGGGCCTGTCCCAGACAGCGTGGAGGTGGAAAGCTCCCTGGTAGGATCGGAGGTCCCCGCCCGCCAGCAACGCGCTGAGGTGGAAGAGGATGGCACCGTGCTCCTCTCCCTTCCCCAGGGGGTTCACACCGCCTCGGTGTGGGCTACGGGATACGACCGCACCCGTCTGCCTTCCTTCGCCCTGCGCTCGGGAGAAACCAGGGATCTCGGCACGGTGGTGCTGACTCGCCCCGGCACTCTCCAGGGTCAGGTGGTCACCGAACGGGGGGCACCGGTCCCTTTCGCTCGCATTGAAGTGGATCAGGAGGGGGAACTCGCCGCCTCTGCCGTAACCGACTCTTCAGGAAGATTCTCCACCGAAGTCCCCTCCGGCCCGGCCCGGGTGAGGGCCCTGCGGCGAGATGGCCTCCTCCTGGCTCGTTCTCCTGAAGAATCCGTCTCCATCCCTTCGGGAGGCCGGGTCGAGGTGCGCCTCATCCTCCCCTCCCGCCCCGCTGCGGGCCTGGGGATCCGCATCGCCGAAGCCGATGGGGGCATCGAGGTGGAGGGGCTGGTTCCTGGGGGACCGGCGGAGGGCCTGGGCCTCCTCCCTGGCGATCTCATCGTCGAGGCCGAGGGAAAGCCCACCGAGGGGGAGACGGTGGAGGAGTTTGCCGGCAGGGTGATCGGCGAAGCGGGGACCGAGGTGCGCCTGGTGGTGGAGAGGGACGGACAGAGGAGAGAGATCCGGGGAAATCGTCAGGAGCTGCCCATCCCGGAAGAGGAATGAACAGGGTGGACGAGGCCGCATCGGTGCCGTAAAGTGCCGTCCATGCGCGCTTTTTCCCTCATCCCCCTCCTTCTTCTCTCGTTGGGCCTCTTCTGTGCAACCGGCTGCCTGCCCCGTGCGGGAGGCGGGGGGTATGGGGACGATGACAACGGGGATGACGACAACGGGGACGACGACGATTCCCTCGCCGACGATGACGATGCCACCGCCGATGACGATGACGATGCCACCGCCGATGACGATGACGACGCCACCGCCGATGATGACGACGCCACCGCCGATGATGACGACGCCACCGCCGATGATGACGACGCCACCCCTCCCGATGACGACGACGCCACCCCTCCCGATGACGACGACGCCACCTCCAGCGACGACGACACCACTCCCCCTCCCACCGACCTGATGGAGGGTCCTTGGGGGCTCTATGTCATCTGGGCATATGGGGACGACCCCCTGATCCTCCTCACCTACCTATACGAGTTCGACACTCCAGTGGCCCCGTTCTACCTCCAGCTCAGCTACTTCGACCCGGCCACCTACGAGTTGGATTGCGGTGACATCTTCCTGGGAGATGCCCGCCAGCAGGCCAACACCTCGGGATGTCCCGACTGCAACGGCCGAATCTACAACCACCAGATCCTCGACCTGGTCAGCTCCGACTGCGACGGGGGCCTGGGATACGTGGACGTGGAGACCGCCCAGAGCCTGACCTTGGATTTCTACTACAGCTCGGTGATTGACGAGGACATGGAGGTCGCCGAGGGATTCACCGTAGGAAAGTCCATGGCCTTCTTGGAAGAGAATGGTCTGACCGGGGAGTACATCGCCTACGCCGACATCTTCGAGGACGGGTCCGACACCCCCTATGGCCTGTTTTTCGTCTCCGAGTAGGTCCGCTCTCCGTCAGCGCGGCTGGGGAGCACTTCCGGGAACCCGGTCGTTGCTTCGAAACAAGCGCTCCCGAGCGATGTTGGCCCCCGCCACCGCGTCGGTGTTCCCCAGATCCCGACTCACCTCCCCCACCGAGCAGTTGGCCGCCACCGCCGCGTCGTAGTTGAGGGGGTCGCAGGCGGTGGGAAAGCTCACCAGGAGAAAGCGGGAAGGTACTTCGGCGGGGTTGAACCGGTGATAAAGCAGGCTCTGGAGCTTGATGGCGTCCCGCACCGCCTGGGCGGCCTCCCGATTGACCGCCCGTCGAGCCACCGCCGCCGCCAGAGAAGCCAGGGCCAGGGCACGATTTCCCTTTCTGAGTCGGGCAAAGCGCTCAAACGCCTCGTCCAACCCCTCGGTCTTCACCAGCCTTTCAAAGGGGATATAGGATCCCGCCCCGCCCCGGAGCACAAGATAGTGCTGTACATACAGGCACTTGCGAACTTCAAACGCCGACAGATAGGAAAAATACAGCTTCTGGAACAACCTCACTCCCTCCCGGGTGATCCTCCCCTCGGTGGCAGTGCATACCAGATCGATCATCTCATCGGGCCCGATGACCCTCTCCTCGGCGTCGGGCATGGACAGGGCGCTCCCCAACAGGCGGACTCCCAGGAAAAACACCGCCTTGACGAAGCCGTTGCCGGGAGCGCAGGCAAACTCCAGCACCCGGCCGATCTCTCCCTCGTTGAGTCCCCGGCCAATCACCACGTTCAGACGGGTGGCCACCCCCAGGGCCCTCAGGTTGTCCAAGGCCTTGAGCTTGGCCTTGACCAGCCCCGCCTTTCCCCGCAGGGCAGCGGTCGCAGCATCATCGAATCCATCAAACTGAAGAACCACGTTCTGGACGCCCGCATCCACCAGCTCTCGGCAATAGTCCCTGCCCACCAGCTTGAGCCCGTTGGTGTGGACGGTGGCCACATTGCCGGTCTCTCGAACGGTGCGGATGAAGCGGGGCAGGTCCTTTCTCAGGGTGGGCTCGGAGCTGACCAGATCGATGTTGAGGCCCTTCTTGTCCCCCAGCCAACCGCGAAACTGATCGAACTCCAGGTCGGGGGTGTCCTCGGTGTTGGCCTTGGCCAGGCAGATGGGGCAGTCGAGGTTGCAGGCCTCGGTCATCCGCACCAGGAAATCCTTCTGGGCGAAGGGCTGGCCCATCACCCGAAAGTAGTAGCGGTCCACATCCCGGTAGTAGGGGGCGTTGGTGGAAAGCAGGGTGCGGGCCGGACCGCAGGAGGGGCACTCCCGGGCCAGCCACACGCTGCCGCCCCCCTCCTCCACTCGACCGGGCAGGGAAGACAGGCAGGAGGGGCAGGTGGTGCGGGTGCTTCTGAGGACCGTGATGGGGGTCCTTTCCGAGTTGGAACCGGCGGCGAGCATGGAGGGAGTGTAGCCCCACCCTTCCGCCCTGGCGAGGAAGGCCCGCTTCCGTCTATCGTTCCTTCCCCCCTTCCCTCTCCAACGCCGCCAATTCGGGAAGGCGAAACCCCCGAGGAGAGGGCAGCAGCACCCCTTCCCTCTGCCAGCGACTGAGAATCCGGCTCACCGTCTCCACTCGGGCCCCCACCATTCTGGCCAGTTGAACCCGGGTGAGGGGGATGGGAACAAACACGCACCCCGACTCATCTTCATCCCCAAAGCGGTCACAGAGGTGGCGAAGGACCGCAGCGAGTCGAAAGGGCACCGCGCCCGCACTCATCACGTCGATCTTCACCCTCAGGGCCCGAGTGTGGTCGAGAAGGGCCCGGTTGACGGCCATGGCCAGGCCCACGTCCCTCTCCATGCGAGAGCGAATCAGGGTCGCCCGGACCTGAAGCAGCCCCACCGGGGTGAGGGCCCGAGCGTGAGCCGGATAGGGACCTCCCTCCAGGGCGGCCGCCAGCCCCACCACCTCCCGGGGGCCAAACACTCCCAGAAGGGCCTCTTCCCCTCCCTGGGGAGAGCGCACCACTTCCACCAGTCCGGTCAGCAGAATCGTAACGAATTCAGCCGTTTCCCCCTCTCTCCACAACAACTGCCGAGGGCGCACCCGTCGCAGGGTGGTTTCCGCAGCGATCATGGCCTGCGTTTCGGGAGGCAGTCCGACGAAGAGGCGCGACGCCTGCACCCGGGACAACACGGCGGCGTGGGCAGGTGAAGCCATGCCCCATCCCTACACAAAAGGGGCGGTTGTTGCCACCCGGACCGCCTTTCTCAGGAAGGCACTGGCGCCGCCCCTACCTCAGGCGTTGGGAGCATTCCCCGCTATACTTGCCCCGCCGTGACCCTCCGTCTCCCTCGCCTCCCCGCCGTCTTCCTCCCCTTTCTCCTGGTTCTTTCCAGCAGTTGCACCGCTTCCTTCGACGCTCCTGACTACCTCCAACTGGGGGAAGAGGGGGATGATTCCTCTGACGACGACTCTGCCGTGGTGGTGGTGGACGACGACAGCGCCGCCTCTTCTCCCCTGACGGTGGACCCCAAGGGAGGGGAGGACGACGAATGGCACATCCTGGTTTCTTCGGACTACGGCGCGGACAACGCCCTGGAGGAGTGGGATCCCGACTGGAACGTCACCTGGTATGTGCCTGCCGATCCCTTCACCACCGAGGGCTTCTACCGCTATCCCGATGGCCGCACCGTCATCACCCAGTTGGGGCTCCCCTTCAACGAATACGACATCATCGAGTTTACTGCCGAGGGCGAGGTCACCTGGAACTTCGATGAGGCCTACGGCGGAGGGCTGATGCATCCCCATGGCGTCGAGGTGACCTCCCAGGGCCACTTCCTCATCGCCGACACCGATCACAACCGGGTTTTCGAATTCAACAGGGACCAGGAGATGTATTGGAGCCTTGGAGAACTGCCCGACGGCAAGGAGATCCGAGGACCAAACGGTATGGATCTCCTTGAAATTGAAGGAGAAACCCGCATGGTCCTCACCGGGCGCTCCTTCACCAAACCCATCGAGGCGGGGTTCCAGTTCCTGATGATGTACCGTTACCTGGGGGAGACCGATCCCCCCGAGCTCCTGTGGATCTGGCCCGATTCCCTGCGCCTGGACCTCCTCAGCATCCCCCACGGGCCCCACCTCACCGAAGATGGAGGAGCGACGGTGTGCTCATCGGAACACGGGGAGGTGATCAAGGTGGACCGGGACGGAAATGAAGAGTGGCGCCTGCCTCCCAAAGGCTCGGCGGTCACCCTGGATCACCCCAGGGACGCCATCTTCCTCCCCAACGGCAACCTCCTGGTGGCCGACACCTGGGCCGACCGAATCATCGAGGTGGAGGACCCTTTCGGCGCTTTCACCATTGTCCGGGAGAGGGTGTTGGAGGGCTCCTTCAAGCTGGAGGTGGTGGAGTGCCAGGGGGCTCAGGAGGATGGAGGGGAGGGGAATTGTCATTGAGGGGGGGGTGCGCTTCATCCATAAAACACAAGGATATTCAGGAGGTTGCGAAACCAGGCGGTCGCTCCGATTCTATTTCGGGGCCGATGCCGTATCATCCTGCGGGCCTTCGGAGCGGGTTGGATCGGTGGTGGGTCTGGGGGATGATCTAAATTTTTCAGTCCCATCCTGCTCAGCTCACTGATGGTGGTGTGAATCCATAGGAGCCCCCATGACTGAACATACTTTGCGGGCCGATGTCCTTGTTCCCAGGCTCACCCATATCTCCATCAGGAACTTCAAATCCATCAAGTCTCTCGACCTGGCTCTTCCCAAGTTTGGGGTGTTTGTGGGGCCAAACGGCGCGGGAAAAACCAATCTGATTCATGCCATGTCCCTGCTGGGAGACATCCTGGACACCGAAAGCAGTGATCCGGTCCGGCAGGCGGGGTGGGCCGACATCATCCGCCGGGAGAAAAAGCCAGCACGTTCGGGGTTGACCCTGGGGGCTCGAATTCAAGTGCCGGAAGGATGGTGGAAGAGGATAAAAAACCTGCCACTCGGCCCATCCCAACCTATACCGTCTCCCCCAATGGAGGTGGAGGTCTCCGTCACCTTGGGAGGCAGGAAAGGCAGCTCCCGAGTAGGGATTCTCAGAGAGTACCTGGCGCTTCACAAGGGACGGTCCGAATTTGTTCAAACGGCTGGATTTCCGGTCCGCACGCAAGCACGGCCCCGGCCGCCCCGGCAGCAAGAGCCTGGACAAGTTCTTGCGGACCCTGGGACTG
>CAYRTW010000159.1:0-13727 GCA_964426935.1 uncultured Rickettsiales bacterium
TCGCCGGGAACATCGGTGGGAACTGACGAGATCCCCGCCACCCACCCGGGGAAGGGCCCCTTCCTCGCCTCCCTCCCTCCTTCCTCCTCTCTCCTCCTCGCCCTGGCCTTCGCTCTCCTTTCCCTGGCGCTGCGGGGAGTGCTGCTGTCCCGCCATCCGGTGATGTACTGGAGCGACGGGTACCAACGCCTGGCTCACGTGGAGGATCTGGTGCAGGTGGTGTGGCTGCCGGTCTATCAGGCCTCCCTGGCCCTTCTTTCCCCCTTCACCCGGGATCCTTTTCTCTATCGCCTGTGGACCTGCCTCCAGCACGGGGCCCTGGTGTTTCTGGCAGTAGGGTGGGCGGCGCGGACCCGGGGAGTCCTGGCAGGAACGGTGGTGGGGACTCTCCTGTCGATGGGAGGCGTGTTCGTGATCACCTCTCTGGGCCTGTTTCAGGAGCCCCTGTTCAGTGTCTTTCTGGTCGGGACCCTTGTCGCTGGGACCTGGGGAGTTCGTCTGGGGAGGGAGTCGTTGGCGGGAACGGCTCTGCTTCTGTGCCTGGTCGCCGCCAGCGCCACCCGCTACGAAGGGTGGATCCTGTCGGGGGGGCTGTTCCTGTTCCTGCTGATGCCAGCAGCGACGTTTTCTTTTTTTCCGCAGTCATTACGATCTTCGCTTGAACATCGGAACCTTCTCTTTGACACCCTGTTCTCCCGAGTGATGGGGGCTCATCTCCTCTTGGTGGTGCCCCTGCTGTGGGGTCAAACCTGGGGTGGGATCTCTCCCATGGGCACCGACACCTTGAGTCTGGGGGCCAGCCTGGAGCGGGTTTCCCAGCAGGGGGGGATCCTCCTGCGCCTCCTCCCCGAGTGGGTGGGTCTGCCCCTCCTGCTTCTGGCGGGCCTGGGTCTTCTCCGGGGCCTGTGGCGGGGATTCTCGCCGGCGTCCCTGGCGGCCTTGGGGTATGGAGGTGGATTCTTCCTGCTCCTGGTGCTGACCTCTCCCTACTCCCCCCCGGACACCTTGAGGGTGGTCTGGTCTCCCGCCCTGGTTCTGATGGTGTGGGCAGTGGACGGAGTGGGGTGGATGGAGGGCGGGCTTCGCGCCAGGTTCGGGGAGAGGCAAGGCGGGAGGAGGGCCTCTCTTTTTGCTCTGGCGGCGATCCTGGCCTTGGGAATGGGAGTGAGCCTGCCCCGCGCCGCCCTCTTCCTGGAAGAAGCCGACAAGAAGCCCGAGGTGCAGCTTCCCGCCAAAGTAGCGAAGGCGCTGGAGAAATCAGCCGGAGGTGGTCGGGTCCTGGTGATGGCCCAGGGGTTTCCCGATTGGCCTCCCGAGGAGTCTCCCCGGTGCAAGGCGGTGGCGGTTCTGGCCCAGCAGTCGCGGCGGGACCTGCTGTGCGACTCCGATGCACCGGCGGGCGAAGTGGGGTCCCCTCAGGCGTTCTCTGCGTGGCTGGACAAGAATCAGGTGCGGGTGGTGGTGAGATGGGACGATCTTCAACCCTGGCGCCCGGTCCACCACGCTTTTGAGGGATGGCTGATGGAGAGGGGAGGGGAGTGGAAGGAGGGGGACCCGGTGGAGGGGATTCGGGTCTTCTATCGGCGGTGACCGGTTCGGGCCCCTATTTCTTGGAGCGATTCATGAATCCCAGGCCGGCCGCCACCGCTCCCAACAGAAACGCCATGCTGCTGCCAAAGAGGAGGTTGTTGAGGGCCTCCCGAGTGCCCACCACCAGGATCTCCGCCTTCTGGGCCTCGTCCATCTTGGCAGCGTAGGCAGTGACATTGACCATGCCTGAGGCGTAGCCCAGGACTCCGTGAATCAACACAAAAAGGGAGCCTCCCAGGGCATACCAGGTCCCGTCCCCCTTTCGCCGCATCCCCGCCAACACCAAGGCCACTATGGTTGCAAACAGGATGAGCCACATGGGGGCGCCACCGTTACGCATGAATTCAGCCATTTCAATCTCCTTTGCGCTTACGCGACTTGGGACTCCGCCGCGCCTTGCGGCAGATGTCTTCTGACAAAGCATCCTTCGTGCCAGGCTCAGGTTTTATATTCACTATTGAAATTATTCAGGATTATCTAAAATTCGAATGACACCCTGTCTCTGCTGTCTTCCCCACCGGTCACCTTGCCTCCTTCCCCCCGTCCTCCCCACCGGACACCTCAGGAGGGGGGCAGGACCAACGTGGGGCTCCCTCCCCTCTTCCCTTCGCGGCGCAACCTCTCCACCAGGTGGTCCCATGTCTCCTTGGCCTCGGGAACCACCCCATCCTCGCCCTTTCCGGTGGGGGCCAGAAGGAGGGTCAGGGCCCCCAGGTCTCGGGGGATCACGTAGGCGGCCTCGGGGGGCGCCCCCGGTGGAAGACGGGGAGCCTCCCCCCTCACCAGCAAGACCTCCACGGTGCGAACTCCCAGGGCGGCGGCCACCTCCAGGGCCACTTGTACCCCCATCGCTGGCAGAGTCCTGTCCGCCGCCACCAGGAGGTCCGGACTGCCCGTCGGCCTCTCTTCCTGCCCTTGCAGACGGGCTCCCAGGGCGGAAAGAAGGATCTGGGCGGTGGGGGAGTCCGGGGAAGTGAGGGCGCTGCGGGGCATGATTCGCACCCCGTCCACCCAGATCCCCTCCCTTCCCAGTTGCAGGGCGGGAGCAAGGTGGGGGGGGGGCTCTCCCTCCACCATTGGGGGATCAAGGCGGGACCACAGGGAGAACTGGGGGGCCAGCTCCCTCCACAGCACGTCTCGCTGCGTTCCCATCTGGGAAGAAATGGAAAAATCCACCGCCAACAACCCCGCCACCAGGGAGAGCAGGGCCCCCCATTTTCGAGAAGAAACCGGGGTTCCCCCCAGAGCCACCCCCACCCACAGGAGGCTCCACCCTGCCAGCCATAGGGCGCCGACTCGATCCCGGGCTCCCTCCACGATGGCCAGGGCCCGTGCTCCTCGGGTCCCCTCCTCGGCCCACAGGAACGCCTGCCGGGCATCCAGCCGGGCAACGGCCGCCACCCCGGCCGCCAGCACCGCCAGAGTCAGCAGGAGGTCTCCCGGGGACCCCTTCCCCCGAGCCCCTGTTTTCAGTCCCAGGACCGCCATCGCCGCCACCCCCACCAGGAACCCCGCTCCGCCATCTCCCAGAATCAGGGCCCCGACTCCGGCCGCAACTCCCAGGGCCAGCAGGAGGGGAGAAAGAGGCTTCCTCTGCCGATAAGGTGGGCCCACGTCCGTCACCAGGGCCGCCCCGGCGAGAAGAAGACCTGCACCAAGAATCCCCCCCAGAAATCGGCCCGCCTGGGCCTCCGAGGCTCCCAAATGGAACACCAGGAACCTCTCTCCGGCATCGGGAAACTCGGCGATGCCCCCCTTGACTGCCCCCCAGCCGGTGGCGGTGGCCAATTCTCCCGCCAGAAAAGGAAGGAGGCACGCCCCCGCGAGGAGAACATTGGAAAGAGGGGATTCCCAAGCAGAATCAACGCCGTGGATTCGGATGCGATTTCGTCTCTGAAGGGCGATCCCCAGAATTCCCATGCCCACCAGCAGAAACAGGGCCAGGGCCATCCACGTCCCCCATCCTCCCAGTCGAGCCATGTCCAATGGGGAACGCACCCCTCGGTAACCCAGGGAGGGCAAGGCCAGGAGAGGGACCATCAGGGCGGTGCTGACCGGAAGGAGGGACGGAAGAAAGTTTGGGGAGGGCCTGACCACCTTCTCCTCCACAGCGGGGGAGGGAGCGGCGAGGGTTTTTTCGGTGAGGGGCTTGGGGTCCGTCAAGGGAAGGACAGTTTTCGACAAGGCGTCCCCCTTCTCCAGCACCTCGGCCATGGAGGCGGGGCGAGCTTGGGGATCCTTGGCCAGCATGGAAGCCACCAGATGAGCCAGGGGGTCGGGAATGGACGGAACCAGGGTGGTCAGGGAGGGAGGCTGCTGGGAAAGATGGGCCTGGAGGAGTTGGACATATCCCTCAGCGGGGAAAGGAGAGCGCCCCGCCAGCATCTCGAACCACAGGCAGCCAAAGGCGTAGACATCAGCGGCGGGTCCCACCTTCTTCCCCCACCACTGCTCCGGCGGCATGTAGGCAGGAGTGCCCAGGGGAACGCCGGTCTGGGTCAGCTTGGGGGCGGCAATTTCAGAAAACTGGGCGATGCCGAAATCCAGAAGACGAGTATTCTGACCCTGGTGCGATGATTCGATAAATACGTTTTCCGGCTTGAGATCTCGATGAATCACCCCCTTCTCATGGGCGGCCTGAAGGGCTTCCGCCACCGCTCTCAGGATCTTCCAGGCGGAGTCGGGAGAAAAAGCCCCCTCCCTCTCCAGGAACTCCCTCACCGTGTTTCCTATCAGCAGGTTCATCACCAGGTAGGGATGGCCATCATCGGTGGTACCGAAAGCAAAAACATCGGCGATGTGGGGATGGGCGATGGCGTTGACCGCCCGGGCCTCCCTCTCAAAGCGTCCCGCTCCCTGGGGATCCTCCTCCACCCGGCGTCGCAGGACTTTGATGGCCACCTTCTTGCCAATGCGGGGCTCCACACCGTGATAGACCACCCCCATGGCCCCCTGCCCGATTCGACCCTCCACTCGGTACCCGGAGAGGAGGGTGCCCAGGGCCACCGGCCCCAACTCTTCCAACGGCGGGGGTTCTTCCTCTTTCATCCCCTGCTCCGCTGGATTCCAAAACCTCTTATCAAGTCATGAAGGTGAGAACGAGCCAGATCGAGGCGGCGAGAAGCCTCGGAAACGTTCCACTGGGTGGCTTCCAGGGTCTCCTCCACCAGCCGGGCCTGGAACCGCCGGGTCGCCTCCTGGAAGCTCATCCCCGGGGGCCCCTCCTCCACCGCCTCTCCCTGTCCGGGGAAGAGATGCCTGGCCTCCACCGTCCGGGCTCCCACGCCGCTGGCTCGAATCACCGCCGCCTCGATTGCGTGGGCGAGCTGACGCAGATTCCCCGGCCATTCCGCCGTCCTGGCCGCCCGCAGGGCTGAGGGGCTGAGGTCCACCGGGGTGAGGCGATGACGTCGGCAGGCGGCTTCGGCGAAATGGCGTGCCAACAGGGGAATGTCGGAAGCCCTCTCCCGGAGGGAGGGCACTCGGATGGGGAGGACGGAGAGACGGTAGAACAGGTCTTCCCGGAACCTCTTCTCCCGAATGGCTGAGGCGAGATCCGCATTGGTGGCGGCCACCACCCTGACCTCGGCGACTTCGGCTCGGGAACTTCCCAATCGGAAGTAGGTACGGGACTGGAGCAGTTGCAGGAGCTTGGCCTGAGCTCCCAGGGGCATCTCTCCGATTTCGTCCAGAAAGAGGGTCCCTCCCGAGGCGGCGGCCACCTTGCCTGGCACGGCCTTGTGGGCGGTGGAGTGGGCTCCCGGGGCGGCTCCGAACAGCTCGCTTTCCAGAAGATTCTCGGGCAGGGCGGCGCAGTTGAGCTCCACCATGGGCCCCTTCCGCCGGGGGCTGGCCAGGTGGATCACCCGGGCCAGCTCGGTCTTGCCGGTTCCCGATTCTCCCGTCAGTAGAACCGTCACCTCCAAGGGAGCCACCAAGGCCACCTGCCCCAGAGCTTCCGCCAGGGCTGGACTTCTTCCCACCACTCCTTGAAGGGGAAGGCGAGAGCGATAGGGGTGAGTGGGATCCCCCTCCTTTTCCTCCTTCTGCCGGATCAGGAGCCTCTCCGCCAGGGGAGCCAGATGCCGGGCAAAGGTCTCCGCCCTCCCCCGATCCTCTTCGGTGAAGGGACCGGGGGCGTTCCTCCCTTGGAGGTACACCACACCCGAGGCGAGCCCCGTTGCCACCGGGGCGCAGAGGACGGCGCGGATGCGATGGGCTTGCACGCTGCCCCGGGCCAGGAAGCGGGGATCCTCCATGGCGGAGGCGGTGGAGAGGGTCTTTCCGGTCAACAGGGCCTGGGCGATGATTCCATGAGAGAGGGCTTTTTCAATTTCATTCACATCATCATGTGAACATTGGATTGATGCTGACCAGGCGGGTTTCCCCTCCCCATCCTGGAAGGCCAGATACCCTTGTCGGGCCCCAGAGATTCCGGTGATGAGGCCCAAGGCCTCCTTCAAAAAGGCGGGCAGATCGGGGGCATCTCCCAGCTCCAAGAGGCGACGGTAGAAGTCTCTTTCGCCTGTTATTTTGAGGAGTTCAGAGGGATCTTCCATCACAACATCCCCCCTGCAGAGGCCAACGCGGAGGCCAGGTCCTCCCGCAAATCCGCCTCGTCCTCCAGGCCGATGGACAGGCGCACGTAGCCGGGAGGAATTCCCGCTCTCTGGAGAGCACTCGCATCCAACTGGCGGTGGGTGGTGGAGGCGGGGTGAACTGCCAGGGTGTGGACATCCCCCAGGGAGGGGGCCCGAAGAATCAGGGTGAGGGAATCCAGGAAGGAGGCTGCCCGCTCCTTGCCCCCCGCCAGTTCCACCCCCAGCAGGGCTCCCCCTCCTCCCAGCCAGGGTCGAGGCTGGGGATGAACCACCCGAACCACCCCCGGTTGCTCCCTCAGCCACCGGGACAAGGCAAGGGCCGTTCCCTGCTGCCTCTCCATTCGCAGAGGAAGGGTGGCCAGGCCCCGCATCAGCAGCCAGCAGGAGAAGGGATCGGCCACGCATCCGAAGTCAGCGGCGACCTTTCGGGCTTCGTCTACAACGGATTTTTCACCCAGAACCGCCCCAGCGATGAGGTCCCCATGGCCCCCCAGGAACTTGGTGGCGGAGTGGATGGACAAGGTGGCCCCAGCGAGAACCGGCTGGCACAGGACCGGGGTGGCAAAGGTGTTGTCCACCAGGAGGGGAAGGCCCCGAGCACGGGAGGCGTCCACCCAGGCGGGCAGGTTGGCCACGGTGAGGGTGGGGTTGGAAATGGTTTCGCAATAGAGGGCCTTGGTGCGGGGAGTCAGGGCGTTCCCGAAGGCGTCGCCCTCGTCAGGATCGGCGTGGGTCACCTCGATGCCCAGGCGGGACAGGACTCCATGGAGGAGGGAGCGGGTGTTGCCGTACAGGGACCCGGACGCAACCAGGTGGTCACCGGCCTTCAGCAGCGACAGCAGGGAGCAGGTGATGGCGGCCATGCCCGACGAGGTGAGGAGGCCCCCTTCGGTTTCCTCCAGGAAGGCCAGGCGCCGTTCTGCTTCGGCCCGGGTGGGGTTTCCCAGGCGGGAGTATGAGAATCCCTCCCGGGTGCCCGCCAGGACCTGGGCGGATTCTTCGGTGCTGGCCGCCAGCCAGGCGGAGCTGAGGTGCAGGGAGGGAGAGGTGGGGTGAGCCGCCGGCAGCGAGCCGGGGGGCCCATGGACGCAGCGGGTGGCCAGGGAGGGGCGACGGGTGATCATGGCCCGATGGTACCAGGGGGCTCCCGCTCCGGATCCGCAAAGTCTCGTTTCCCCATTACCCGATACAGGAGCCCGGAGGTCCATTCCCGAGGACCCTCCACCCGGTAGCCAGCGAGGATGGTCTCGATGTCGGCTCGGTACAGGGGGGCCATGGGGAGATCGTAGCTGCACACCCATACCGGCTGGCGGTGATGCAAGTGGGCGTCCAGCAAGGGAATCCACCGATCCTTCTCGACCTGGGTGAAGGTGTAGAGGGTGTGGCCATTCACGTCGAAAGGGTTGCCCCAGTAGGGGTCCACCGGCTCAAAGGAGGAGAGGCCCGGGGGAGAGGTGAACCGATATTGCCACCCCGGAGAGAGATGGGCGTAGGCGGGATCGATGCGGTCCTTGTCATCGTCGGCGAACCCGGGGGGAGCCAGCAGGAACGCCGCTTCCCCAGGACGCCAGGAGCTCACCAGGGCGGCGACCGAGGGGTGGGTCTGAGAGGCCGTGTGGATCCTGCCCTCCGCCTTGTCGTGCTCGGACAGAAAGAAGCCCACCCTTCCCAGAGAGACGGCAGCCACCCCCACCGCCACCAGGGTCAGGGTGATGTTTCGCCCCCTCAAGGGGGTCCATCTCCACATCCCCTCGGCGCCAGCGGCCAGGAGGAGAAGCCAGGCGGGGAGGAGGTGCAGGTAGTAGGGGAACTGACCGGTGGCCGCCACCCCTCGGGACAGGAGAAACAGGAGGAAAGCCGATGAAACTCCCAGAAAAACAAGGAGATACTGTCCAGTTCCCCTGCGATCCCAGGTGCAGGCGAAGAATCCGGGGAGGGCAAGAACCAGCAGCAGGCCGTGAATCCACGACGGCCCAAAGCGGCTCCACAGGTCAGGGAGGATCAGGGCCGGCACCTGAAGGAGGGGAGTGGGGGCGTTGATGTACCCCTCCCCCTGGGCGTTCTTCCACACCGTCGCCGCCAGGGGAAGGCCGAGGGCAATCACCCCCGCAGCGGGAAGCAGGAAGCGCCCCAGCCTGGGACGGGAGGCCAGCAGGAGATGGATCCCCTGGGCCATCAGCAGGGTCACCCCCAGGAAGTGGGTGTAGAGAAGGGCCACCGCCCAAAGGATCCATCCCCAGGGGTTCTTCCCGGTTCCCTCCAGGAAAGTGCGGACAAAGGCCCGGTGACAGCCGATTCCCACCATCACCAGCAGGGGGTAGTCGTTGATCTCCAGGGAATAGAAGCTGTGGTGGACGGAGAGGGCGAGGAGGAGGGAGGCCAGAAGGGAGGCGGGGACCCCCAGGAAGGTGCGGGCCAGCCGATAGAGAAGGGGGATGGAGAGGCAGGAGAGGGCCAGGGACACCCCCATCCAGGTGGCGGGGCGAGGGTCCACCGTCTGCACCGCCGAGAACAGGGCGGAATACAAGGGAGGGTGGGCGCCAACGAACTGAGTCAGGCATCCCCACCATTCGCCAGCCTCCCAGAGTCGGTAGTAGCCGGAAAAATAGGTGGCGTAGGCGAGAGTGATCTGGTTCCACCGGAAGGGCCAGCGGGACAGGCGGAGGAGGAGTCCCAGGAGCAGGATTCCCAGGAGGAGCCAACCGCTCAACGAACCGGGAACCTTTGGTTTCATCGACCTCCCCGTCGATACAACCAGGCGGTGAGGGGCAGGGTGTCGGAGTCAGAATCCACTCGGACCAGTGGGGCAAACTCGGGCAGGCTGTCGCACGCCTTCTGTCCCCACTCTCCCGCCGGAAATCCCGGTGCCTCCCCCTGGGGAGTGCAGGCCAGGGGAGAGGTGGTGAGGAGAAGCAGGGCCGGTTCCTCGGCCAGGGCCCGGGCAGCGGCTTGAGGATTTCCCATGGGCCCCTCCATCATCTCCAGGTTGAAGCCCCGCAGACGCCCCTGATACTGGAGGTAGAAGGAGTAGTTGAAGGCAGTCTGATAGGAACAGGGGATTTCCGGCTCCCGAAGCACCAGAACCTTCTGGGCAGGGCGAGCCCGATCCTGCGGGGGAAGGGCGTCGAGAAGTCGAACAAATCCGAGATCATCGGCCACGGGTTTTCCCACCCAATCCTGGGGACAACGCTCATCCAGGGTGGGAATGGAGGCAAGGGTGGCGGCAAAGGGGAGGGAGGGGATCGCCTGCGGAGCGAAGGCGTTCACCGCGTAGGTCATGGCCCCCAGCCCGGGAGTCAGGAGGGTCAAACCCCTCCCCAGCCGGCTCTGAGAGGAGGCGCGCCGCAGGGCCTCCGCTCCCAGGAGGGCCAGGGCCGGAGCGACGGGAAGGAGGAGGCGTTCGTACTTCTTGGGGACCAGGAGCAGGACCAGCAGGGAGCCCAGGAGCCACACGTAGACCCAGGTCCACCCCGGCCCTTGGGGAAGGACACGGCGCCCACGGGGGGCCAGTACGGGAAGAAAGATCAACAAAAACAACAAGGTGAGCGCAGGTCCCAGCACCAGCCCCACCGTGGCACCGGGGTAGTAGAGGAGGTGTCGCCACAGAGAAGCGGTGGGGTCGTTGGCGGCGGCGCTTTCCGACCCGTAACGCAAGGAGTCCTCCAGGCGAGGTGCATACCAGGGAAGGGCGAGGAGCAGGGGTCCCAGAAAGAGGGCCAGGAGGGAGGGCAGGCTGCGAGGAGGGCGAAATCCGGCCCGAAAGGTGGCCATCAGAAGCAGAGGGGCGGTGGCGAGAAGAAAGGTCTGCTTGGTGAGCATCCCCAGGGCCAGGCACAACCCCGCCAGGAAGGAGGGCATGAGTCTTTTGAGATCCCGGGAGAGGACCAGGCAGAGCACCAGGGCGAGGGTGAAGGCTGGCAGGGCTCCCTCGATCATGCCGTGGCGGCTCATTCCTCCCACCAGGGGGAAGGAGGCGTAGAGGAAGGAGGCGAGGAGGCCGGTCCAGGGGGAGGCCAGGGCGGCTCCCAGGGCGAAGAGGAGGAGGATGGACAGGAGGTGAAAGGCGGTGGGGGCCAGATCCACCCTGGGGTCCTCGGGAGAGATGGCGCCTGAAGAGTGGGCGAGAACCGCTACCGTGGCGGGAAACAGGGGGGGATACGTGCCCCAATCCTCAGTGAAAACCCGCTTCAGGGTGGGAAGGGTGCCGTCCTGATGAAGGAGCTGGAGGAAGATTTCCACCGTCCCCAGGACCCCCTGCTCGTCCCCGTCCCGAACCTGGGTGTCGGCCTCCACCCAGGCGCGGTTGGTCAGAAACACCCCTACCAGGAGGGAAAGCAGGAGCAGGAAAGGGAGGAGGGAACCCCAGCGCTGGCGGAGGACCCCGTCGCGAACGGGCATGGCGGGGATTGTACTCCTGTCCGTCCTGCCCCCCGTAGGGGAGGGTCTCCCTGTGCTCCGTGGCCTGTTGAGAACCTACGGCGTAAACCCATAATCCTTGGCCCCAGGCCGGATTTCCTCAGCAAGAATGGCCCTCAACACTTCCGGCACCCGGGTTGGCCTCCCCGAGGCGAGGTGGATGCACACGCAGACCAGCTCTCCGTCCACCAGGATCCTGCCGTCCTCGACCCTCTTGATGGCGTGTTGAAGCCAGAAACGACTCCCGGCGACCCTTCCTGAGGTCAGACTCACCTCCACCCGATCCCCCAGGAAGGCAGGGCGCCGGTAGTTCATCACCGCCCGGGCCACCACCGGGGCGACCCCCTCCTTGTGGAAATAGTCCCTTCCCAGTCCATAAGCCACCAGGCCCTCCCAGCGGGCATGCTCCAGCCAGGAGAGATAGACGGCGTTGTTGACGTGTCCCTGGAAGTCCAACTCGTAGGCACGAACCTGGAGTTCCAGGCGAAAAGGGGGAGGAGGGGTCACTCTGCCTCGCAGCACAGGAGTTTGTACTTCTCATAATTGGAATAGGTGCCCGACCAGCCATCTCCCCCATCGTAGCTGTAGGTGTAGGTGACCGAGGTTCCCGAGTCGGCCCGGCTGTGGATGGCCCCCGACAGGGTTTGCCAGGCCACCCAGTAGGTCTGTCCGGCGGTGAGGACCACGTCCTCGCTCAGGTCCGCCCCCTGCCAGGCGAGGGGGGAGGTCATGATGAAGTCTCCCTTGCTCAGGAGGGCCCCCGGGTAGGTGTTGGTGTCGTCGGTGGACCACAGAGAAAGGGAGGATCCCCCGATCACTCCGCCGATGTGAACCTCGATCCTGCGGATGACCTCATCGGCGATGGCCACATGCTTGAAGGCGATGAGGGCGCCGGAGATGGTCCACCCCCCCCCGTCATCCCCAGTGTTCATGCCGTCGCATTCGATGGGAGAGCCCCCCTCGGCGCAGGTCAGGACGCACTCATCGTCTTCCCCGTCGCAGTCCTCATCCACGTCGCTTCCGCATACCTCCACCGCTCCGGGATGGATGGCTGGGTTCAGGTCATCGCAATCACTTCCGTCGGAGACGGAGCCGGGAGGAGCTTCGTCGCAGGAGGCCACCCCGGTGTCCGCGTCCCCGTAGCCGTCTCCGTCCCCGTCCAGATACCAGGCAGCCCCTTCCAGATCGTCCGCCGCCCCATCGCAGTCGTTGTCGATGGCGTCGCACACCTCGACGTGGGCGGGATGAACGGCGGAGTCCCCATCGTCGCAGTCCCCACCGCAGGCCAGGAACCCGTCGCTGTCGGCATCGGTCTCGGTGGGATCCGGGACACCGTCGCAATCGGTGTCGATGCCATCGCAGAGCTCGACCGCCCCAGGATGGGCCGAAGGATTGGCGGGAGCACAGTCGGTGCAGGCCCCGTAGCCGTCCCCGTCGGTGTCTCCATCCACCGCGCCGTCGCAGTCGTTGTCCAGGGAGTCGCAGGTCTCCACCGCCCCAGGGTGGATGGCAGGATCCTGGTTGTCGCAGTCGGAGCAGGCGGGAGAGCCGTCGGCGTCCTGGTCCTCGTCGATGGAGCCGTCGCAGTTGTTGTCGACTCCGTCACACACCTCGGCGGCGAGGCCGTTGCGGGTGGGATCGGTGTCGTCGCAGTCGTCGCACACCGTCAACCCATCCCCGTCTCCATCTTCAGTCAGGTCGGTCTCGCCATCGCAGTCGTTGTCCAGGTGAGCCACGTCGCAGGACTCGGGCGCTCCAGGATTCACCCAGGCGTTGTTGTCGTTGCAGTCGTCGCCGCCGGAGGCCTCCGAATCGTAGCCATCCCCGTCGTGGTCGTTGTTGGGGGGCGGGGTGGTGTCATCGTCGGGCGGTGGGGTGGAATCGTCGTCCCCCGAGGGGGTATCATCGTCGGGCGGCGGGGTGGAATCATCGTCTCCCAAGGTGGTGTCGTCGTCGGGCGGTGAGGTGGAATCGTCGTCCCCCAAGGTGGTGTCGTCGTCAGGAAGGGCCGAATCGTCGTCTGCCGTCTGGGGCTGACATCCGAGGGGACCGACCAGGAGGAGAAGCAGGCCTGCTGGCCACCAGGGGATCTTCATGGGGAATCCAATCAGAGGTAGGGCACCGATGACGTCCCATGGTGACCGAAGGGGGGAGGGACTGGCAAGGGAACTGTCTGCCTCTGCAAGCCCGGGATGGACCGACAGGGCGGCAGGCGCTACTCTTGGCCGGCCTTGGCCCCCTTTCCTCCATTATGATGCAACGCAACATGGACACTTCCGCCGATTCCCCCCGCCGCGCCTCCCTCCTCTTCGATCCCACTGAGGAGCATCGCGGCCTCAGGGAAACGATGCAGCGCTTCGCCAGAGATGAGATTGAGCCCCAGGCCGAGGAGTTCGACCAGAAGGGGGCTCTCAACATCCCCCTGTTTCGCAAAGCGGGGGACTTGGGGCTTCTGGGAATCACCCTGCCCGAAGAAGTGGGCGGGGCGGGGATGGACGCGGTGGCGGCGGTCATCGTCCATCACGAGATGGCCAGGTTCGACCCCGGATTCACCCTGGCCTACCTGGCCCACGCCATGCTCTTCGTCAACAACTTCTACCAGGCCGCCCATGAGGAGCAGCGGCGCAGGGTGCTCCCTCGCTGCCTCACCGGAGAGTGGATCGGGGCCATGGGCATGACCGAGCCCCAGGTGGGGACCGACGTGATGGGCATGGGCACCACGGCGGTCAGGGATGGAAAGCACTACATCATCAACGGTCGCAAGACCTTCATCACCAACGGCCCCGAGGCCCATGTGGTGCTGTTCTACGCCAAGGTGGATGGCAGGATCACCTCCTTCATCGTGGAGAGGGGGACCCCCGGCTACGTCTCCGGCCCCAAGATCGAAAAGATGGGCATGCGGGCCTCCACCATGTCGGAGCTGATGTTCGACGATTGCCGGATCCCGGTGGAAAACCTCCTGGGAGAGGAGGGGCAGGGGGTCACCCACATGATGCGGAACCTGGAGATCGAGAGGCTGACCCTGGCGGCCATGTCCCTGGGCATCGCCGACCGCTGCCTGGACATCATGATTCGCTACGCCGGGGAGAGGCGGGCCTTCGGGCAACCCCTGAACACCTT
>CAYRTW010000160.1:0-13720 GCA_964426935.1 uncultured Rickettsiales bacterium
TCGGCGCTGCGGCCGTTCGCTCGCTGCGCTACGCATTCGGTGTGATCCTCGGAGACGCGCAAGGAGGAATCGGTTGCTCGTGGAAGCCACCAACGCAAGGCCTGCCCACACCGCTCTTCGCCCCTGTGGCTACCACCTCTCTGATGCAGTCCTTCGAACCATTCCCCGAGTCTTCTTCAATCTTCAGGCACCGATGACACGAAGCCCCAGAGCCCGAGCGGCGGCGGCTTGGCGAATATCGAAGGTGAGCATCGTCATGTCGCGACCTCCCAAACGAATCGCTGCGGCGATGTGCAGAGCGTCCAAACTCCGCGCCCCTGTCATCTCAGCCACGGCCGCTGCTGACTCGCAGGTGAGCACATCCACATCAATGATGATCATTCTGGACCAATCCTGCGAAAAGGCCGCGAGCGCCCCCTGGCGTGCCGTGGGCTCCAGCAACCGATAAAGGTTTCGACGCACCTCGACCGTAGTGAACCGCGCCGTGACCCAATCTGGATCGGCGAGGAGGTATCCCTCCGCTTGATTGCTGTCTGGCTCCTCAATATAGCGCTTCAACAGCGCGCTCGAGTCCACGTAGATCAACGATCCCCCCTGTCCTCTTCAAGCTCTCCAGTGCTTGACTTGCGGGCGCGCTGTCGAACAATGGATCGGGGTAACTCTCCAGTACCAAGATGAATCCATCCTTCGAGGATCCCCTCCTCGAGCCGAGACGTTTCAGGAAGGGGTGCCAGGATGGCCCGGGCGCGCCCTCGATCAGTCACCCGGATCACCTCACCCCGGGAGGCACGCTCGATGTATTCGGAGAGGTGCTCTTTCAACTCGCGGACGCCGACGTTCATGTCACTACATTATCGTTCGCATGTGGTCACGTCAACATCTCAGTTGGGGAACAGCCGGCACTCGTTCCCCGCACATCGCTACAGTCCTTCGATCTTGGCGATGATCTCCTTCATGACCTCTGAAGTCCCCCCACCGATGGTGAGGAGGCGGAGGTCCCGATAGGCCCGGGCGATGTGATATTCCTCAATGTATCCGGCACCCCCGTGAAACTGCTGGAGATCGTAGACCACCTTCTGAGCCAGATCCCCGCAGAAGAGCTTGGCCATGGAGATCTCCCGAACCGCCGGCTCCTTTCGATTGAACAGGTCGCAGGCGTGATAGGTGAGACAGCGGGCGGCTTCGATGCTGGTGAGGTGCTCCACGAACTTGTGCCGCCACACCTGGAACTTGATGATGGGCTTGCCGAAGGCCTCCCGAGCCCTGCCATACTCCAGAGCGTCTTCCCACATCAGCCTCATTCCGGCGCAGGCGAGAATGGCAGCGATGAGCCTCTCTCCCTGGAAATTCTGCATGATGTAGTAGAAGCCGAGATTCTCCTGGCCGAGGAGATAGCGGGCGGGAATGCGACAGCCGTCAAAGGCCAGCTCCGCCGTGTCTGAGGTGTGATTGCCCACCTTGCGGAGCACCTTTCCCACCGAAAATCCCTTCACGTCGGTGGGAAAAAGCACCAGGCTGATGCCCCCGTATCCCGGCCCTCCGGTGCGGACCGCCAGGGTGATGAAGTCGGCTCGGGTACCGTTGGTGATGTAGGTCTTGGCTCCATCGATGACCAGATCGTCCCCCACCCTGCGGGCGGTGGTGCGGATGGAGGCCACATCGGAGCCGCAGTTGGGTTCAGAGATCCCCAAGGCGGCGATGCGCTCACCGGAAATGGCGGGGGCCAAAAACTCTCGCTTCTGTTCGTCGGTGCCGATCTCGGCGATGACCGGAGTGGCCATGTCGGTCTGCACGGCGATGGCCATGTTGAGACCGGCCATGCGGGAACGAGCCATCTCCTCGGCGAAAACCACAGTGAACCAGTAATCGAGGCCCATTCCCCCGTATTCCACCGGCATGGTCACCCCCAAAAAGCCCATCTCACCCATGCGGCGGAACACCTCCTTGGGGAAGATCTGGGCCCGCTCCCACTCCTCGGCATGGGGTCGCAACTCTTTCTCTACGAAATCACGCAGGGAGGCGCGGAACATCTGGTGTTCGGGGGTGAAGTAGGAGTCGAGGGACATGGAACCTCCAAGGGCAGGGCGGGGGCTCAGGGTAGGATGGATTGACGAATCAATCAACGCCTGGAACCGAGACCGGAGCCGCCGGCACCAGGAGAAGATTTTCAGTTTTTCGGCCAGATGGCAGACCCGTCGTTGACAAAATCTGAAACCACCCCTATTGTCCGCTCGTCCTGGCGAGCGCCCCCAAGGTGAGCCGGGAATGTGGAGCGGGGTGGAGCAGCCAGGTAGCTCGTCGGGCTCATAACCCGAAGGTCGTCGGTTCAAATCCGGCCCCCGCAACCAAACAACAACGGGCACTCAGTTCATCGCTGGGTGCCCGTTGCTCGTTCTGCGGCTTCGGTGTTTGGGTCCTGAAACCGCAGATACCACAGCGACGGCGGCCCTTTCTCCTCTGGCCATCCTGCGATCCGGCGCTTCCAGGAACGCCTCTTCAGGTCTCAATTCCACTCCCCAGTTCATTTATTTCCAATGCTGGCAGAGTGAGCCCCTCCAAGACAACCCCTCCTGGGAGTATAGACTGGGCCCCATGCCCCGTTCGACCCGCCTCGCCGCCGCCGCCTTCCTTGCTGCTTGTGGTGCCTTTCTGGGTGCTCGCGCCGTGCAGCGCCTCCTCGGGGACCCCCTGGTCGATCCTCAGCGCCTCCCTGGCATGGGTCCTCAGGATCCCGTTCTTCCCACTCCCTTGGGGATTCGCTGCGGAGCCGGGGAGGCCAGGACCCTGCACTCTCTTCACCTGCTGGATCTCCACGGAACCCCCTATGAAGCAGGGAGGGAGCATGGCCGCCTCATGAGGGAGGAGATTGGGAAGGGAGTGCTTCCCACCCTGGCCTTCCTGCTGGATCGGAGTTGGGAGCGACACACCGCCTGGGTCCCCACCGCCCGGGCCCGGTGGACCGAAGCCCGGTGGGCCCGCCCCTGGCTGCGGAATCTTCCCCCCGCCCAACTGGCTCAACTGGTGGGGATCGCCGATGGCGCGGGAATCGATGTGGAGATCGCCGCTCGGGCCCTCCTCGCCAAGGACCTGCTGGGGGCGAGTTGGGGAATTTCTCCTCCCCTCCTGGGGGGTCTCGGGGTGGTGGCTTGCGCCGAATCGGGGGGGGCTCTCCGTCTTGTTCATGGAAGGGTGCTGGATCTACCCGTCCCTTCCCCCTGGAGTGCCCATCCCACCGTGGAGAGGCGATCCGGAAGCCGGGGAGGATCGGTGCTTCGCCTGGGGACTGCCGGGCTCCCCTCCTTGAGCGCCTTGGCGTCCAATGAGGCGGGGCTGACGGTGAGCTGGCATCCGGCAAGCTTTTCCAGGGCCGATTCCCTAGGGATCCCCCCCTTCGCCCTGGCCCAACTGCTCGTCGAGGAGGCTCGTTCACTGGCGGAGGTACGAGGAGTGCTAACCGGGCGGAGGTTCTCATCGCTGGCCACCCTTCTGGTCTCCTCAGCAGAAGATGGTTCGGCCCTGGCCATCACCGGTGGACCGGGAATTTCCACCCGGGTGGAGGAGATGCACGACAACCTTCTCGTCGTGGGGGATCCGGTTTTTTCAGGTCCGCAGGTGGGCTCCGCCGGAGATTCCTGCCTCCGCCGGGCCAATGGCGCTCGGATGCGTCGCCTTGCCAGCCTCCTCCGCCGCCAGGGCGGTTCTCTGGAGCCTGCGGGGATGCTGGCGGTTCTGGGAGACCGGAAGGACCCCTATTCGGGCAGCGCCGGAGTGCTGGTTCCTTCGGTGTGCAACTTGTTCTCGGTGACCCTTGCGGCGGTAGAAGGAGGCAGCGGCCAGTGGAGCGTTTCCATGGGGCCACAGGGCAATCTCCTGGCCAGTCTGGCCTCGGGTGGGCGCGGGAGGGAGGTGGAGACCTGCCGGCGAGCCGTGGTGGGGGAAGAGGAACGTCTGGAGAAGGCCTCCGTCCTGGTGTTGAGCGCCCTCCGGGCCCTGGAGGACGGTGGTGATCCCTTCAGCGCCCGCCAGACCCTGGAGGACGCTCGCAGCCTCCTCCCTGGGGATTCCAGCCTGGATCTTCTGGCCTCCGCCTGGGCGGTGGGGAGCGGTGATGGAAGGGGGGGAGAAGACGCCGCCGACGAGGCTCTCGGCGCCGCCTTGCCTCCCCATCGTGAGGCCCTTGCCTGTCTGTGGCGCGGGAGGGCGTTGGACGCCCAAGAGCAGCGCAGGGAGGCGGTTCGGGCGTACCGGGAGGCATTGATTCCCGGTGCCGATGCAAGGGTGTGTGCGGCGGCACGGCGAGGGATGCGGGTCCCGTGGAAGCCGGATGGGAGGATCGCCGTGGACCCGGAGCTTCTATGGGGATAGGAGTGCTTCCTGATAGGAACCCCATGATTTCAGGGACATGAGACCCAAGTTGGTTTTTTGACTGACGAGTCAGTTTCCCCATTGCTCCCCCTCCATCCCGTACCTATCATCGCCGCGCCATGTGTCCCCGCCCCGCCGATCCCGCGATGAAAGAGAATCTGGTCCGCGCCGCCCGGGCGGAGTTCGCTCGTCAGGGGATTGATCGGGCCCGCGTAGAGGACATCGCCCACAAGGCCGGCACCTCCAAGGGCTCCTTCTATCTCCACTTCGAATCCAAGGACTCGGCATTCCGGGAGATCATTGAACGGTTTGTGGAAGTGCTGGAAACCCAAGCGGCGCGGCGGCAGGAGCTCCAGGATCGGTTTCTTGCCGAAAAGGGACCTCTCACCGGGGCCGACATTCAGGGCCGCACGGCGCTGTTCTCTGAGGCCATGGCCTTGGATCTTCAATGCGACATCGAGGTCCTGGAGACCCTCTGGCAGCATCGAGAGATCCTGGCCGCCCTGGAGACTGCCGCAGGCGAGCCCTATCGGGAGATTCTTGCCGGGTTTGAAAAGCGGATGGGAGAGGCGATCGCCCTGGACATCGCCGCCCGCAAGGCCACCGGCCATCTTCGTCAGGACCTGGATCCGGTAGCGGTATCCGACCTGATCCTGGGGGCCTATGACGCCCTCTCCCGGCGCATGCCCGGCATGGTCCAAAAGCCTGATCTGGCCCGCTGGGCAAACACTGTAGTCAGCATCCTCTGGGAGGGGATGCTACCCCGCGATGGCGATTCAACGGTCTGTCGGTCCATGACAGCGAGGGTTGCCTCATCCGGAAAGGAAATCCGTGATCCCTGATTCTGCTTCTGACCATCCTGGGTTGAAAACTGGGACCCTGTCGGCCACTTCCTTTGGGGGAAGACGCCCGTTGTTGGCCCTGGGGCTGGTGACCTGGCTCTTCGCCTCATTGTCCGGATGCGAAAAAGCGGGTGACGCTGCCCCCTCTGCTCCTTCCCAGGCCAAGGGAGAGGCCACGGATGTGGTGGTCCGCCTCTCCCCTCCTGAGGCCGTGGAGCATCTTCCCAAGGCCATTGCCACCGGCCCCCTCCAGCCCGAGAAGTCTGCCCAGTTGGCCTTCACCATCCCCGGAAAACTGCTGCGGATTGCCGTGAAGGAGGGACAGAAGGTGGTGTCTGGCCAGACCTTGTTGATCCTGGACACCGCCGCCGCCGAAGCCTCCGTGGCTCAAGCAGAGGCGGGGCTCTCGGCAGCCGAGGCCCAGTTGCGGATGGCCCAGGATGTCCTGGATCGCCTCACCCCTCTAAGGGAGCAGCAGGGAGTCGCCGAGGCCCAGATCGTTCAGGTGCAGTCCCAGAAGGATCTGGGGGCGGCCCAGGTGGCCGCTGCCCGAGCCCAGTTGACTCAGGCCCGAGTCCACCTGAGCAACCACACCCTGCGGGCTCCTTTCGCCGGCGTGGTGACCCGGGTCCCCGAAGGAGAAGGGGCAGCGGTGAATCCTGGAATGCCCATCACCGCCATGGAAGCGGTGGGAACCCTCCTTCTCCAAACCTCAGTGACGGTCGGGGAGGCCGCCGGACTGGTGGAAGGAGCGTCGGTGCGAGTCATGGCCGCCGAGGGGGGGGCCATCGCCGAAAACGCCACGGTGCGGACGGTGGTTCCCTCCGCCGATCCCATGACCCACCGGGTGCCGGTACAAATCGCCGTCCCCAACCCGGAGGGCCGGTTCATCGCCCATGGGGTGGCCCGAGGGGAGATCGCTGCGGGAGTCCCGGTGAAGGCCTGGAAACTCCCTGCCGGCTGCCTGACGCAGAAGGACGGCGGGTTTACGGTGTGGAGCGTGGGAAAAGACGGAAAGGCTCGGAAGCTGCCGGTGACCCTGCTGTCCCAGGAGGGGGATCATGTGGTGGTGGTGGGGGCCGGGCTGGAGGGAGACATCAAGGTGATAGACCTGCCCCCCGCTGAACTGCGAGAAGGCACCCGGGTTGTGGGGATGACTCTTACCAAATCATGAAAATCATTTCACTTTTCATCTGCGGAGTCCCCGGTCCATGACCCTCTCCGATGTGGCCATTCGCCGCCCGGTCTTCACCGCCATGCTCTCCTTGGCCCTGGTGGTCTTGGGGATGATGGGGTACGTGAACCTGGGCACCGACCTGTATCCCGATGTGTCCATGCCCTTCTGCATGGTGACCACCATCTATCCGGGTGCCGGTCCGGAGGATGTGGAGGAGGAGATCACCCGGCCCATCGAAGACGCGGTGGCAGGGATCTCGGGCGTGGATCGGGTGTTCTCCCAGTCCAGGGAAGACGTGAGCTTCGTCTTCGTGCAGTTCCGCATGAAGGTGGATCCCACCGACGCCACCCAGCAGGTACGGGATAAAATCGGGGTGGCCATCGGTGAGCTCCCCTTCGGCGTGGAGCCTCCGGTCATCTCCCAGTTTGATCTTTCAGCCCAACCCATCCTGACCTTCACCGCTGCCTCCGACACCGACCCCCTGGCCCTCAGGGAGCTTTTGGACGACCAGGTGCGCCCACGCCTGGAGCAGTTGGATGGCGTGGCAGCGGTGAACATCCTGGGAGGAGATGAGCGGGAGATCGCCATTGACCTGGATCCGGATCGCCTGCTGGCCTCGCGCCTCACCGCCGACGCCGTTCTACAGCGCCTCAGGGCGGAGCACCTGGATCTCCCGGCAGGGCGCTATCCGGCCGGCCCATCCGAAGTCGGGGTTCGGGTACGTGGGGAGTTCAAGAATCTGGACGAGATTCGAGCCATGGTGGTGGCCAATCTCCAGGACGGTAGCACCGTGCGCCTCCGGGACGTGGCCATGGTGCGAGAGTCGGTCAAGGAAGCCCGAACCAAGGTTCGCATCAACGGCAGGGAGGCCATTTCCGTCGAGGTCATCAAGCAGGCCGGCTCCAACACCCTGGCGGTGGCGGCTGCCGTCAAAGAGACCTTGGGCGCCCTTCCCCGCCAGTTGGGACAAGGCTTTCGCTCCGAAGTCCTCATCGATCAGTCGTTGATCATCGAAGCCAATGCCCACGAGGTCTGGATCGCCATCTACTTCGGCGGGGCCATGGCCATCCTCATCATCCTCCTGTTCCTCATGGATGCCCGGGGAACCTTCATCTCTGCCCTGGCCCTCCCCACCTCGGTCATCGGCACCCTGTTCGTCATGTATTCCCTGGGCTACACCATGAACCAGCTCACCCTGATGGGGCTCTCCCTCGCCATCGGGCTCCTCATTGATGACGCGGTCGTGGTCCGGGAAAGCATCACCCGCAGATTGGAAGCCGGGGAGGATCCGGCGCTGGCGGCTTCCCGAGGCACCCAGGAGATCGCCCTGGCGGTGCTGGCCACCACCTTCACCTTGTGCGCCGTGTTCGTTCCCGTGGCGTTCATGCAAGGAATGGTGGGGCAGTTCTTCCGCCAGTTCGGCCTGACCATCACCGCCGCCGTGCTCATCTCCTTGTTCGTCGCCTTCACCTTGGATCCCATGCTCTCGGCCCGGCTGGCCCGGGCACGAGTTCCTGGCGAAGAGCATCGAGACAGCCGGGTGGTTTCCTGGCTCAAGGCTCGCTTCCATGCCCTGGACCGGATCTATGCCCGGTCCCTGGACTGGGTGCTCCGCCATCAGAAGACCACAGTGGGCCTGGCGGTGCTCCTGTTTGCCATCTCCTTGGGAATTGGAGCCAACCTGGGCTCCAACTTTGTGGGAGGAGAGGATCGGGGGCAGTTGTCCATCCAGATCCAGTTTCCTCCCGGCACCTCCCTGGCCACCACCCAAGCCCGAACCGCTGTTGCCGAAGAGGAAGTACTCAAGCT
The DNA here is from genome assembly GCA_964426935.1 of uncultured Rickettsiales bacterium. GTDB lineage: Bacteria > Myxococcota_A > UBA796 > UBA9615 > JAKLKC01 > CAYRTW01. The sequence goes on from CAYRTW010000160.1 coordinate 8,194, forward strand.
GCCGGGCATGGTCGCGGTGTATTCGGTGCTGGGTCCTCAAAAGGAGGTCAACCGGGCCCAGTGGCGAGTCAAGATGGTCCCCAAGGAGGAGAGGGAGGAAGACGTGAACTTCTACAAGGATCACCTGAGACGCATCCTGGGGAAGCTCCCCCAGGCCCAGGTCACCGTCGCCGATCCCCCCACCATCGAGGGACTGGGGGACTGGCCACCCATCATGATGCAGGTCACCGGCCGAGACTTCGCCGTCCTCAAGAAGGAGGCGGATTTCCTCGCCGAGGCCCTGCGATCCATCCCTGGCACGGCGGATGTGCAGATCAACGACAGTCCCGGACGTCCCGAACTCCAGGCCATCGTTGATCGAGAGGCTGCTTCCTCGGTGGGCCTTCCCGCAGGAGCCGTGGCGGCCCAAGTTCGCCTCGCCTCCCAGGGGGAAATCGCCGGAAAACTCCGTCAGGGACACCAGGAAGTGGAGGTTCGAGTCCGGCTCCGCTCCGACCGGCGGGACGGGCCTGTTTCCTTGGAGAGGCTCTGGCTGGCCAGTCCCACCGGCATGGTGGCCCTTTCCCAGGTAGCCCGTCTGGAGAGGGCCGATGGACCGGCGGTGATCGAGCATGAACAACGGGAGAGACAGATCAGCGTAATCTCACAAGTGGGCGCCGGGTCCGATCTGGGCACCGTGGTCCAGCTCCTCCATGAGAAGCTGGACTCCCATACCCTTCCCCCCGGCTATTCATACATCTGGAATGGTCAGCAGAAGGACATGGCCGACATGTCCTCCAGCCTGGGCATGGCTCTGGGGTTGGCGCTGGTGTTCATCTTCATGGTGCTGGCCAGCCAGTTTGAATCCCTGACCCACCCCTTTACGATCATGATCTCCCTCCCCTTGGCCCTGGTGGGAGCGGTGTTGGGGCTGGCAGTCACCGGCAACAGCCTGGGGATGGGCGCCAACATCGGGGTGATCCTGTTGATGGGGCTGGTGACCAAGAACGCCATCCTCCTGGTGGACGGAGCCCTCCAACACATCCGTGAGGGAGACGATCCGGAAACCGCCATGAGGCTGGCGGGCCCCCGAAGGCTTCGCCCCATTCTCATGACCAGCGCTGCCATGGTGCTGGGGATGATGCCCACCGCAGTGGGGCAGGGGATGGGCAGCGAATTCCGGGCTCCCATGGCCATCTCGGTGATCGGTGGGGTGATCACCTCGACCCTGCTCACCCTATGGGTGGTGCCGGTGGTGTTCCTGTGGGTGGAGAGGCTGCGGGGAGGGCGAAAGAGAAAAAAGTCGTCCGCGCTGCCCTCCTCTTCACCTTCCCCGAACGAAGAGAGCACCCGGGTCAGTCCCCACGCCGCCTACGGGGATATCCCCTCCTGACCAGGAGATGAACGGGCTCTTCCCTATCCGCTTCCCCCGCCGCGCTTCTTCCACTGGAGCAGCTCCCCCTCCTGCTCCAGGAGGCGTGCCGACAGATCGGCCAGCCTTCTCTCCGCCAACTCCTTGAGGTAACGCCCCTCCCTTTCCAGCAGAACCACCCGCTGTTCCAGCCCCGAGGGGAGGGGAGACGCCGGAGAGGGAGAGAGCATGGGCACCGGCACTGCAGTCTTCTCCAGGGCTTCCCGGAACCGTCCCGCTTCTCCCTCCAACGCCAACACCCTCTTTTCCCAAGACGAAAGCTCGGGGAACTCACGGGACTCCAGCGCTCGGATCCGACGCTCCCATTCCTCCAGGTTCACAGGAGATGAGGGAGGAGATTCCTCAAGAATGGCAACCACTTCCGCGCTGGAGTGGGTCTCTCGATGGCGCTCCAGATCGGACAGGCGGAGTTCCAGATCGTTGGGAACCACCCCCCTGGCCTGCCCCTCCAAGGCAGAGAGACGAGGCCCCAGGTCGGTCGGAATCCCCCCAGAAAGCCTGCTCTCCAAGCTCAACAGGCGGGAATCCATTCCCTCTATGGCCTGATCCGAAGCCACCCTGCTGGCCAAGGCCCCTTGTTCCAGGCGCTGGATCTTCTCCTCCAACCCTCCCAAAACTTCTCGTTGAAGCCAATCCCAGACCCGGTTCACTTCGGCCCGCAGCGAGGAGATTTCCGTCTCCCAGCCTGCCGAGTCCCCTGGCGTGGGCTCGGGCTCCGCCGCGAAGGAAATCCCTCCCGATTTCTGCGGACCAGAGGAAGAACGATCAGGGTGGGGGGTGGTCTCTTCCTCCGTCAAGGAGGGGGGCACCGGCTCCGGGTCGGGGGAGGTTGAGACGGGAGGCTCTTCTGGCTGCGGGAGGGGTGCCTCCATCTCTGACTCCGGGAGAGGTGCCCCAGCCTCCTGCTGCGGAGAGGCCGGGGGGATTTCTTCAGGGGAAGATGCAGGCGTTTCCAGGAGAATCAGGACCGGTTCGATGGCGTCGGTCTCCACCCCGACCACCTCGGGAGAAGGCCTGGCCAGCGGGCTCGGGGGATCCTGGGTAGCCACCTCCTCAGCGCTGATCTGTGGAGGGGAAGGCGATTCAGGGGAGGAGGGGGACGGAGGGGAAGGTTCCATTGGCACCCCCTCGGAAGCTTCCGAGGAAGAAGGTGCGGAACCCCGGGAGCGAAACGCCGCCAGGGCATCTTCATAGGCGTGGCGCAGCACATCCACATCGGCTTCTCCCCAAGGAGTGCGGCGGGTGAAGCAGGTCACCAGCACTCCATCGGAGCGATTTCCCAGGATGGTGGTGTCAAACCAGGGCTGGATGAACAACTGCTCCAACTCCCGACAATCCCGATCCTCCCCCAGTTGGAACAGGAATCGGCCCTGAAAATGCCCCCGGGTCTCCATATCGATGGTCAAAACCAGAACCAGTTGTCCGATGGAGCCCGGTGCCTCGGGGAGAAGAGAATAGGCGCCGTAGAAGGCGTGATAGGGGTCAGGAACCCTGGCCAGAAATCGAGCTGCTCCGGAAATCCGGGTGGGAACGTGAAGGACGTGGGTGCTGGGGGTGAAGTATCCCCTCAGCGCCTGGGAATCCACCTCCCGGGGCTCAAAAGGAAGGCCTCGACCATCGTCCCAGAGGGGGTAGGCCTCCCTTACCTGCTGCACGAAGGCCTCCCGATTTCCCCCCACCCGCAGATCCAGCCACGCCTGGTGAATGGCTTCCTCCACCGGCAGTCCCCGATCTGCAGCAAACCCCGCCAGCTCAATGGCGTGTTGCAGGGCCAGCTCCCCTGGGGGACCCATGGCGCGAATGCTCCTGACCAGTTCCGCCGCTCCCGCCGTTCCCCGATCCGTGGCGGTGCGAAAAAACCATAGCGCCCAGGGAGCCGCTCGGGCCAGGGCCTGGAACCAGACCTGGACGGACTGGGAACCCGCCTCCACCCCTCGCGGCAACGCCAGGACCGCTCTCCTCCTCACTTCCCGCGCCGCCTTCCCGGAAAGGGAACGGGCCGCCAGGGCCTCCACCACCGAAGTGGCATCCGCGCTGGCCAGGGCGCTGGCATCCAAGGTCAGCACCCACGTATCTTCAGGCCTCTGGGACACGGGCATCCATCCCCTCAGCCGCCGCCCTCCCCTTCATGACGAAAAGACGAAAACTGGTAAAGTCAATGATTTTATATGGTTGAGTCCAACGGGCCCCTGCGTCTGGCAAGGACAGCGGATGATACCGGCACCCTCCCCGTCCTTCAATGGCGGGTGGATGGAAGCCTTGAGGGAGCGGCGCAAAAAACCCTCTTGTAGAATCCCCTCCCCTTCCACTCCCGAGTCCTCGTGTCCCCTCCCCTCCGCATCCTCCAAGTCACCTCCCGCGCTTCTCGTCCTCTCGACGACGATCTGTCTGCCCTCCATGAAGCCCTGGTGGGCCGGGGGATCGCCGCCGGCATCCAGGCATGGGATGAGGAAATGGCGGGAGCCACCTGGGATCTGGCGGTCATTCGCTCCCCCTGGGACTACCCCCTTCACCGGGAAGCCTTCCTGGCCTGGGCCGAAGGACTGGATCGGCTCACTCCGGTTGCCAATCCCCCCGCTCTTCTGCGCTGGAACACCGACAAGCGCTACCTGAAGGAGTTGGCGGAGAAGGGCCTTCCCGTGGTTCCTACCTCCTGGACCCTTCCCGGCGACCCTCTGCCATCGTCTTTTCCCCTGGAATGGGTGGTCAAGCCATCGGTGTCGGCCGGAGCCATGGACACCATGCGCTACCGTCAGGGAGAAGAAGAGGCCTCCTTGTCTCACATCTCTCGCCTGCTTCGGGAACGCCGGGGGGTGATGGTACAGCCCTACCAGGGCAAGGTGGATACCCAAGGGGAAACCGCCCTCGTCTACATGGCTGGCCGGTATTCCCATGCCGTTCGCAAGCGGGCCATCCTCACCGAATCCTATCGCCTCCAAGGGGGTGTCCACGCGGTAGAGGAGATCCTCCCAACCCAGCCTACTGGAGCGGAGTTTGACGTGGGGGAGGCCGTCCTGAAAGCCATTCCTCCCTCCCTGGGGACATGGCTCTATGCCAGGGTGGATCTGGTCCCTGGAGAAGATCGGAAACCCCTGCTGCTGGAACTGGAGCTGACCGAACCCTCTCTGTTTTTGCAGCATGGAGACGGGGCCGTGGAAAGGATGGCCGCCGCAGTGGAGAGGAGGGCCCGGTCCGATTCCAGGCTTGGGGATCGGGAAATTCCCGGATAAATCACCAAGAAGCCCTCCCCAGCCAGGTCCCCACCCAGCCGAACCCCAGACAGAGAACCACGGTCAGGCCCAGATACACCACCGCCAATCCTCCCGGGCCCTGCCGCAGCAGAGTGAGGGTTTCCTGGTTGAAGGCGGAATAGGTGGTAAATCCACCCAGGACTCCCGTGGTCAGAAACAGGATTCTCAAATCCGACCCTCCCCCTCCTCGGGCCAGGATGAGGCCCATGGCAAAGGAACCTGCCACGTTCACCATGAGGGTGCTCAGGGGAAGCCCGCTCTCCAGCGGGGGAACTCCCTTGTTCATCAGATGGCGAAGAGTGGACCCCAGCGCTCCCCCCAGAGAGACGGCCAGAAGGCGCTGCCATTCCGGTGATGTGTTCATGGCCGAATTGTACCGTCCCGAAGCGAAGTCACTCCATCGTCACCAGAAGATCACCTCCCTGTTTGTGGCGCTCCCTATGCTGAACCGTGGGGAGAGAATTGCCATGATTGATATCGAGTTGAGCATTCACCTGGTCGACGAACGAGGCGAGGACAAGACCTGGGTGCCTCTGTTCCTGCGGTCTTTTGAGCCCTGGTCGGGGGAGAGTTTCCAGGGAGAGACCGATGGGACGGGAGAAGCCACCTTCACCGTACCCGGCTGGGCCACCTACGAGGTGTGGATGGGGGCCAGACGCCTGGAAAGGGTAAGGGTCCGAGGCGGGCATGATCGGTTGACGGTCTGGGTGGACTGACAGGGCGGAGCGCATCGGACGTACGATTCGACCGTTCCAGGTGCCGTCCCAGCCCTCCTCCCCCGCCCCAATCCGCCCCAACCCCCCGGGGCTATCCGGGTCCCCCCGGGCTGCGTGCCCAAGCCCCCGCGTGCAGGTCCTCCCCATTC
>CAYRTW010000161.1:0-13712 GCA_964426935.1 uncultured Rickettsiales bacterium
CCAGGATCGCCTTGATGATGAATGAATCCGGGTCGTCGTCGCCCTTGGGGGGGAGGATGAGGATGGAGCGAGAATCGTGAATGGAAGCGATTTCCAGATCGCCTACGTCCAGAGGGCTGCCGCTGCGACACACCACCCGGGTGTTCCTGAGGGTCGGGCAGTGGCTTCTCAGTTCATCCTCCATCTCCACCTTGTCAACGTCCGCCAAAATGACGATGGCCGGCCTTTTGCGGCTCTCGTTGGCGATGACCAACTCATTGACGATGGCGAAGACCTGAGGGCCCCATCCCAGGATGACGGTGTGGTCAGACTCGATGACCTTGGATCTGCCTTTGCGGAGCTCCTCCAGCTTCCCCTCAATCCCCGAGGTCAACACGCCGATGAGGGTGGAGATGATGAAGATACCGCCGAAGGTCACCAGGAGCATGGAGAGAAGGAAGGGCCAGCTTCCTGCGTCCCCTCCCATGGTCCCAGCATCCAGGGTCCGCATCAGCTCCATCCAGGTAATGTCGATGAGACCGGGACGGTCCCCTGCTTCACCCGCAGGAGCCAACCTCAGCACCCACACCAGGAGGGAGAGGAGGAACAGGAACCCGGCCGAGGCCAGGGCCAACAGGGCGATCATGGCCACCGGCCCCCGAGCCATGGCGTTGTCAAAAGCGTAGCGAAGGCGTTCCATTCGAGTCGGGGTGGCGGGCATGAGAGTTCCTCCGGGAGAGAGCAGCAAGACGGGGCAATCGGGCCCCGAGACGGGTTCAGCGGCGGCGGCGGATCAGCCATGGAAGGAGGAAAAGGGCCAGGAGACGAGGACTTGAGATCGGGGCCACATCACAGCCTCCCCCTCCCGAATTACCTCCCGACCCGGGCGTCCCCCCGGTGGAAGCGGACTGGGTAGCGGTGATTTCGACAAAGCCCCAGGCATCTTCCCCGGTGGCGGGATCCACTACCTGGCACCAGGCCGTGTAGCGCCCGGGAGCATCGGGGGCCTTCCAGACCGCTTCGGTGCCCGATTCCTCCCGAAACTCCCCGCCGTCGGCCCCCCAGTCAAAGGCCAGGGACTCCAGGTCGTCGGCGATGACGAAGATCGACATCTCCACTTCGGAGCCTACCTCCACCAGGGTCTTGTCGATGAGGATGGTGTCACCCACCACCGTCACCCGCAGATGGGTGTCGATGCAGGCGTCGTCCACCAGGCCGTTGCAATCGTTGTCCACCTCGTCACACCCCTCACTGGCCCCGGGAAACACCGAGGGATCATCGTCCCCACAATCCCCTTGGGCCTCGGTAAAGGTGTCGCCGTCGTCGTCATAGCGGGTGGTCCCGTCGTCCACCGCCCCGTTGCAGTCGTTGTCCAGATCATCGGTGACCTCGGAGAGCCCGGGAGCCGCCGAGGAGGTTTCGTCGTTGCAATCCCCCTCTTCCTCGGAAAAGCCGTCCCCATCGTCGTCAAAAGCGGTGGTGCCCTCGTCGATCACCCCGTCGCAATCATCGTCCTGGCCGTTGGTGCTTTCCAAGGCGAAGGGATGGCGGCGGGAATCCCCCTCGGCGCAGTCCCCTGGGCTTCCCCCATAGGTATAGCCGTCCCCGTCGGTGTCCCCCACCGGAGTGGTGTCCCCGAAATACGCGGTGAACTGGGCCTGGGATCTCCCGTTGAAGGCGTCAATGACGGTACCGGTGAAGGTGTGGGTGCCGGGAGTGAAGTTGGCGTAATCCACATAGATCGAGAAGGTGACCAGTCCAGAGGGATCGGGAGTCTCATCCTCGATGAACCCATCCAGAGAGCTTTCCAGACCAACGTATAGGGACTCGGGAGGTTGCTCGGCATCTCCCACTCGAAACTCCACGTTGAGAGTCTCGAAGTCGTACCACAGGCGGGTCTCCAGAGGGCTGACCAGGAGCACTCGGGGGTCGGTGTTGTTGGTGGCACCGGGGCCGTTGGCGGTCAGGCTCACCCGCACCTCGGGCTGATAGGGGTCTTCGGTGAGAAGAACCAGGGTTCCCCGGGCCTCCAGGAGGTCTTGAGCGGTGTAGTGGACCTCCAAAAGGGCGGTGGAGCCGGAGGGAATCACCCTTCCTCCTGCAGGAGGTTCCACCGTGAAACCTGCTGCGCTGCCCTCATCCAGACCGGGATTGTTCACCACGTCGGAAAGCACCAGGTCATCCTCCCCAGTCACCTCCACATAGAGGGGCAAGGAGGAGGTACTGCCGGTATAAACCGACCCGAAGTCCAGATAGCCGGGGGAGAGACGAACCTGGGCTCCCTCAGGGACCGCAGACCCCAGAAGCACTACCGATATCTTCTCCTCGTCGGGATCGTTGGTGAGAAGTTCCAGGGTGGCAAAGGAGGTGGTGGCGGCGGTGGGAGAATAGGTGATGGGCAGGTCCACCTGCTGGTGGGCACCCAGAAGAGGGGGAAGGGTCCCCAAAGTAAAATCTGCCGCTCCGTCCCCCTGCACTTCCGCTGCAAGCTGTAACTCGAGCTGGCCGGCGTTGTAGATCCGCAGCCATTGAGTCGAGGCCTCACCGGGGCTTAGGGAGGCAAACTCGATCACGTCCTCGGGAAGAAAAACATCCTGAGCGACCCCTCCCGAAGCGCATCCCCACAGGCCCGCTCCCGCTCCGGCCAGGAACGGAAAAAGGGGGTGGAGACGGGATGAAAAGCGACCAGACATGAAACCTTCCTCCCACCGGGCGGCAAAAACGGCGAGGCACGACGGATATACACCACCGGGCTTCGTGTGGATAAGCGCCAATCAAGGATTGTGGTGTGCCGACTCGGTTCCTGGATTATGATGCAGCGGTTTGATTCTTTGATTCTCCCGGCCCCACCGCCGGGTGATGAGGTCCCATGACGCCTCGTCCGGGTTCTTCCCTCCCCCTCCCCTTTGTGGGTCTCTCCCTGTTCCTGCTCTCTCCCCTGCTGGGGTGCAAGACCGACTACAACATCAGCAATGATGATGGGTCGGGGAGCAGCTCCAACCTGAAACCGGAAATCGAGGTCTCCCCCAGCTCCCTGGATTTCGGCTCCCTGGACGCCGGACTGGAGCAGACCCAGCCGGTCACCATTCGCAACGTGGGGACCGCCACCCTCCAGCTTCACTCCCTGGCAGTGGAGGGGGCCGAGTCGTTCCGCGCCCTGGATGATGGCCTGGACCGGATCCTGGCTCCAGGGGACGAGATTCAACTGCCGGTGTCCTATGCTCCCATCACGTCTGAGACCGCTGTCGGGACCCTATGGGTAGAGTCCAACGACGAGAGCGATGAGAGGGTGCCGGTTTCTCTTCTGGCCACCGGGCTGGCCCCCCGCATCGAGATCACTCCTTCCATCTGGGACATGGGGGATTGGCTCATTGGCTGTCAGACCGACACCGTGTTGACCATTCGCAATGCGGGCACCGCCACCTTGTCCCTGACCGGGGTGGACTTCCAACCCACCAGCCCGGAGTTGAGCCTTATCGACCCGGGAGTGAGCGGAAGCGTCCTGGAGCCGGGGGGTACGGTGAACGTCACCGTCCGCTACATCCCGTCGGACACGTTGGACGACGCTGGCTATCTCTATGTGGACAGCAATGACCCCGCCACTCCCCGGGCCATGGCCACCCAGCAGGCCACCGGGCTCCTGGCGGAACGGGTCATTGACGCCTTTGAGCAGGCGGGAAACAACTGGACCGACGTGTTATGGGTGGTGGACAACTCGGGCTCCATGGATGCGGAGCAGGAGTCCATGGCGACCAACTTCGGAGCCTTCATGGGAATCGTCGAGTCCATCGACATGGACTACCACCTTGCCGTAGTCACCACCGACAACGCCTCCTTCCAGGAAGCGGACGGCACCCGCTATATTGATCTGACCACTCCCAACCCCGAAGACGTGTTCGGCCAAATGGTCAGCGTGGGAATCGCCGGCTCAGGCGACGAATCAGGCCTGAAGTACGGCGCCGATGCCCTGGCCTCTCCCCTGGTGGATTCTGGATATCCCAACGAAGGATTCTTGAGAGATGAAGCGGGGTTGCGGATCATCTTCGTCTCCGACGAGGAGGATCAGTCCCCCTCCACCGTGAACACCTACGTGTCGTTCTTTCAGGCCTTGAAGCTGAACCCTGACCACGTGCGACTGTCGGGAATCACCGGTCAATTGGGAGGGTGTTCGTCCGCCTCCGGCACGGCCGACCCCGCACCTCGCTACGAGCAGGCGGTGTCGGACACCGGGGGAATCTCGGTGTCCATCTGTGCTTCTGACTGGATCGATTCCCTCACCGAACTGGCCTGGGGCGCCCAGTCCTTCCAGGACACCTTCCCCCTGTCCGCCTCCCCGGTGGTGGAGAGCATCGAGGTGTATCTGAACTCGGTGCCCACCTACGTGGGGTGGTACTACGACGCATCCCTCAACTCGGTGATCTTTGAGGAATCCCACATCCCCGATAACGGCGACCAGATCCAGGTGGCTTACAACCGGTTTGCCGACTGCGAGGGATAGCAGCGGGGAGCGCGGAGGCCGCGTGCCCGCTATTCCACCGCCTCCACCGAGGACAGGGCCAGGGTCAGGGTGTAATCGGACGCCACGCTGTGGTGACATGCTACCGCCACCACCAGTGGCTGGTTGGCGTCCATGAACACCTGGGGATCGGTGACGGCTGGGTACTGGCTGTCGAACCCGGCGTCGCTCTCCACCGAGCCGGCTCCCCCGTCGAAGGTGTCCAGGGTGAACACCACGAAATCGAGATCGGTCTCGGTGGACCAGGAGGATTCCTTGTCCTCCTCATCGGATGTGTTGTTGCCGCTGGGGGCGTTCTGCCACTCCAACTGGACGTTCAGAGACCCCAGATCGTCGGCGGTGACCTTGAAGAAATCCACATCCCCGCTGAACCATCCGGTGCGATCCGGCTCGTAGCTGTCGATCTCACCGTCCCCGTTGTTGTCGAAGGGAAGCTCAGGCCACTCGGGCCAATCGAAGTGGCTGGCGTCGCTGTCGTAGCCACAGTTGAACGCGTATCCGTACACCACCACCGATCCCCCCGGAGCCAGATCCTCCAGATCCTGCAAGGATTTCCGGTCACTCCCCAGGGTCTCATCCTCAAAGGCATAGCGAGGGGGAAGCTCTTCTGTCCCCTCTATTTCCTCCAGGTAGAGGTACCTGGGCCACTGCTCGCAGGCGAACAGGAAGAAGAGAGTCGGAGAGAGAAGAAGGGAAGCAGGACGAAACCAGATGGCAACAGACACGAGGGGCCCATCCATGAAGGGGAAACAACACCATGCCCGCTTGGGATGGTAGCACAGCCGAACAACATGGAACCTCCCCCCTTCCTTGCGAGAGAGCGATCAATTGGCGGTGAGGGCTCCATCGGTGAGGGTGGCAGCGGCGGTGGTCAAGGTGGAGCCATCGGCAAGAGTGACCTCCTGGACAATCCACCGGGAGACCCGAATCACCGCGATGGAACGGGCGAAGGGAGCAAAGGCGCTGGCGGGGATGGAGACCGAGACGCCGTCAGTGAAGTGACAGAGGATGGAGGAGGTGTAGGTACCGTCGGCGTAGGTGTACATGTCGATGCCCACCACCACCGAGGTCGCCCCTGAAGCGGGGCCCAGGGTGAGGTTCAGCCCAGCGCCCCGGTTGAAGCTGTTCTGGGTGTAGTTGCTGAGGGGGGGATTGACGGTGACCGGACCGGGAGTCATCACCCCGTCGATCAGGGTCTGGGCCTCCAGGTCAGGCCCACCGGGGATCTCGATGTCGTAACTGGAACCGCTGGCGTAGCCGGAGAAAGGCAGATTGGCCACGTAATAAGCGGCGGTCTCAGGAGTGTCTCCGTGGGGGAGACTCAGGGTGGTGGTGCCCAGGAGGCTGACCGGGGAGCCGGCGTCCAGCAGGGACACTTCCACTCCCCCGGGAGGGGAGGTGGCGTCGAAGGGCATGCATGAGCCAGGGGCAGGGAGCCCATCTGGGTAGATGAAGTCAGGCCACAGGACCAGATCATCGGGCACCCAGAACGCTGCCAGAGCGAAGGTACCGTCGGCGGCGGTAGGAACATACAGGTTGGGGTCCTGATAATCGGTCTGGATCAGCTCCACCAGCCCCCCCGACAGGCCGGTGTAGTCGGCAAAATAGGTGAATCCATCCTCCAACGTATCGGAACCATTTGAATTTTCTACTCGCACCGAAACGGAACCCGCCTCCCCTGCCGGCGTGAACACGGTCATTTCCACGGGAGAGACGGCGGCAATGGCGGCCACGGCCGAGCCGAACTTGACCACGGTGTCGGCGGCACTGGTGAAGCCCTCCCCGGTGATGACCACGGTGTCATTGCCCTCGGGACTGCCGGAATTGGGGCTGACCCCGTCCACCCGCACCGACCCCTCAGGGGTGACGTCATCGTCCGAACCATCGTCATCGTCATCGGGGGTTCCGTCGTCGTCATCGGGAATCGAGTCGTCGTTGTCATCATCGGGGCTGCCATCGTCATCCCCCGGGGGGGCCCCGCTGTCGTCATCCCCCAGCCCCGCAGCCTCCGGAGAGAGCCCCAGGGTACAGCCAGGGACACACCCCAGAAGGAGGAGCACCAGGAGGTCAGAGAGGATGGGAAGCAGACGCATGGCACGACGCCCTGGGGTCGCCGAAGTCAAGAAGGCGAGCACCCTCCATGTCGGCAATGTAGCAGAATCAATGCGGAAACTCTTCCGCTCCGAGGTTTGTGGTTGACGCGGGGCTCCCGGTGGCCCATAGTAGGGACATTGCTGATTTTGACTTTCATTTTCATACGAGTGTTCGCGAAGGGTGGACGCTCCCACCCCAGGACCCGGATCGATGGAGCCTCTTCCCCTCTCCCCTTCCACTCCCCCGCCCTCTGCCCGCCTGCTCCTGGTGGGCAATCCCAACGTGGGCAAGAGCGTGGTGTTCGGCTGCCTGACGGGCACCTATGTCACCGTGTCCAACTACCCGGGAACCACGGTGGAGGTGTCCAGGGGACGCGCCGAGTTGGGGGAGCACCGGGTCGAGGTGGTGGACACCCCGGGGACCAACAACCTCACTCCGGTCTCTGACGACGAAAGGGTGACTCGGAATCTCCTGCTGGCAGAGGGAGATGCTCCGGTGCTCCAGGTGGGAGACGCCAAGAACCTTCGGCGAGCTTTGCTCCTTTCCCTTCAACTGGCGGAGATGAGGATCCCCTTCTCCCTGGTCCTCAACATGATGGATGAGGCGCGCCAGAGGGGATTCGCCATCGACGCCCCCTCCCTCTCCCAACTCCTGGGAGTGCCGGTGGTGCCGGCGGTGGCCATCCGTGGGGAGGGAGTGGAAGAGATACGCACCCGCGCCTCTCAAGCAACGGTGTCGTCCTGGACGCCTCGCTACAGCCCCGGCATTGAAGCCGCCATCGGCAGGATTGCCCAACTCCTTCCCTCTTCGTCCTCCTCCCCCCGAGCCCTGGCCCTCATGCTCCTGGGAGGAGACGATTCTCTGGCCGATTGGCTGGGAGAGAGGATGTCCAAAGAGGCCCTGCTCGCCCTTCAGAGCGCGGTCGAGCAGGAGGGACGAGCCTTTCCCCAGGGGGCGGCCTATGCCATCAACGTGGAGAGGCTTCAGGCGGTGGGGGTGCTGGTGGACAAGGTGCTGAAGAAGCCCGAGATGAGGGCCTCCTCCTGGCTCGATCGGCTGGGGGTCCTGGCCATGCACCCCCTCTGGGGCTGGCCGGTGCTGCTGGTGGTGCTGGCAGTGGTCTACGAGTTCGTGGGTGTGCTGGGAGCGGGGACCCTGGTGGACTTCCTGGAAAACACCGTGTTTGCGAAGTGGATCAATCCCCTGTCCACTCGAGTGATCGATGCCGTCCTGCCCATTCCCTTCATTCACGACCTCCTGGTCGGGGAATACGGCATCATCACCATGGCCCTGTCCTATGGCATCGCCATCGTGCTGCCCATCGTGGGAACCTTCTTCATCGCTTTCTCCTTCATGGAGGATTCGGGCTACCTGCCTCGACTGGCGGTGATGGTGGACCGGATGTTCCGCACCATGGGATTGAACGGAAAGGCCGTTCTCCCCATGGTCCTGGGTCTCGGCTGCGACACCATGGCCACTCTGACCACGCGAATCCTGGAGACCCGCAAAGAGAGGATCATCGTCACCCTGCTGTTGGCCCTGGGGGTCCCCTGCTCCGCCCAACTGGGAGTGGTTCTGGGGGTTCTGGCCTCCCTTCCCGCCTGGGCAGGGCTCCTATGGGTGAGCGTGGTGGTGGGGACCATGCTGGTGGTGGGGTTTCTGTCCAGCCTGGTGCTGCCCGGGCAGCGATCCGACTTCGTGCTGGAGGTTCCCCCGCTGCGGCGTCCCCAGCTCTCCAACATCCTCATCAAGACCTCCGCCCGCATCGAGTGGTACCTGCGCGAGGCCCTGCCCCTGTTTGTGGTGGGAACCCTGCTCCTCTTCTTTCTGGATCGCTTTGACCTGCTCCGCGCCATCCAGAACGCCACGGCTCCTGCTGTACAAGGCCTGCTGACCCTCCCCGCCCAGGCGTCGGAGGCCTTCCTGGTGGGGTTCCTGCGCCGGGACTACGGGGCGACCATGTTCTTTGAGATGCACCGCTCCGGGGGCCTGGACACCATCCAAACCCTGGTGGCGCTGGTGGTGATTACCCTGTTCATGCCCTGCATTGCCAACGTCTTCATGATCGTGCGGGAGCAGGGGGTGAGGGTCGCCCTGGCCATGAGCGCCTTTGTCTTCACCATCGCCATGGGCGTCGGATGGATCCTGAACCTGAGCCTGCGGGCGATGGGGTGAAACGGCGATGCTGTGCATCCAATGTGGCTACGAATACGGGGTGAAGAAGGCAGGGTGCGACTCCTGTGCTTCCCAGAAGTCCTGCGCCAGCACTCACTGCCCTCAGTGCGGGTACCGCTCGGTGCCTGAGACCGGCTTGTCCAAGCTCCTGACCCGTCTGCTCAAGGGCAAGAACTCCCCCTCCCCTTCCCGCCTGCAGATCCTGGATGAGGATTCTCCATGAAGTTTCCTGCCTCCCTGGCTGAGGCTCCCCTGCACCAGCCTCTGCGGGTGGTGTCCATCGGGGGAGAGGACCAGGGCCGCCTCGCCCGCCTCTCCGGCCTCGGTATCGTTCCTGGAAGCATTCTGTGGGTCCGCCAGCGACGGCCGGCCTTCGTTCTCCAGTCCGATGAGACCTGGCTGGCCCTGGAGGGAGCCATCGCCCGGCTGGTGCAGGTCACCCTGGTGGACGCCCCCCCCTCTTCCTGAATCAGTGGACTCCCAGGTAGGCCTTCCGCACTTCATCGCTGGCGGCCAGATCCGACGCCTTTCCTGTCATCACCGCGCTCCCCACGTCCAGGACGCAGGCGTGGTGAGCCACCCTCAGGGCCATGTGGGCGTTCTGCTCCACCAGAAGGATGGTCACTCCCGCCTGGTTGATGTCCCGGATGATGGAGAAGATGGTCTGAACCACTTGAGGAGCAAGCCCCAAAGAGGGTTCATCGAGAAGCAGAAGGGAGGGACGAGACATGAGGGCCCGGGAGATGGCCAGCATCTGCTGCTCCCCGCCGGAAAGGGTGCCCGCTGGCTGACGAAGTCGCTGCTTCAAGATGGGAAATCGATGGAAGGCCTGCTCCAGATCGGCTTCGATCCCCTCCCCGTCCCGTCGGTTGTAGGCACCGATGCGAAGGTTTTCGGAAACGGTAAGATTGGAAAAGATGCCCCGGCCCTCAGGAGCCTGGGAGATCCCCATCTTCACCACCTGATCGGCCCTCAGCCCGGCGAGGGGGTGGTCCCGGAACAACACCTCCCCGGAGGAAGTCTTCGCCAGACCGGAGATGGCCCGCAGGGTGGTGGATTTTCCCGCCCCATTGGCGCCGATGAGGGTGACGATCTCCCCCTCCTCGACCGTCAGGGAAAGCCCCTTCAGGGCATGGACAGCCCCGTAGTGAACATGAACTTCCCGCAGTTCCAAAAGAGGCCGACCGGGGTTGGCGTAGGTATTCATGGGAGAGCCCCCTCGGCGTCCTGCCCGCTTTCCGCCCCCAGGTAGGCTTCGATGACCTTGGGGTCGTTCTGAATCTGCTGGGGGGTTCCCTCGGCGATGTGGGTCCCCCTCTCCAGAACGACGATGCGCTCACAAACATCCATCACCAGGCCCATGTCGTGCTCAATGAGAAGAATGGTCAGGTGAAATGTTTTGCGAATGCGGGTAATCAGTTCCCGAAGCTCCTGTTTTTCCTGGGGATTCATTCCTGCTGCCGGTTCGTCCAGGAGCAGAAGACGAGGACGAGTGGCCAGGGCCCGGGCGATCTCCAGGCGCCTCTGATCTCCATAAGGGAGGCTGCAAGAGGGTTCATCCGCACGATCCAGGAGGTCAAAGGTGGCCAGCAGCTCCTGGGCGGCGTGATCGATGGCGGCTTCTTCGTTGACGTGGCGTTGGGTCCTCAGCACGGCTTCCCATAAAGAGGCCTGCCCTCTCATGATGGCGGCCACCTTCACGTTGTCCACTACCGACAGGTCTCCAAAGAGACGAATGTTCTGAAAGGTCCGGGCAATGCCAGCCTTGGCAATGCGATGGGGCTTCTGGCCGTCGATCCGGGTCTCCCCCAGGTGGATGGAGCCGGAGGTGGGGGTGTAGACCCCCGTCAACATGTTGAATACGGTGGTCTTGCCGGCGCCGTTGGGACCGATGAGGCCCACCAGATCCCCTTCGTGCAAGGTGAGGGTGACCTCATTCACCGCCAGCAGCCCCCCAAATGACAACGAGAGCTTGTTCACCCTCAGAAGGGGCGTGCCGGTCATGCCGCCTTCCCACGTGGAGGCGTTTTGGAGCGCAGCAGCTCCCACACCTCCTGACGACCGAACAGCCCGGAGGGGCGCACCAGCATCAACAAGATGAGAAGGAGGGAGTAGATGACCATCCGGAGGTCGAAGCCGGTGAGCTTCTGCAGGGGGCGAAGGGCCTCGGGCAGAAAGGTGAGAACGATGGCAGCCACCACCGCTCCGGACACGCTCCCCATCCCTCCCAGAACCACCATGGTCACGATCTCAAAGGAGCGAATGAAGCCGAAATCGGTGGGGGTGATGGTGCCCAAGGCGTGCCCGTGCAATCCCCCGGCGACTCCGGCAAAAAACGCCCCAATGACGAAGGCCCGGGTCTTGTAACGGGTGGTGTCCACTCCCATGGCCTCAGCGGCGATTTCGTTTTCCCGGATGGCTAAAAACCCCATCCCCTGGGTGGAGCGCACCATGCGAAGGTTCACCACCACCGTCACCACCGCCAGCAGCGAGACCCAGAAGAAGGTGGTGTAGAGAGGAATTCCTGAGCGCCCCAACGCCCCACCCAGTACCTTCAGGGGGGCCACCTTTTCCGAGTTCTCCAGGAGAACCCGGATGATTTCTCCCGCTCCCAGAGTGACGATGGCCAGGTAGTCTCCCCTCAGTCGGAGGGAGGGAAGCCCCACCATGTACCCCACCATCGAGGCGAGAATCCCACCCCACAAAAGGGAAGCCGCAAAGATCACCTGCTGAGCCAGGGGGCCAGGAACCGGCCCCCCCCCGTCGGGATGGGTGACCTGCCAGGTGATGTAGGCCGAGGCATAAGCTCCCATCGCCATGAAACCGGCGTGGCCAATGGAGAACTGCCCGGTCACCCCATTCACCAGGTTCAGAGAGACCGCCAGAATGACGTTGATCCCCGCAAAGGTGATGACCTGGGACCAGTACGCAAAACTGGTGGCGGCCAGGGGCTCCATGGCCCTCTCCAGGGCGTAACACAAGGCGAGGGTCGCCAGAAGAGGCAGAAAAGAAGCGCGCAAAGAGCCCCCTCGTCCGAGCTTCACCACGAGCCTCAAACCTTCTCCACCCGGGCGCTGCCGAAAAGGCCTGCCGGGCGAAAAAGGAGGATGAGGATGAGGAGGCCAAAGGCGATGGCGTCTCGCATGGAGGAGGTGAGATACCCCGCCACCATCTCCTCCGACAGCCCCAGGAGAAGGCCCCCCGCCATGGCTCCAGGGATGCTGCCAATACCGCCGATCACCGCCGCCACGAAGGCCTTCAGTCCCCACAGGATGCCCATGTCAGGGCGGATGGAGCCGTAGGTCTGACCAATGATGAGGCCCGCCGCTCCCGCCAGGGCCGAGCCCAGGATGAAGGTGAAGGCGATGATGCGGTCGGTGTGGATCCCCATCAACGACGCCACTTCTCGATTCATGGAAATGGCCCGCATCGCCATCCCTGCCCGAGTGTGAAACACGATGCGCTGGAGCACCGCCATCAAGGAGAGGGCCAGAAGAAAGCCCCCCAACTGGATGTTGGTCACCACCAGGTTCCCGGATTGGAACACCGGCTTTTCCACCACCAGGGTGGGAAAGGACTGGGGGGAGGCACCGAACACCACGGGAAGCTGACAGACGTTCTCCAGGAAGAGGGAAACCCCGATGGCGGTGATGAGGACGGTGAGGCGGGGGGAATTGCGGAGGGGGCGGTAGGCGATCCTCTCGATGAGCAACCCCACCAGGGCACAGGCGGCCATGGCTCCCAGGAGGATGAGGAGAAGAACGGGCAGGGACGCCCCTTGGGCCCCGGAGCCCACCCCCAGGAAACGGGACAGATACATGGAAAAGAACGCCCCCAGCATGAACACATCGGAATGGGCGAAGTTGATGAACTGAAGGATGCCGTAGACCATCGTGTAGCCCAGGGCGATGAGGGCGTAGGCGCTCCCCAAGGAAAGGCCCTGGACGATGTGCTGAAGAAAGTCGGTCACCGGGACCTCACACGAGGGCAGGAAGGAGGGCTGCTAGGGAGCAATGGTCTCGGCCACGGTGAACTTTCCCCCTTCGACCTTGAGGACCACCGCGCTCTTGCGGGCGTTTCGCTCCGCGTCGATGGTGATGCTGCCGGTGATGCCAGGGAAGTCCTTGGTGGCAGCGATGGCATCTCGAATGGCGGTGGGCTCCACCGAAGTCGCCCTCTTCATGGCATCGGCCAGAAGCAGGGTGGCGTCGTAGGCCAGGGCGGCGTTGGAATCGGGCTCGGAACCAAACTCAGCCTTGTAGGCGCTGACGAAGGCCAGCACCTGGGGCTTCTGATCGTTCACTGAATAGTGTGAGGAGAAATAGGTCCCCTCCACCGAGGGGCCGCCGATTTCCAAAAAGGTGGAGGAATCCCAGCCGTCGCCGCCAAGAAGAGGGACATTGATGCCCATTCCCCGGGCCTGTCGAGCGATGTTGCCCCCCTCGGTGTAGTAACCGGGAGAGAAGATGGCTTCTGGATTGGCGGCGCGAATGGAGGTCAACTGGCTCTTGAAGTCGCTGTCGCCGGTGCCAAACGACACATCGGCAACGATCTTTCCGCCTGAGGCTTCAAAGGACTTCTTGAAGAAATCAGACAGGCCCATGGAGTAGGCGTTTTTGGAATCTCGGAAGATGGCCACGTTGTTGAGCTTGAGGGTGTTCCGGGCAAACTTCGCCATCACCTCTCCCTGGAAATCGTCCAGGAAGCAGACTCGGAAGATGTAATCCCCGGTCTGGGTCACGGTGGGGTTGGTAGAGGCGGGCGAAATCATGGGCACCTTGAACTTCTGGGCGACCGTCCCCCCTGCCAGAGAGCGAGCCGAAGCCACCTCGCCGATGATGGCCACCACCTTGTCTTGAGTGATGAGCTTGGTGACGGCGGTGGCCGCCTCCTGCTGCTTGCCCTGATCGTCGTAGGACACCACCTTCAAGGAGCGGCCGTTGACCCC
>CAYRTW010000162.1:0-13689 GCA_964426935.1 uncultured Rickettsiales bacterium
CTCCTCATCGCCTTGTTCCTGCGCTCGTTCATCGTGGAGGCCTTCAAGATCCCTTCGGGGTCGATGATCCCCACCCTCCAGATTGGCGATCACATCTTCGTCAACAAGATGAGCTACCGCACCGAGATTCCCTACTCCATCCTGGGATTCCATCTGCCCCAGGGGGGGCGCACCCTCTTCTTCCGCAAACTCCCCGAAAGGGGGGACATCATGGTGTTCCGATACCCGGTGGATCCAGACGTGGACTACATCAAGAGGGTCATCGGCCTCCCAGGAGACACCATCGAACTGCGAAACAACGAGCTGTTCGTCAATGGCCAGAGGCTGGATCGCAACCACATCGGGCCCTACACCTACGAGGATCAGCGCTGTCAGGAAGATGGGGGTCAGCTCTATCGAGAGGCCTATGGGGAAGGAACCCACACCGTGCTGCTTCGAGAGGGCCCGACCTCCTTCGGCAAGGATTTCGGACCCATCACCGTCAAGCCCGATCACCTGTTCGCCATGGGAGACAATCGGGACAACAGCAGCGATTCCCGGGTCTGGGGGCAGGTTCCGGTGGAGAACATCAAGGGTCGGGCCATGGTGATCTGGCTGTCCCGGAATTACTGCGATGGGCCTCCTCGCCTGCTGCGTTTTGACCGGATGTTCAGCGTTCTCCACTAGTTGGACGAGGGGAGAGGGGGAAGAGTCCATGAGCGACGGGGAAAAAGGAGGGCGAGGGGGAAAGGGCGGTCCGGCCATGGACGCTGCCGCTGTGGACAGGACCCTGCGACGAATGGCCACCGAAATCATTGAGGATCTGGCCCCAGGTGGCGCCGTGGTTCTGGTGGGGATCCGAGAGGGAGGGATTCCCCTGGCGCGTCGCCTGGCGGCCCTGATCGCCGAGAACAACGGAGGAGTCCGGCCCCCCATTGGCGAAGTAGACATCACTTTGTATCGGGATGACCTCTACACCGGGTTCGAGAAGCCGGTTCTGGGAGAGACCCGAATGCCCTTTCGGGTGGATGGGGCCCGCATGGTGCTGGTGGACGACGTGCTGTTCACCGGCAGGACAGTCAGGGCAGCTCTGGACGAGATCATGGACTACGGTCGTCCCCACCTCCTTCGGCTGGCAGTGCTCATCGACCGGGGGCACCGGGAACTGCCCATCCAGGCAGATTATGTAGGGCGCAGGCTCCAGACCGAGCTTGCCGACCGGGTGGATGTGGTGGTGGGCTCCCAAGGAGGAGGAGAGGACGGGGTGCGGGTGGTTCGCGCCTCGGAGAGGTCGTCGTGAGCTTCCATCGCCGTCATCTCCTGGGTATGGCGGACCTGAGCGCCGCCGAAATTCATCACCTCCTGGACACTGCCGAAAGGTTCCGTGAAATCAATTCTCGGGTCATCAAGAAGGTGCCCACCCTGAGGGGAAAGTCGGTCGTCCACCTCTTTCTGGAACCCTCCACCCGCACTCGGACTTCTTTTGACATCGCCGCCAAGCGCATGAGCGCCGACACCTTTGCGGTGAGCGGGGACAGCTCCTCCACGGTAAAGGGGGAGACCCTCCTGGACACCGCTCGGAATCTGGAAGCGATGCGCCCCGACATCATCGTCCTCCGTCACAAGATGGCGGGATCGGCGAAGATGCTGGCAGAGGTGCTTCCCTGTTCGGTGATCAACGCCGGGGATGGTTCCCACGAGCACCCCACCCAGGCCCTTCTGGACGCCTTGACCCTGCGGCAGCGCTGGGGCTCCTTGGAGGGACGCATCGTCACCATTGTGGGGGACATCTCCCACTCTCGGGTGGCCCGCTCCAACCTCTTTGCCCTTCGGACCCTGGGGGCTCAAGTGAGGGTGTGTGGGCCCGGCACTCTGATCCCTCCTGGCATCGAAGCCCTGGGTGCGGTCGTGATGGAGGACCTGGGGCCGGCCATCTCCGGGGCCCACGCGGTGATGATGCTGCGAATCCAGCAGGAGAGGCTGGAGCAGGGAGGCCACCTCTTTCCCACCACCCGGGAGTATTCACGGCGCTACGGTCTCAATCGCAGCGTCCTTCAGCGGTACGCCCGGGAGGATGTGCTGGTTCTTCATCCCGGCCCCATCAATCGGGGGGTGGAGTTGTCTCCCGATGTGGCCGATGGACCCTGGTCGGTCATCCTGGATCAGGTCCACAACGGGGTGGCGGTGCGGATGGCGGCCATGTACCTCGTGACAGGAGCGGATCGTGCGGAAGCGTCTGTTTGAGGGAGCCTGGATTATCGACCCTGCCTCTTCTCGCGATGGGGTGTCGGATCTCCTGATCGGGGAGGACGGATGCGTCCTGGACGTTGGGGAAGGGTTGAGGACTTCGCTGGGGAGCGAAGCGCGTGGGGAAGTGGAAATTGTTGCCGCAGCGGGTCTGGTGCTGGCACCGGGCTTCATCGATCTCCACGTTCACCTTCGGGAGCCGGGGTTTGAATACAAGGAAACCATCGAGAGCGGCAGCCGAGCGGCGGCAGCGGGAGGCTTCACCACCGTAGCCTGCATGGCCAACACCCGCCCGGTGAACGATACCGCTGCCATCACCCGGTACATCCGCCAGAAAGCGGACGAAGTGGGCCTGTGCCGAGTGCTCCCCATCGGCGCCGTCACCCAAGGGCTGAAGGGGCTGGTGTTGGCGGAGATGGGAGACATGGTGGCGGAGGGAGCCATTGCCGTCAGCGACGATGGGCTGCCCATCATGGACGCCCATCTGATGCGAAGGGCCCTGGAGTATGCCCGAGGCCTGGGGATCCCCGTCATCGCCCACGAAGAGGACCGCTGCCTGGGATGCCACTGGGCCATGCACGAGGGAGAGGTTTCCACCGAGTTGGGCCTGCCCGGCCTTCCCGGAGCGGCGGAAGACGTGATGGTGGCCCGGGATCTCCTCCTCGCCGAAGACACGGGGGGGTGGGTTCACATCGCCCACGTCTCCACGGCGCGCTCGGTGGAATTGATCCGACAGGCCCGTCGGCGGGGGATTCGGGTGACCACCGAGGCCACTCCCCATCACTTCACCCTCACCCACGAAGCGGTTCGGGGGTACGACACCTCCACCAAGATGGCTCCTCCCCTCCGCACCGCCGCCGACGTGGAAGGCGTGTTGGAGGGTCTCGCCGATGGCACCATCGATTGCATTGCCACCGACCACGCCCCCCATTCTCGGGTGGAAAAGGACGTGGAGTACGAACTGGCCGCCAACGGCATCATCGGGCTGGAAACGGCGCTGGGGTTGACCCTGAAGAGGGTCAGGGAGGGCAGGCTGGATCTGGTTTCTGCGGTGCGCCTCCTCAGTTCGGGTCCTGCGGCCTGCTTCGGCATTCCCGGTGGACGCCTTCAGCGAGGAGATCGGGCCGACCTGGTGCTCTTCGATCCGGCGGTGGACCTGCCCATGGACGTGGAACGCAGCTTTTCCAAGAGCCGCAACTCCCCGTTTTCAGGATGGATTCTTCCGGGGAGGATTCATCGCACCGTGCTTTTGGGCAAGGACACGTTCCCAGGGAGTCCGGTGGAGAGGGAGGGCTCCCGCTGACCCCGATGGGAGAGACCAGGGCCCTTGACAGGGGACCACTGGAGTCTAATATGCCCGTCCGGCCGCGCTACCAGCGGCTGCTTTCCTGGTGGTGGTCCTTTTTCTGAATATTCCTGCCGAGGCCCACCGAACCTTCCCCCCTGTTGACGATTCCCCAAGGAGGCTCGACCGCGAATGGTCCAGCGTGTCCCCATGACTCCCGCCGGCCTGGAAATGCTGCGGGCTGAGTTCAAGCGTGTGAAGGAAGTCGAGAGGCCCAAGGTGGTACGGGACATCGAGACCGCCCGGGCTCACGGCGACATTTCCGAAAACTCCGAATACGAGGATGCCAAGGACAGGCAGGCTTTCATCGAAGGGCGCATCCGAGAACTGGAGGGAATGATCGCCGCCGCTCAGGTCATCGATCCTGCCAGGCTGTCAGGGGACAAGGTGGTGTTCGGAGCGACGGTGACCATGGAGGACACCGAAACCGGGGAGACCATGACCTACCAGATCGTAGGCGTGCATGAGTTCGACGTGGCGGCCGGCCGCATCTCCATTTCTTCTCCGATCGCCCGGGCCATCATCGGCAAGAGCGAAGGGGACGTGGTGAGGGTGAAGATCCCCAAAGGGGAACGGGAATTGGAGATTGTCCGCATCCGATTCGGTTGAAACCCTGACGATCCCTCCGAGGGTCACACGAAATGTGCTGCGGCCGTTCGCTCGCTGCGCTACGCATTCTGTGTGATCCTCTCCATCTAACTCGCCGTGTCCGCTTCTCCCCTATCCAGCCTGATCGAGGCCCTGGCCCGACCCCTCCGATTTGCTGCCAGTGACGATTTTGCCCGGCTGGAAAGGGTCAAGGGTCTGGAGGCCCTGGTGAAAGCCCAGGTGGCCGTGGCGAGACCCCTCCTCTCCGACTCCTTTCGGCCGTGGTTGGACCGCTTGGATTCCGCCTCGGACGGTATGGACGCCTCTTCCGGGGAGATGAGGCGTCAGAGAGTGGGTCTTCTGCTGGACTTGCTGGAGTCGGCGGCGGAACCGACCTCAGGGGCTGAAGAGGTCGTCAAGGCCGACTCTCCCCCGCCGCGAAAGAGGTCCCCTGCTCGGGAAAAGGAGAAGCCCCCCACCCGGTTGAGCCCCGACTCCCTCCTGGCGGATCTGCCGGGAGTGGGGCTCCAGACCGCCGGGCAGTTGGAGCGCCTGGGTCTGGTTTCGTTGAAAGACCTGCTGTTCCACCTCCCTCGGGATTATCAGGATCGCTCCCACGCCCCTCCCATCGCCGAGCTTCAGCAGGGGCAGGAGACCCTGGTCACGGGCACGGTGGCAGGGGTGTGGCAGCGCTCCACCCGTCGGGGGCGAATGCTGGAGGTGGTGGTGGAGGATGGCTCAGGGGCGGCCACCTGCCTGTGGTGGAAGGCCCCTCCCTACCTGGCCAAGGCGTTTGTGCCTGGAGAGAAGGTGGGAGTGTTTGGTCGGGTGGACAGGTTGGATCCCCAACCCACCCTTCATCATCCTGACGTCCATGACCTGGGAGAAACAGGGATCCTCCCCATCTATCCCACCACCGAAGGTTTCGGCCAGAAGCGAATTCGTCGGCTGGTCGCTGCCGCCCTGGGAGCGGTGGGAGGGGCGCTGGAGGGAAGGGTCCCCGCCCCCATTCGGGAGTCTCGGCGCCTGCCCCCCTTGGGAGAGGCTCTGGGGCGCTTGCATCAGCCGGCGGGGGACGAGGATCTGCAGGGGCTTCGGGAGGGGACCTCTGCCTCCCACCGGGCGGTTCTGTTTGAAGAGCTGTTCGGCCTGCAACTGGCCCTGGCCTTCCGTCGTTTCCAAGGGAGGCAGAGGCCGGGGTTGCAGGTGGAAGCCCCGCTCATGGTGCAGGAGGTCATGGGCAACCTTCCCTACGTGCTCACGCGAGGACAGGTGAAGGCCATCGCCGACATTCACCGGGATCTGGCGTCGGGACGGCCCATGGGGAGGCTGCTTCAGGGGGATGTGGGATGCGGCAAGACGGTGGTGGCCCTCCTGGGATCTCTGCCGGTGCTGGCCTCGGGACATCAGGTGGCGGTGATGGCCCCCACCGAGATCCTGGCGGATCAACATCTGGAAACCTTCTCTGCTCTTCTGGCTCCCCTGGGGTTTCGGGTGAGTCTGTTGTCGGGCAGCCTGCGCTCCCGACCCCGCCGTCAGGTTCTGGAGCACTGCGCCGCAGGAACCTGCCATGTCTGCATCGGCACCCAGGCCCTGTTTCAGGGAGAGGTGGCCTTTGCCCGGCTGGGTATGGTGGTGGTGGATGAACAGCACCGCTTCGGCGTGGACCAGAGAGCCGCCCTGGCCGAGAAGGGAAGCCATCCCGGGGGAGCTCACCCCCATCTCCTGGCCATGACCGCCACTCCCATTCCCCGCTCCCTGGCCCTGACTTTATACGGAGACCTGGATCTGACCGTCATTGACGAACTGCCTCCCCGGGGGGAGGTCCGTACCCTCCTGATTCCCGAGAGGGAGAGGGAGAAGGCCTACGCGGCGGTGCGCCGGGTGGCGGAGGAGGGAGGTCGGGCCTTCGTGGTCTATTCCCTGGTGGAGGGAAAGGAGGGGGTGGACGCCCGGGACGCGGTGTCCATGGCCGAGGAGCTGGCCCGGGGCCCCCTCCTGGGAATCCCTTTGGGTCTTCTTCACGGACGCATGGATCCTCGGGACAAGGAAGCCGTCCTGAACGCCTTTCGCCGGGGGGACCTCAAGGTGCTGGTCACCACCACAGCCATCGAGGTGGGGGTGGATGTCAAGGAGGCTACTTGCATCGTGGTGGAGGGGGCAGAGCGCTTTGGTCTGGCCCAGCTCCACCAGATGCGGGGAAGGGTCGGCCGCAATCAGCAGCCCGGAGAATGTCTCCTGGTTCACCGTCAAGGTAAGGCTGCGGAGCGGCTGGAGATTCTGGCCAGTACCCGGTCCGGATTCGACATCGCCGAGGCGGATTTCAGGCATCGGGGCCCCGGCGATCTGCTGGGCACCCGTCAGGCCGGTCGGCCTGCCCTGGCTCTCTCCGCCTCTCCGGGGTTTGCTCCGGTCCTGGCCGATGCTCGCCGGGAGGCCTTCGCTCTGGTGGAACGGGAGGGGTTTGCCACCGATCCCGCCTGGGAGGGCCTGCGCCAGGAGGTGCGGCGGCAGTGGGGTCGCAGCCTCTACCTCTCCGCCGGGTAGTCTTGGTTACGATCCTGTCTGCGATCCGAGGGCCCTGCTTGCCCGAGGCGCTGCACCTTGTTAGCCTGCTCCACCATTTCCCGCCGGGGGCGGGTGAGGAGGATTGTTCATGAGCGTGCATCAATACTCGAATCTGGTGGAAGTGCTGGAGAGAAGCGTGACCGCCTTTGCGGATCGCCCTCTGTTTGGTGTCAAAAAGGACGGAGCCTTCCATTGGCTCTCCTACAAGGCATTCGGCCAGCAGGTCGACCAGTTTCGAGCCGGCCTGGCTTCTTTGGGGGTGAAGGCAGGAGATCGGGTGGCGGTCATTGCCAACAACCGGGTGGAATGGGCCGTGGGGGCCTATGCCACCTACGGTCTGGGGGCCCTTTATGTTCCCATGTATGAAGCCCAGCTTCCCAAGGAATGGACCTTCATCCTCAAGGACTGCGAGGCCAAGGTCCTCCTGGTGGCCAATCAGTCCATCTACGAGAAGGTGAAAGACTTCCCCAAGGAGCTGTCCTTCCTCCACCACGTCGTAGCCATGGACGCTTCTGAACAGGATCCCAAGGGGTGGTCAGGCCTCTTGAAGGCGGGGGCCTCCCAGCCGGTGCCCGCGCTTCAGCCCGCCTCGTCGGACATCGCTGGCCTCATCTACACTTCGGGCACCACCGGCAACCCCAAGGGGGTCATCCTCTCCCACGGGAACATCAGCTCCAATATCAACGCCATCCACGCCCTGTTTCCCCTGGAGGCCGACGACCGCAGCCTGTCTTTCCTCCCTTGGGCCCACTCCTTTGGCCAGACCGTGGAACTCCACGGCATGCTTTCCATGGGTGCCTCCATGGGCATCGCCGAGGCGGTGGAGAAGATCATCGACAACCTGGCCGAAGTGCAGCCAACCGTGCTCTTCGCTGTGCCCCGTATCTTCAATCGCATCTATGACGGCCTGAACAAGAAGATGGCCACCGAATCCAATTTCAAGAAGAAGCTTTTTGCTGCCGCCATCGCCAACTCCGAGGCCCGCCGTGCCCTGACAGATCAAGGAAAGTCTTCCTTCTGGCTGGATCAGAAGGCAGCGTTCTTCGACAAGCTCATCTTCACCAAGGTGAAGGCCAGGTTCGGTGGAAAACTGAAGTACGCCATCTCCGGCGGTGCCGCCCTCTCCCCCGAAGTGGCCCGCTTCATCGACAACCTGGGCATCATGGTCTTCGAGGGGTATGGATTGACCGAGACCTCCCCCATCGCCTCGGCCAACTCCCCCGGCTCCCGCAAGATCGGCTCGGTGGGCAGGGCAGTGCCCGGGGTCAAGGTCACCATCGACACCGCCGCTCTGGAGGAGCAGGACGGCAAGAATGGGGAGATTATCGTCACCGGTCCCAACGTGATGCAGGGTTATCACCGCCTGCCCGAGGAGACCGCCAAGGTGACCACCCCGGAAGGGGGGTTCCGCACCGGAGACATGGGCTACATCGATTCCGACGGGTTCATTTTCATCACCGGCCGGATCAAGGAGCAGTACAAGCTGGAGAACGGTAAATACGTCGCTCCCGCCCCCTTGGAGGAGATGCTGAAGCTGAGCCCCTTCATCGTTTCCGCCATGGTTCACGGGGCCAACCGCCCCTACAACGTGGCCTTGCTGGTGCCTGACTTTGAGGCCCTCCACGCCTGGGCGGACAGCAAGGGAATCTCCAAGCGAGGCCGGGAACTGCTGGACTCCCCGGAAGTAAAGGCCCTGATCAAGGGGGAGATCGAGAAGACCCTGGGGGGAGCCAAGGGGTTCGAGGACATCCGCAAGTTCCACCTCATTGAGGAGGACTTCACCACCGCCAACGACATGCTCACCCCCAAGATGAGCTTGAAGAGGCGCAACGTGATGGCCCGTTACGAAGCGGATCTGAACAAGCTGTATTCCTGAGAGTGTTCCCGGGAGGGGAGGGGCTTTCGGGCCCTTCCCCTCGCGAACGAAGAGTCTCAGGGCTCAGGAAATGCGGGGGAGGACCGCTGCGGCCAGTCTGTCCACCACCATCCCCGCCAACGCTTCTCCCTCCAGCCCCAGGGCGGGGAGGGAGGCGGGACCGGCGTAAAACACGTTTCGATGGGGGAGATGCACCCCCATCCCACCGGCGCTCGGCAAGCGAAGGGGGCCGCCGGGCAGAGAGTAGTGGGACGGCCGAGAGTCAATGGGAATGGGCCGATCCTGACTGGGGGTCCCTGGGGAGGGAAGGTGGAGTCCCTCCAGGTGATCGTCCAGGAAGGGGATCAACTCCCGCACCCTTTCCAGCATCTGCTTCCCCACCTCCGCCAGGGCCGGTCCATCCTCCGCCTGTTCCAGGGGCAGTTGAGCGCTTATGGTCATTCCTCGGCAGCCCTCAGGAGCCCTTCCCGAACCCTCGGGAGTGAGGGACAGCGTGAGGCAGTTGATCCCCGCCACCTCCTCTTCATCTCGTGGCACCCACAGGGAATGGTCGGCCATGCCCACCGGCACCACCTCCTTGCGGAGCCCCAGATAGATGCTGTACCGGAATCGAGTGGGTTGAAGGCGGCCTTGGAGGTCTCGATACCCCCGTCCCCCTCGCTCGGGCAGGCGGGAGGCCATGTCCCAGGGATCCTCCCCCAGGATGAGGGTGGAGGTGGAAACGGGCTCCCGGCGTGACGGGAAGCGAAGCTCCTTGACCGCTCTGAAGGAGGCGATGGCCTCGTCGGGATCGGCCTCCGTCAGAAAATCCACCTTCAGCCCCTCCATGCGCCGGCGAAGGAGGGCCCGAAAGGCGTTGGGTTCCTCGGCATCGATGAACCAGCCGTCGAAACCGGCCATCAGGGGGATGCCCGCATAGGGGAGGGGGAGGTTCTCGGGCTGATCCACCCCCGAAAAGGAGCGGAGTTGGGCGAGCAGGAAGCGCCACGGGGCGCCCGTCACCCCGTCCTGCCGGGCTGCCTCGGCAAAGGTGGGGGAGGCTTCCACGGCGGGAGGGTTCCAAGGAATCTTCCCGAACCCCAAGCGATGCCACCAGCGCAACTGGCCGGCGCTGGCAGCGGAACCCAACAAGCCGTTGGCGCAGGCCTCCGCTCCCCCTTCCACTCGACTGAGGAATCGAGCCAGTACCCCAGCTTCGGCCCCGAACTCCCGGGTCATCTCCGCCGAAAAGGCGTCCGGGTCGGCATGAATGTCCACTCGATGCCGGGGAAGGAGAACCTGATGGGAAGGCCGGGCCCGCTGAAGGAGGCGCAATTCCCTAGGATGGACCTGAAGAGCCTTGAGGATGGAGGGGAGGAGAAGGCCTCCTTCAAATCCCAGGATGGGTCGATGGTGGGTAGGGAACAGGTAGCGCCCCACTTGAGGGAGGATTTCCGGTCTCTCCACCACCAGGACCTGGCGCCCCCGTGCGGCCAGCAGGGCGGCCGCAGTCAGGGCCCCACCGCCAGGGCGAAGGCAGACGGCATCGTAACTTCGAGTAATCACTTGGTTTCTCTCCCTCCCTCAAGGCATGATCAGCGGACCAGGGGCAGGGCCGGTATCCCCCAGAACCTTGACCTTTCGACCTTCCACACGAAGCCTTCCCGTCACTGCCCAGGCGACCACCTGGGGGTAGAGGCGGTGCTCCACCATCAGAACCCGGGCCGCCAGGGTCTCCTCGGTGTCGTCACTCAGCACGGGGACCACTCCCTGGGCGATGATGGGCCCTCCATCCAAGGAGGTGTCCACAAAGTGAACGGTGCATCCATGGAAGCGCACCCCCTCGTCCAGGGCCCGCTGATGTCCGTTCAGTCCTTTGAAGGCGGGGAGCAGGGAGGGGTGGATGTTGAGGACCCTGCCGGGGAAGCGATCCAGGAACCGGGGACCGAGGATTCGCAAGAACCCTGCCAGCACCACCCAATCAGGGCGGGACCGGGCCACCTCTTCCGCGAAAGCCTCATCGAAAGCATCCCGACTCTCCCAACCCTTGTGGGACAGGGAGGCGGTGGGGATGCCCCGGGCGGCAGCCCTCTCCAGGGCTGGGGCCTTGGGATCATTGGACAGCACCAGGTGGACCCGGGCGTGAATCCTCCCGTCCAGGCAAGCACCGACGATGGCCTCTGCGTTGGAGCCCCGTCCCGACACCAGGATGGTCAATCTCGCCGGTTCCAGCATCTCTTTCCCCTCACGCCCCGCCGGCGTGGATTCCCGTCATCACCACCGAGGACCCATCCCCTCGGGGAATCACTTCCCCCACCACGCGGGCGTCGTCTCCCTGAGAGCGCAGGGCGGCAATGGCGGCATCCTCGTGCCCCCTCTCCACCATCAGCACCATTCCCAGCCCCCCGTTGAAGGTGCGGACCATCTCCAGGTCGTCCAACTCCCCGGTGTGTTTCAGCCACCCCAGGATTCCCGGGGGGAGCCAGGTGGATCGGTCCAGGTGCACCGCCAGATCCTCGGGAAGGACCCGGGGGATGTTTCCCACCAGTCCTCCGCCGGTGATGTGAGCACAGCCGTGGATGGGAGCGGCGGCCAGGGCAGCCAGTACTCCCTTGACGTAGATGCGGGTGGGAGTCAGCAAGGAATCCCCCAAGGTGGCTCCCAATTCAGGGATCCAGGCGTCCAGGGAGAGGCCACTTTCCCCCACCACCTTGCGGACCAGGGAGAAACCGTTGCTGTGGACGCCGGTGGAGGGGATGCCCAGCACGGTCATACCCGCCTTCACCGAACTTCCGTTGATGATTCGACTTTTCTCCACCGCTCCCACCACGAATCCGGCGAGGTCGAATCCTCCTGGTGGATACACCCCGGGCATTTCTGCGGTTTCCCCGCCCAAAAGGGCGCATCCCGCCTGACGACACCCATCTGCCACTCCCTCGATGACCTCGACGGCGGCGTCGGAATCCAGGCGACCGGTGGCGTAATAGTCCAGGAAGAACAAGGGCTCCGCCCCATGCACCACCACGTCGTTGGCACACATGGCGACCAGATCGATCCCCAACCCCCGGTATCGCCCCGCCTGTTCGGCCACCTTGAGCTTGGTGCCCACTCCATCGGTGGAGGCGATAAGCACCAGATCCCGAAAACTCCCCACCGGCATGGCGAACATGCCCCCGAAGGAGCCCAGATCGGTCAGCACCTCAGGGCGAAAGGTGGAGCGGGCGAGGGGAGCGATGCGTTTGACGAAGGCGTCGCCGGCGGCGATGTCCACGCCAGCTTGCCGGTACCTGTCGGTCATGGGGAAGCCACCGAAGGGGAGGGCGGATTGTCGGGGAGGGGAGGGTCGAAGTCAATTGAAGACAGGCGGGGAAGGAAGGTGAATTTACCGAGCCGGGAAAGGCAGCGACCTTGTTCGTCCGACGCGGATCCACCTATCATGCGTCCGGGCCCTTCCCACCGGAGCCTCCCTGTGTCCCTCAATCCCGCGAAAGGGTTGAAATCCCTCAAAGGCGTGCTCACTTCCAACCTGGGAGTGCCGGGATACTACTTCGGCCACAAGGTGGACCGGAAGGACGATTTTCACGCCGAAGGGGAGACGGTCCTCCTCATTCACGGCTTCTGGCAGACCCGTCAAACCATGAACACCCTGGAACGGCGCCTCAGGGGAGATGGCTTTCGGGTGCTGTCCTTCAACCTGGGCGGGGTGCTGTGGAACTTCAACGCCCGGGGGATTCCCTACCTGGCCGCCAAGATCCACGCCAAGCTCCAGCGCCTTCGGGATCGGGGGGACTTCGGACGTCTCCACATCATCGGCCATTCCAAGGGAGGGCTGATTGGCAAGTACCTGGTGGCCCGCTCCGGTGGAGACGCCTACACCCGGACCCTCATCACCTTGGGAACGCCCCATCTGGGAACCCCCACCGCTCTTCTGGGAACGGTGCTTACCGGGGTCATGTCCCGCAGCGTCTGGCAGATGCTCCCCCGTTCCTCCCTGGTGACGGATCTTCAATCGGCCTTTCCCCCTCAAGTCCGTTTGGTCTCGGTTTACAGCCGCCAGGATCTGGTGTGCCCCTGGTCCTACTCCGTGGTGCCCACCATGGCGGGAGTGGATGTACACAACGTACCGGTGAAGGATCTCGGCCACATGGATCTCGTGGAAGACCCTTGGGTCTACGGGCTCATCGTGCGTCAGGTGGCGGAGAGGGTGGCTGAGCTGTCCAACAAGGGCGAGGGGAATCTGACCTGAGCTCGATCCGCACGATGTGAAGGGGACGGACCAGGGGAGCGGAGCCCCCGGACATCGGTCACTCGTCGGAGATGCAGCAGCGAAATCCCAGGTTGACGTGGGAGAAGGTGGGGCTTTCATCGGTGCGGGCCGAGCACCTCGTTCCCTGTTCCTCGTTGCCGGGAACGCTTCCCCCTTTGATGATGAACCGGTCTCCCTTGCGGGTGGCGGTCCACTCCAAGGCCCCTCCTCCCATGTCTCCGGCACCGTACCCCGAGAAGCACTGCCGATGGTCCCCCGCCAGGTAGGGCTGATCCACCGTTCCTGAGGGGCCGCACTTCTCCTTGTCGAAGGAGTTCCCCCCCGACCACAGGTTCAGATCAGGACCCTTGCAGGCCTTCTCCCACTGGTCTTCGGTGCAGAGCTTCTTGCCTTCCGCCTCACAGGCCTTCACCGCCTCTCCCCAGGTCATGTCGACGGTGGGGGCCCTTCCGGCCGTGTTGGGGCTCTCATATTTGTCGATCCAGTATTCGGCGACCTCCCTCTCGGTCTCCACAAACTCCCCTTCAGTGCCCAGCTTGTCCCCCTGAAACATTCCCTTGAGGTACATCCCACCCGGCACGTAGATCATGTCGGGATGAAGGGCCTGTTTGCTGGCCAGGGTGGCCTTGTCGGGGGCAGGAGCCTTGGACTGGATGAGGTCTACCAAGCTCTCCCGCCTCTTCTGTTCAATGGCTGCCAACTGTTCCGGGGTGGGACCCTTCTTGATGGCGTAGTAGGTCACCAGGCCGGCGGCGATGCACACGATGACCCCGATGATGGCCATGTCCCGATAGATGGTGGAGGAACCACTGCTGTACAGATCGTTGAAAGCCAGCTTCA
>CAYRTW010000163.1:0-13685 GCA_964426935.1 uncultured Rickettsiales bacterium
CCATAAAACTGAATCTGGCCACCGTCATGGAGGCGACCCAGAGGTTTGCCGAAGCGGCGGTTCTTTATCAGGAAATCCATGCAGTTACCAAGCAGCCCCACATCGCCATGTATCAGTGGCGAGCGGAATGCGCCGCTGGCGACACCCGCCAACCCCTCACCAATCTCTTCGACTACCGCCTGACTCATCCCCAGGACTTGGAGGTTCTCCTGGCGGAGGGAGAGTGCCGACTCCAGGCCGGAGAAACCGAGGGGGCCATCACCCTGCTGGAAAAGGCGGTAAAAAAAGGAGGGGGGGTCCAGGCCGAAACTTCTCTGGCAACGGCCCGCAAGGCTCGGATGGAAGAACAGAAAGCGGCGGCTCCTCCAGGAATTTCACCATGAAGCCTCGTTCCGCCTGATTTTTTGCTACAGGGATTTTCCCGACGAAGATACACGAATCCTGACTCGGGTCGCCGACCTCTCCCGTACCCGGCTGACTCGCACCACTTCCCCCTCGGAAACAATCTCCAGCACAGCCTCCAGAGCTTCGATGGAACCAAGCGTCGCTTCTTCCAGGGATAGGAGCACGTCCCCTTGGCGCAGCACCTTTCCCGAGGGGCCTGGTTCCTCCACTTCCACCACTTCGAGTCCCTGATTTGGCCGCACCCCCAGCCTTTCAATTCCGTCTGCGGCGATGGGCCGCACCCGGATTCCCAGGAGGGGGACGGAATGGGGCTTGCCGGTAACCCTCTCCACCCAGGCGTCCCGCTCCACCAGGGTCAGAGAGGCAGCCTCCACCTTCCCCTCTCGCTCCACTTCCACCTGCACCCGGGTTCCCGGCGCCGATACTCCCAGGGCCCTTCCCACATCTCCTGAAGATTTCACCTCCATCCCAGCCACTCGTATCAAGCGATCCCCCGGTTGGAGCCCCGCTTCAGCGGCGGGAGTGAAGGGATGAACCGCCTTCAGAAGCACGAAATCCTCCCCATCGTCGGTCCACCACCCCGCCCATCCCCTCACCACCTTGCCCCGCGCAATGAGTTGGGGAAACACCTCCTGGGCGGTGTGAATGGGCACTGCAAAGCCCAGCCCCTGGCCCCGGGCGTATATGGCGGTGTTGATGCCCACGACTTCCCCCTGAAGGTTGAACAGGGGGCCCCCTGAGTTACCAGGGTTGATGGAGGCATCGGTCTGGATGAACTGATCCTGGATCCCTTCTCCCAGGATCCTTCCCTTGGCCGAGACGATTCCGGCGGTAACGGTGTGGCCATATCCGAAGGGATTTCCCACCGCCACCACCCAATCGCCCACACGCAGCCCCTGTGAATCCCCCAGTGATGCCGCCTTGAGGCCTGCAAAGGGCTCGATCTTCAGCACCGCCACATCGGTGGGAGGATCGGAGCCCACCACCTGAGCGGGGACCTCCTTGCCATCGGCGAACTGCACCCGAATCTGGTTGGCCCCTTTCACCACATGATGATTGGTGAGGAGATGACCCCTTTCATCAATCACAAAGCCAGTTCCCAGGCTGGTCTGATCCCGGGACGGTGGAGCTCCTCCAAAAAACCAGGAGAAGGGGTCCCCTTCTCGCCGTTCGCTGCGTCGCGTGGTCTTGATGTTGACCACCGCCCCTTGGACCCTCTCCACCAGGTCCGCCAGGGTGGGGACCGGGGGAAATCCGGCGCTGACGGGGAGGCCATCCCCCCGAGCGGTACTCCACGCACACGCCAGGGCCAGGACCAGCAAGCCCGCAGCCAGGAGGGCGCGATAGAGGCGAGTGGAGGATGAGGTGGAACGCACGAATGGACCTTGCGGGAGTTCCTCCCCCATCATGCACACCTGGGAGAGTTTGGGTGGTTTCTCAGGATGGGTCCTCGGACGCTGCGGGCAACTTTTCCATCGGAAATATAGTTGAATGCCCCAGGAATCGAAACGGACGGCTGGGCGCTTGAGCTTGCTTGACTACCAGGGTGTGACGGGGAAGACTGCGGAGCTTCAGAGTCATTGACCTCCACCTTCGCCTCCTCCACCTTGTACCCATGCTCGTTCGTTCATCCCTCCTCTCCCTCCCCTTGTGCCTCCTGAGCCTGGCCTGTCAAACCGGGAGCTCCGATGACGACACGGCCGCCGATGATGATACCGTTACCGATGATGACACCGATTCCTCAGGCTCCCTCCCGTTTCTTCACGCCCAAGGCACTCGAATCGTGGACTCGGAAGACCAGGAAATCCTCCTTCGAGGGGTGAACCTGGGCTCGTGGCTGTATCATGAAACATGGATCAGCAACGTGGATTACACCGCCACGGGCCGCCTGCTGGTGGAAGGGGAGAGGGCGGGAATCCGGGAGGCGGTCAAAGAGGCCATTCTGAGCACCGGAGCCGCCGCTGGGGACTATTCCACCTGGCTGGACGCGGTGGGGGCCAATCTGCCCGAAGGAACCGACTCGGGTACCTGGGAAACGGTTCGTGCTGAAGCCCTGGCCTGTCCGGATGTCAACGATGACTCGGACCTCCCCCTTCGGGATGCCCTGACCGACCGCTTCGGAAGAGAGGGACGAGACGCCGTTCTGCGGGCTTTTACCGATTCCTGGATCACTGAAACAGACATCGCCACCTTGGCCTCCCTGGGGGGAAACCTGGTGCGGGTTCCTACCGGTTATCGCATCTATCTGGAGGGTACCGACGACTGGCACAAGGACCCGGTCACCAGCTCTTTTGCCTTCACCAATGAAGACACCTTTTCTACCCTGGATCGGCTGTTGGATTGGTGTGACAGCCACGGGGTCTATGCCATCCTCGACATGCAAGAGTCCCCGGGTGGACATAACGATTATTCCGGGGAGGCCACTCTGTATCAAGACGAGGAAGCCCAGGAAGCCACGGTGGCCTTGTGGCTGGCCTTGGCGGGACGTTATCGAGATCGAGGCACCGTCGCCGCCTATTCCCTTCTCGCCGAACCCATGTCTGCCCCCAGCGTGGAGGCCATGGTGGGGATGTACGACACCCTGGTACAAGCCATTCGAGCCACTGGGGATGACCATTTGATGGTGATTCACGACGGATTCAATGGAATGTATCAACTCCCCCGTCCAGAAGACATGGGGTGGGAAGGGGTCATCTATTCCACCCATCTGTTCGAGTGGGGCTCGGACAGTCTGAAGGACTACCAGGGGTACGCAGACCTCTACAGCGCCCTGTTCTCCTCGTCTCAAATGGAGCAAAACGTCCCCTACTTTGTCGGCTCGTTTTCCACCATGGAGGACGCCGGTTGGGCCTATGAGAGTTTTTCCTTGCTGACGGACCTGTTCACCCAGAGCGGGTGGAGTTGGTCTCTGTGGACCTGGAAGAAGGTGGATGATCCCCTGGAGGCGGAGTTGTGGGGGACCTCCACCAGTTGGGGGGTGTGGCAGGGATTCGGAGAGGATTCGGGTTGGCTGAGGGCCGACGTGTGCCACGACACCGAGGAGACCCTGAAGACCCATCTTGGAACCTATGGGACCGCTGGAATGGAGCCCAATTCTGAGCTTCACACCCGGATCGGAGAGGCGTTCACCTCTCCCTGACCCTCCCCGCGTTCTGGACTCGCCGCCCTCTCCGCCGTATAACCACGCCCCTTCGGCACCCTGCCGCCCTCCTCCCAGGATCCTCCCATGCTCGCTTCTCGCGCCCACATCGTCACCTACCGGGACAATCCCGCCGACGCCGATGTCGCCTCCCATCGCCTCATGGCCCGGGCCGGCCTGATCCACAAGTCGGCCTCGGGGCTGTATGTGTATTCCCCCCTGATGTGGAAGGTGCTCCAGAAAATCATCCGCATCGTCGCCGAAGAGATGGCCAAAGCGGGGGCGCTGGAAATCCAGGTCCCCATCCTTCAGGAGCGCAAGCTGTGGGAAGAAAGCGGGCGCTGGAATCGCTATCTGGCCTCCCGCACCATGCTGACCACCGAGGATCGCAAAGGGACGGTCTACGGGCTGGCTCCCACAGCTGAGGAGGTGTTCTGCGACTATGCCCGGGCCACTGCCCGCTCCTATCGGCAACTTCCCATCAATCTTTTTCAGATCCACACCAAGTTTCGAGATGAGATCCGCCCCCGCTTCGGCCTCCTCCGGGTCAAGGAATTCATCATGAAGGACGCCTACTCCTTCGATGCGGATGAAGAGGGGCAGGACGCCAGCTACCGGGCCATGAAAGGAGCGTATGAGCGCCTGTTCCGGCGCATGGGGTTGGATGCCTTTGCCGTGGACGCGGATTCCGGAGACATCGGGGGCTCGGGTTCCCAGGAGTTCATGGTGGCGGCCTCGGCGGGGGAAGATGCCATCCTGTTTGACCCGATCTCCGGATATGCCGCCAACGTGGAAAAGGCCGTCTCCCGGCTGTCTCCCCCGGAAGGTGCTGACGAAGCCCAACGTCCCCTGCGAAGGGAACCCACTCCGGGCATCAAGACCTGTGAGCAACTGGCGGTCTGCTTCCCTGAGGTCTCGGTGGGGCGCATGGTCAAGACCCTCATCTACATTGCCCGATATCAGGAGAAGGAAGCGCCCTGGGCGGTGCTGATGAGGGGAGATCAGGAGGTCAATGAGGTCAAGTTGGCCAATCACACCGGTGCCCTGTCAGTGCGCCTGGCCACCGACGAGGAGGTGAAGGACGCCACCGGCGCTGAGACCGGATTCGCCGGTCCCCTGGGACTCCCCTCAGGCACCAAGGTGGTGGCAGACCTGTCGGTGAAGGGAATGCGGAACTTCCTGTGCGGGGTGAACACGACCGACTGGCATGCCCTGGACGTGAACCTGGGAAGGGATCTCCCCGAGCCCGTCTACGCCGACGTGAGGACAGCCCGAGAGGGAGAGCTGGCGGTGGGTTCAGGCCAGCCCCTTCTGCTGCGCCGCGGCATCGAGGTGGGCCATATCTTCAAGCTGGGCACCAAATATTCAAGCGCCATGAACGCGGTGTTCACCGATGGAGAGGGCAAGGAAAAGCCTTTTGTCATGGGCTGTTACGGAATTGGTGTATCACGAATTGCCGCCGCAACCGTGGAACAGAATCATGACGCCGATGGCATCCTCTGGCCCATGCCCATCTCTCCCTTTGAGGTGGTGGTCCTGGCCATGAGCCCTCAGAATGCTCTTCAATCGGGGGCGGCGAAAGGCCTGTATCAAGAATTGCAGCAGCGGGGAGTGGATGTTCTCTATGATGATCGGGATCTCAAGCCGGGGGTGAAGCTCAAGGACGCCGACCTGTTGGGGTTCCCCTACAAGATCATCGTGGGAAGGACCTGGGAGCAGACCGGGCAGGTGGAGCTGAAATCCCGGCGCACTGGAGAGGTCCGTCTCCTTCCCTTGGGCGAGGCGGCGGCGGAGATCGCCTTGATGGTGGGCTCGGAGCGCCAGGGAATCCCCACTCGGTGAACCGCCCCCCCCGGTCCCTCGTAGCGGAGGGTGAACAGGGCCCCCCTCCCGACCGCCGGGAGTTCCAGATTCATTCCGCCCTGCTCCTGACCGCCCAATTCGTTCTTCTGGTGGGTGGATATCTCATCCATCTGGGTGTGGGCCGCCTCCTGGGTCCGGCGGAGTATGGTGCCTTCGGGCTGGTGAGCACGCTGTTGTTCTGGACCGAGACGGCCCTGTATGGCGGATTCCTCTTGGGAATTTCCCGAACGGTGGCCGAGGATCCTCAGGTGGCCCGCAGCGTGTGGAAGACGGTGAGCATCGGAATTGCCCTGGCCTCTCTGCTGGTGTGGCTGGCGGCCATTCTTCTGGCCAGGCCGATGGCAGGGTTGTTGGGAGATCCGGGCATTGCTCCCCTGTTCCTTCCCGGATTCCTGGATGTCCTCCCCTTCTGCCTCTACAACGTCAGCCTGGGAGTCCTGGATGGCTCCCGGGCCTTCGCCCAGCGGGCTGCCTGCTCGGTTCTGTACATGGGCGCCAAGGTCCTGTGTACGGTGGGTCTGCTCCTGAAGGGCTACGGGGCGGAAGGGGCCTTGCTGGGAAACGCATTCGGCTCGGTGGTGGGCATGGCGGTGGTGTTGCCCCTGGCGTTTCGGTTATCGGGACGGGGGGAGATGGCCTCTTTGGAACGAGGGCGCATCGCTCTCAAGAGTGTGCTGCGCCAGGCAGCTCCGGTGGGGCTTTTTTCGGTGGCGGTGCAGGCCCTCCTGTCCATGGATCTTCTGGTCTTGGGCCATCTGGTCACGGATCGGGAGAGGGTGGGCCTCTACCTGGGAGCCGCCTCGCTGGCCAAGGCCCCTTATTTCCTCTTGTCAGCCCAAGCGGGGGTGCTGGTGCCCCTGATCGCGGCGGCCCTGGCCCGCAGGAATGAAGCTGGAAAGGAAGAGGCTGCCCTTTATCTGAACCGGGAGCTGCGTTTCGCCATCCTGCTCCTCCTTCCCTCGTTGGCCCTGGTGGCAGGGACTGCTCCTGAAGCGGTGGTCCTGGCCCTGGGCCCCCGCTTTGAGTCAGCAGGGCGCATTCTTCCGGTGCTGGTGGCAGGCCTCATGTCCCTGGGCCTGTTCCGAGCCCTGGCGACGGCGGCCATGGCCGGGGCTCGCAACGCCGCCGTCCTGGGGATGCTGGTCTCCGCCCTCGTCCTGGACGCGATCCTCTGCTTCGCACTCATTCCTCGCTTTGGCATGGTGGGAGCCTCCTTCGCCACCGGCATCGCCGCCACCGCCGCCACCGCCGCCGCCCTGGTCTACCTCCGCACCCTGTTTGCCTACCGCTTCCCCTGGAAGACCCTGGCCCGGGTCGGTGGGGCCTCCTTGCTGGGATTCCTGGTTTCGGCGGGGATCGACGCGGCCGGGTGGCCAGTCATTCTTGCCTGGTTGGGAGGGACGATCATCATGGGGTTGATGCTGTGGGGGACGGGAGAATGGCGGGGGAAGAGGGGTGGGCTGGCCACCAACGGTTGAGAACCCTTGGGCAGGTGCCTGACCCCCGGCCTTTCCTCCTCCTCACTTTCTCAGGAAGGAGACTCCCTGCTTCCCCCCCCACCGGGATCACCGCTTCTGGTGAAAAACTGTCCATGGAACTCCGAGCCGAGCGGCTGAGATTGGACCGCCCAGCCCTCCGATCAGGACCGGAGGGACACTGGACATATCCCCATTTGCCAGGATGAATCGAGATGGTGGTTCTGATAGGGAAGGATTTTTCGGGAAGCATCGCTCGCCCTGAGGAACTGGGGTGAACCGGATTGGCCAGACGGGGAGACCCAGAGGCTTCGTCCCTCCCTCCCTCATCCCTTCTACCCCACCCCTCCCAAGCCCCCACTCCACACCCGGGACGCCAGCATCCCGCAGGCAGCTTCAGTGGATTTTCCCCCGGTGTATCGCCGTGTCCAGGGGAGCTTCAGGGCCCTCAGTCCGGTAAAGAACGGATCCAGCTCTCCTTCGTCAGGAGGACGATACCGTCCGGTTGGATCGTTCACTTCGATGAGGTTGAGCCTCAGAGGAACGTCCCGGAACACCTGCTCCAGGGCCTGCAACTCGTCGGGACCGGTGTTTACTCCGGCAAGAAGGACCCAGGCCACCGTCACCCTCTCCCCGATGCTCCTGGCATGCGCCCGAATGGCTTCGGCGAGTTCTTCAAGGGGCCAGACGGCTACCCGGGGCATGAGGACGCGGCGCTTCTCCTCCACCGCCGAGGTGAGGGAGACGATGAGACGATAGGGGTATTGGCCCTCGGTAAAACGACGCATGGCGGGAACGATTCCAGCGGTGGAAACGGTGATGGCCTTCCCGGAAATTCCCGGTCCACACGGATGACGTAAATGCTCTGCCACCGCCAACACTGCGTCTTGATTGAGGAACGGCTCTCCCTGCCCCATGAACACCGCCCCGGTGAGTCTCCTCTTGGAGAGGTGTCGCACCTGGCGAAATGCGTCGATCATTTCCCAGGGCCGCAGGTTTCGCCGAAGGCCGAGTCGCCCGGTGGCACAGAAGCCACAGTCCAGGGAGCAGCCTACCTGGGAGGAAAGGCAGACAGTGGCAGCGTCGGGGCGAAGAAGGGGGATCCACACCGCTTCGTGGAGGGCGCCATGGGGGCTGCGAAACAGGTGCTTCACGAAGCCGTCAGCAGGGTCTTCAACCGACTCTACGACCATCAACCTTTCCATTGAAAATGCGTCTTGAACGATCTGTAACAACCGTGCTGGCACCCCCTTGACGTCCCTGAAATCATCACTTTGATCCCGCCATGCCGAGGCGAGGATGCGGCGGGCATGGGCCTCCGGAACCCCCAGCTCTCCCAGCTTCATCAACAAGGAAGAGGGGGACGCATCAAGGAGATGGGGTTTCAAGTCTGGCACCCGCTGTGAGACCTCACCGCTTGTGCCTCTTTTCCCGAGGGCTCTTTCGCGCGGACTCCAGCTCCGCCACCAGGGAGGAGGCCTGGTAGACCCGTTCCAAGGCGTGGAGGAGACCCCGGCTGTCCACCGCCACGGTGCGGTTTCGCGTTGGTTCGTAGAGAAAGGCACCCCCCAGGGAGTCCCGATTGCCATCAAACACCAGCCCCACCAGCTCCCGACGGCGATTGAACATCGGGCTCCCCGAGTTGCCGCCGATGATGTCGGTGGTGGCCACCAGATTCAAGGGGGTCTCAGGAGTCACCCTCTCCCGCGCCTCCTGCCACCGCCGGGGGAGGCGAAAGGGATCGGAGCCATTGTCCCGGGCATAGGCGCCACCCAAAAATGTGAAGGGAGGAATCGACACCACGGCTCCACCTTCCTGGGGCTCCTCCCAGCCCTTCACCACCCCGTAGGACAGGCGGAGAGAGGAGGTGGCATCGGGCCAGTCGTCCCTCCCCATCACCTGAAACCGGGCTGCAGCAATCCTCTCCGTCGCCTTCTTTTCCGGGGCCTCCACCTTCTCTTCATAGAGACGGCGCAGACGCCTCGCTTCTCCATCCACTTTCAGAGCCAACTGAATCATGGGATCGTCGCTGGCCCGCAGCGCCGCCTCTCCCCCCTCCCACAGGGCTCTTCTCACTTCGATTTCATACAGGCGCGTTCCCGCCACGACCCGCGCAGCCAGGGTCTCGGGCGACTCCATTCCCAATAGATTTCGCACCCTCGCATCGTCCGCGCCTAGTTTCTCCCTCATCCAGGTCAGACCGAAGCGCAGTCGAAGCTCCTCCAGGGAGGGAAAAAGAGGAGCCTGTGAAAACAGGCCGTGGCGAAGACTGGGGAGGGCGGCCTCCCGAAACTCCCGGAGGCGCTCTCCATCGGGAAGAGTGACTTCGTGAACTCCCCGCACCAGCGCCCGGGCAATGGAGAACAACTCGGTGGGAAAGGCGTCTCCCCCCTCCAGAAGAGACCAGGCGGGGTAAAGGAGGGTGAAGAAGGCCCTGGCATTGGCAATCTGCGTCCAGGCCTCGGCCACCTCGGCATCGACCCCCGGAGTGGTCAGGGCACGAGCACGAAGAGCGGCTTCCCCCCTTTCTTTTGCAGAGAAGACTCCCTCGTTCAACAGGGTTCGGAGGCGACCCTTGAGGGCCTTCAACCGGTTCTCCAAGCTGGCCAGCCCTCCCCGGCTGATGCGGCGAGATTCGGGATCCCGGCGACTGAACTCGGTGAGCTGCCCCCGCAATTCCGACAGACGCAGCAGGGTCTCGGGGAAGTCCACGTCCCTCAGAAACGCCCACTGGGAAGAGGTGAGCTGCCTTTGGGTGGAGCCGGGGTGACCTGCTACAAACACCAGCTCCCCCGCTGCCGCTCCCTCCTTGCTGAAGCGATAGAAGTGGGGAGTCGGGGCCGGTTTTCCTTGCTGATACACCCGCAGAAACGCGACATCCAAGGCGTATCGAGGAAAATTAAAATTGTCGGGGTCACCACCAAAGAAGGCGGCGTTTTCTTCAGGGGTAAAGGCCAGCCTCACATCTCGATATTTTTGATATTGATACAGGTGATACAGACCTCCTTGATACAAAGAGACCACGTCACACCGGTATTGATCCTCTTGAGCGCATTCCTTTTCCAGACGAGACATTTCCGCCTTCTGGGCATCGGTATAGGCCACTCCCTCCCGGCCCGCCGAGGCCCGAC
The DNA here is from genome assembly GCA_964426935.1 of uncultured Rickettsiales bacterium. Taxonomy (GTDB): domain Bacteria; phylum Myxococcota_A; class UBA796; order UBA9615; family JAKLKC01; genus CAYRTW01. The sequence goes on from CAYRTW010000163.1 coordinate 10,014, forward strand.
GAATGTCTTCGGTGACCTCCCGGATGGACAGAAGCTGATGCACCTCCATCCCCGGGCACACCCTCTCCCCCTCCCTCCCCTCGGCCAGAAACCCGAACTCCACCAGATCCTCCTGGGAAGAGGCCAATTGCTGAAGGCACCGCCTCACACAGTGGTGATTGGTCATCACCAGACCCTGGGGAGACACAAAGGACGCGGAGCACCCACCTACCCGGGCCGAAGAGAGCTGCACCTCCAGGAGCCACTCCTCTTCCGGGGAAAATCCATGCGCCGCGGCCACCTTTTCCTCGGGAAAGGCGTTCAACAGCCACATCCCCTCTTCCGCCCACGCAGCAGAGGACAGGAAGGTCAAACCAAGAAGGGCGAACCAGGGACTTCGCATCAGAACTCCAAGGCGGCAAACCCCTGGGCGGCGTGCAATCCCAGGGTACGGCTGAGAACGAACCAGGTGGTCAGAGGATGGAGGCGAGGGTCCAGGCGATGGATGTCCTTGCATCGCGCCGTGGCTCGACCCAGCCAGACCAGGGTGGCCAGATGGGCCAATCCGGCGGCGGCAAACGCCCTTAGAAGAGGCTGTAATCCAAATAATTCCGAATGGATGGCGTTCAGTTCGGCGAAGGCATCGGCGGGAGAGAGGGGGTGAGGCTCCTCGGGCAGGGTGTCCAAGGAGAGGACCCTCTCCAGGGCGTCGTGGGCCCAATGGGCGGCGGTGCGTTGGGGTGAACGGGGATGATGGGTGCGAGACAGAAGGCGCCTCTCCCCCTCCAGAATGGCAGCCATGGCTCCCAGGTGCCCTCGGGCAGCCGGCGGAAGTCCTGGGGCGGCGGGCAGGGGCCATCCCAACTCCTGGGCGGCTTGGGAAAGGAGTTCCAACGGGTCCCTTCCTGCCTGGAGAGACTCCCTCCATCCATCGCAGCGGCCCATGAAGTCCGGCAAGGGCTCCCGCTGCCCCGGAGACAGGGACACCGGGTCGGGGGCCACCTCCATTCCTCCTTCGGTCAAGGCGGGATCGGGGGTTTCCTGGAGAGCCTGGGAAAGGAGGGGACCCCTTTCTGCCGAACGGGCCACGCAGGCGCACTCGGGGCGAACCGATACCCGCACTTCTTCCCCTACCCGTAGCGCATAAAGGGGAAAGTGGCGGCAGGTCAGGGGCTTCGATTCCAGGCCGAGGTGAGCGTGGACTCCGCAGCGGCCATCGCCCAGGAGAAGAGCGCAACTCCCCTCCCACTCGGCGACGTTGCACGCTCCTCCCGGGGCCCCCGGACGGGCCAGGGGAAGGAGATCGGGAAGGGGAGCGGGCCAGGGAAAGGCTCCGGGAAGAGAGCCCTGATACCTGTGTGCCTCCTCCGCCTCCACCGTCACCAGTTCATACTGGCCGCAGCAGGAACCACTGCCATCGCAGTCGAATCGAACGCCCGGGACGACGGAGACCGGCAGGGGAGAGGCCAGGGGAGGCCCGGGAATCAACTGCCCGGTGGCCAGTGCCGATGATGCCTGACGCCTGCGGTGGGAGGGAGACTCTAACTCCGCATCCATCACCATCCCCTTGTCGGCAAGGCGGATGAACAAGCGCCGCAGCGCCTCAAGGCGAGGAGGCGGGCCATCACGAAAGGGGCGCTCCCGATTTTCCCGGGCCAACAGGGTCGCCAGGGTCTCCACGGTGTGGGAACCGTCGGCGAGAGAGAAGGCCCGATGCTCCGCCTCGGTGAGGCGCATCCTCTCCCCCAGAGTCAGATGCTCCAGGACATGAACGTAAACCCCTTCCGGGGTGATGATGCGCCGCACCGAGGCAGCGCCGAAGGTGGCAGGACGCATGGGGCGGCATCCTACTCGCGCCAGGAAGGTCGGGGAAGGCGGTAAACCTGGGGAAACGGCAGGGGATTCTGCGCTTCCTCTTCTGTTCCCGCGTCGCTATCATTCGCCAGCGCTGGACCCTCGGTGCTGCTTCCCGGACCCTCCTGACACTCCAGCCGCTGAGGAATCGTGGCCCCTCCAGTCGATGTGGACGTGGTAATCGTGGGAGCCGGTATCGCTGGCATGATGGGGGCAAACGTACTGGCTCAGCAGGGTCGACGAGTCGCTGTGGTGGAGGCAAACCATCAGGCAGGGGGCTTGATGGCGGGGATCTGGCGCAAGGATTTCTATTTCGACGTAGGGGATCAGTCTTTCGAGAGCCTGGGGGTGGTCCATCCCCTCCTCGACCAGATCGATTGTCTGCACCAACCGGGTCTCGACCGGGTCCATCACCGCATCCGGGGAACTGATTTCGATTTTCCCTGCAGCGACTTTGATACGGTGCGGGGAGCGGTAATGGCCAGGGTCCCCCCCCAGCATGTGGCGGGAATGAAGGGATTCCTGGACGAGTTGGAGGGGGCGATTCGGCGGGCCGGGTATCTGGCCACCTGGCGGACCAACCCCCTGCTGGAGAAGAATCTTCTGGGCAAGGGAGGAGCCGCCCTCCGATTTACATGGTTGATGATGAGGCACGGGGTGGGGTTCGCCCGTGACGTTCACACCCGAATGGACGACATGGCCAGAAAATGGGGACTTCCCCGGGATTTGTGTGACACCATCTGCGCCGGATACCGTCGCACCAGCTTGTTTCCCTCGGCAGGAATCTGGTGGGCCATGTTCAATGATTATTCCTACCCCAGGGGAGGCATGGAGGCCCTGTTCAACCGGATGGTCTCTCGGGTTGAAGAGAGGGGAGGAACGATGCTCTACAAGAGGCCGGTTACCCGCATCCTGGTGGAAAATGGCAGAGCGACGGGGGTGGTGACCGGCAAGGGGGAGGAGATTCGTGCCAGGGCCGTGCTGTATTGCGCCGACGCCAAGCGCCTCTATCAGGACCTTTTGGGGGATCACCCCGTCCGTTCCTCCTTTCGAACCAAGGTGGACAAGGCCCCCACCGGGGACGCCATCCTGTCGGTATATCTGGGCCTGGACCTGCCCCGTGAACGCCTCGCTGAAAGGATGGGGGGTGCCACCCACCTCTTCTTTTTCCCTGAAAACCACATTCATCTGGTAGAGGACACCCCCCAGGATCCCGAAGCCCACCGCCGTTCCTGGCTTTTGATGAACGCCCCCTGCCTCCACAACCCCGGCGCCGCCCCAGAAGGAAAAAGCAGCCTGGTGATCCAGGCGTTCACCCACGCCTCCTGGTTGGATCGGTGGGGTCTGGGATCCCGAGGGGATCGGGCCCGGGACCCTCGATACAAGGAGTTGAAAAAGCAGGTTGGAGCCCAGATCCTGGAGCTGGCCCTGCCGGTCCTCCCCGAGTTGAAGGACAAGGTCTTGTTCTGCGACGTGGGGTCTCCCCAGTCCGCCTACCGATTTACTGGAAACACCGACGGCTCCACGGTGGGCTGGGAATTCGACCCGGAGACGAAGCCCTTCCTGGGACCGGGCTTTCGCACTCGCTCCGAGATTCCTGGGCTATACACGGCGGGCACCTGGTTCTGCTGGCCGGGGGGCATCCCCTTCTCCATGCTCGGCGCTCATCAGGCGGCGCATCAGATCCACAACGGCTTGGGAAGAACCCGGGCCAGAGCGCTCCTGTCGGGGAATCCCTCCCAGCCCCTCCCCGCTCCCAAGGGGCAGGCGGCCATGACGGCGATAGAGAGGATCACACAGAATGCGTAGCGCAGCGAGCGAACGGTCGCAGCGCCGAAG
>CAYRTW010000164.1:0-13616 GCA_964426935.1 uncultured Rickettsiales bacterium
AAGGGGCGGAGGCGGTCATTGGTCTCCTTGTCTCCATCGATGGAGACGGTCACCGCGCAGTCGATTTCCTGAAGATAGTCCGCGATCTCCTCGGTGATGAGGGTGCCATTGGTGGTCATGGCAAAGGAGATGGGGCGCCCCTCCTTGACCGACCTCTCTCGGGCATGGTCAGCGGCCAGTTTCACCACCTTGAAGTTCATCAGCGGCTCTCCACCGAAGAACGTCAGCCGCAGGCGGGGGGCGGTGGGATCGTTTTCAAAAAGGAAGTCCACGTACCTCCGGGCGGTCTCCTCAGTCATCAATGACTCCCGCCCTCCGTATTTTCCCGCCTCGGCATAGCAGTAGTGGCATCCCAGATTGCAGGTATGGGCGACATGGGCCACCAGGGCCGCCACTCCCTTACGCCGGGGAGCGAGGTCCACCATGCGAAGGTCGCGGTACTCAGGATGCTCACTAGGAAGGAGAAGGCCCAGGGAAGTCAATTCTTGAACGGCGGCGCGCAGATCGTCAGGGCTGGCCCCCAACTCCAAGGCGGTTGCATCGCTCCCCGAGGCCTCGTCGTATCCCCCCGCATCCTCCACCCACTGCAGAAGCGAATACGCCAGGGGATCGACCTCATACAGTCCTGAGGCGGGGACGTGATAGATCAGTTTTCGACCGCGATGCTCGGCGGCGATGAACTCTCCGGCCTTGAACGACATGGGTGCCCTTGGTGCTGGGAATGGAACAGGGGGCGCTTCGCCCGATCCTGTGGGCCTTCATTATAGTGTGGTGGCGGCGAAGTTCCCAAAGGCGGGCTTCTTCGTGGAAGAGGAAGGGACACCCCCCTTCCATCCATGAGGTGGAGTGTGTCCGGTTTGCGCTTGTTCCTGTTCGTTTCCTTCTGGGTCATCCTGCTTCCCCGGGATGCCCGGGCTGGCGATCTGTCGGGGACGGTGGTGACCTGGCCGGAGGGGACTCCCCTGGCCGGCATTGCCGTTTATGCCTTTGATCCACGAGCCCGCTATGAAGTGGTGGAAACCAGTCCCGATGGGGAGTTCAGGTTCAGCAGCCTCGCAGAGGGTCCCTATCGGGTGCGGGCCTGGCCCGAGCCGGAAGAGGGAGAAAATCGGGTGGGGGCCTGGTTCGGAGACACCTACTTCTACTGCTACGCTCCCTGGGTGGATGTGCCGGAAGTGGGGGAGGCCGAGGCGGTGGAAATCGCCCTGCCTGAGGGAGGGATTCTCACCGGTCTGGTGACGGCGCGGAGCACAGGCGAGGCCCTCGCTGGAGCGGAAGTGAGGCTGGAAGGGCTTGATTTCTACAATGATTACCAGGACATTCGGGTGATGACCGATGAGGAGGGCCGTTACACTGCGGTGGGTCTGGACTCGGCCCAGGATGCGCCAGGGGACTACCGGGTGAGCGTGACGGTTGCCGGGAGGCCCCGGTGGTGGCACCCAGGGAGCTACGATCCTGGCGAGGCGGAGTCGGCGGAGGCGGTGCGGGGGGAGACCCGGACCGTTGACCTCTCCGTGCCGGAGGGTGGGACCCTGGCTGGGCAGGTTCTCCTCTCCGACGGAACGCCCGCAGCTTATGCCGAAGTGGATGTGGCCGGCGTGGACTTCACCTACAGCGGGGCCACCGCCTCCGCCGACGCCGAGGGCCGATTTCAGGTGTCGGGGTTGGCTCCAGGAATGCACAGGGTGTGGGGATACCACGGGGAAGCGGGCTCGGGATTCCTGGGGAAGGCTGGACTGGGGGTGGTGAATGAAGAGGATGCAGCAGAGGTGGAGCTTCCCGAAGACGGGGCCGTGACCGAGCTTTCCTGGACCCTTCTTTCTCCTGCGTGGGTGACCGTACAGATTCTGGCCCAAGGAGAGCCCCTGGCGGACGTGGTGGTGCGGGTCTATACCGCCTCGGATTTCATCTCCCCGGGGCCCTCGGTGGTGACGGATGAAGACGGCCGAGCCTCCCCGCAGGGGCTGGGAACAGGGGAATACGTCCTGGCGGTTTCACCTCCCTCGGGAGAAGGGTGGTTGGGAGGCTACTTTCAAGAGGAAGGGGGGGCTGCCTCCTCCTCCTGGAAACCGTTTCAGACGGGAAAGGAGCCCTTGACCCTGACCATGGACCTGGAGCCCGCTGCCTTTCTGGAGGGGAGAGTGTTGGAAAGGGAAACGGCGACCCCCCTGGGCTCCCTGCGGGTCTATGCGGAGGGGGTGGCGGGGCAGGAAGGAGCCTTCCTGGCGGTGAGCGCGACCGATGGAACCTGGTCCCTGACGGCCTTGCCTGAGGGGGAATTCCTGGTCCATGCCGAAACCTATGTCTATTGCGAGGGAGACCCAGGGTACGCCACAGCCTACGCGGATGGAGCCCGCAGCGCCGATCTCTCTCAACCCCTGAGCCTCATCGGTGGACAATCGGCAACGACGGACTTGATTCTTCCTCAAGATGGGGACGGGGATGGGATGGCGGACGTCTGGGAGAGGGCCTGGTTTTTGGATCCCAGCGATTTTGCCGACGCCAGTTTTGATGGGGATGGGGATGGCCTTTGGAACCGGGACGAGTATCTGCTTGGTACTGATCCCTGGGGGGGAGTGTCCCTTGTGCAGGAGGGAGCTGGGTGCATCCTTGGGGGAGTTCCAACTTCGTTGCCCTCCACGCTGGTCTTGCTCCCCCTTCTGTGGAGGCTCAGGCGCCGTTCCCATTCAGCATCTCCCCCTTCAGTTCACGTTGACGGTCCCCGGGGGCGGACACTACATTGACGCCGCTCTCGGCCAAGGCCCCCCTGACCCTATCGAGGGGAGCGAAAGGTGCCTGCGGTGTCGTCCGTCCGAATCCTGCATCCCCGATTTCTTCCTGTCATGGCTGCCCTCCTCCTGATGTGGAGTGGATGTGGAGGGCCGACCCTCCCGGTCTTCCTCAGCCCCGAGGGAGAGACCGTACCCCGCGCCACCGATGTTCTGGTCTCGGTGTCGGCAGAGGGCTCTCCCTCGGGGAGTGATCTGGTGCTGTACGTCGGGTCGGTGCGGGTGGCAGGGGAGCCGGGCAGCAATTCCGTGCAATACGTTTGGGACACTACGGCGGTAGATGAAGCGGTGACTCTTTGGGCCAAGGTGACTTCGCCTTCAGGCAAGTCTGCCGAGGCCTCTCGAACGGTGACGGTTTCTGACGCTGCCATCGACCCTCCCGCCGTTGAATTCCTGTGGCCGCTGGATGGGCAGACCCTGGAAGGAGAGATCCTCATCCAGGTGGAGCCGACGGGGACCAACGCCTCCCTGGTAGAGTCTGTTCGCATCGATCTGGACGGTACCCTTCTGGTGGAAGACACCCAGGCCGACTTCTTCTACACCTGGGATGCCACCGAGATGGAAGAGGGTCTGCACACCCTCTCTGCCACCGGGCGCTACGGGGACTCATACACCGCTGCCGCCGAAATTTCCGTCTTCCTGGGATCGGGAAAGGGCTCCGGGCCCATCAGCGTCATCATCACCGCTCCCGCTGAGGGGGAAACGATCTCTGGAGCTTATATCTGCACGGCGGCGGTGGAGCACGACTTCGACATCGCCTTCGTGGACTTCGCTGTGGATGGAGTGACCCAGCACTCCAGCACCGTGGATCCCTGGCAATGGGTGTGGAACACCCAGGAGACCGGAGAGGGGGAGCATGTGCTGATGGTGACTGCGACGGACGTGTCCGGCAATGCGGCCACCGACGAAGTAACGGTTTCCATTCCTCCGGCGGGCACCCTGGAAGTCACCTTGGATGCTCCCACCGAGGGAGAGATCATTCACGACGATTACCAGGTGAAGGCTACGGTGATTGCCGCTGCGGATGTACAGATTCTGGAGTTTCTGCTGGATGGGGTGGTGATGAAGTCCATGACCAATGCCCCTTGGCAGTGGGCCTGGCCGGTGCTCAATGATCTGGAATCCGGGGCGCTGCTGGCGGGGGAGCATCAGGTCTCGGTACAGGTCACCGACGTGGAAGGCCATTTCATCAGCGCCTCTGCTGTTGTGCAGGTCCAAGATGGCGGCTGACAGAGAGCATCCCACGAAATGCTGCTGCACGGTCGGATCGCGGCGTCGCGAGTCCCCTCAAGAATCCCTACGACCGCTGCGGTTGCTGCGGTTTTTGGGTCCCTCCGCTCCTTGCCCTCCGGCCGTTCGCTCGCTGCGCTACGCATTCCGCGTGATCCTCAGCATCGGGTTTCTGAGCCTTTTGGGAATCCTGGGAGGGTGCAACGAGGGAGACTCTTCGGTCTGCGGTGAGGAATACACCGATGCGGATTGTGACGGCGTCCCTAACGATCGGGATCGGTGCGCGGAGACCCCCAGGGAATCCCTTCACGATGCTGGGGGCTGTGCTCCTACCCAGGTCACCACCTGCGTGGTGTCTCCTCGGTTTCCCGAGGCGGATCAGGAAATCGATCTGGAAGGGCTGGATCTGCAGTTCCGGTGGGATGGCACCTGTGAAGGCTATGTCCTCTATCTGTCTCCCGATTCCACCTTTCCCGCTGCCAGGACGGTGGCTCTGGCTCGGCTTTCCCAACCTGTCGCTCTCCTTACCCACGAGCAGTGGACCCAGGAGCTGAGGGAAGAAGGGGAAGGACCTCTGTATTGGCAGGTTCGGGGCGGCAAGGAGGGGCGGGAGTTTGTCTCCGAGACTCGCCGGGTGGTTCTGACCGACGGGAAGTCTCCATGAACCTGCTTATGAAGAGGGGGCTCACCCTTCTGGTGCTGGGAGGTGTTGCGATAGATCCATTGTGGATCTACGCACAAGAAGGTGTTCCTGATTCCTGGCCAACCTTGCTGGAGGTCTCCGATGAGACGGGGGTGTCGGGTTATGGTGCCGCCCGGGGCTCCAACATCAACGACTTCAATGGAGACGGGAGCCTGGACATCTACGTCTCCATGACCTCGGCCCAGGCCAGCCCCGACTTCTACTACTCCAGCGCTAATCTGATGTTCCTCAATGATGGGACGGGCCACTTCACCGAGGCTGCCGAATCCTTTGGGATTGCCTCCATGTGCGAGGGACGCTCCCCCTTGTTTGGGGACTTCGACAACGATGGACGGGGAGACCTGTACCTCCACATCAACGGCTACAACCAACTCTTTCGGGGGCGCCCCGACGGGAGCCTGGAGGATGTGACCGACATCACCGGAGTAGGAAACCGAGGGTATGGGCATCAGGCTCAATGGATCGACTACGACCACAACGGGTTTATCGACCTCTTCCTCACCAACGGCCCCCGGCGGGGTTCGGATTTCAACGTTCTGTACCGCAACAATGGGGACGGCACTTTTTCGGATGTAACCGAAAAGGCGGGAGTACTGGGCGATGTCCAAGCCAAGGGTGCGGCGGCCTTCGACTACAACAACGACGGTTGGACCGACATCTTCACCACCTCTGGCCAGGACTACGCCAACACTCTCTTCCGCAACAATGGAGATGGCACCTTCACCGATGTGGCCCTGGAGGCGGGGGTGGCCGACGTGTGGCGCAAGTTCGGAATCTGGGCGGTCTCCTGGGACTATGACAATGACGGTTGGCTGGATCTGGTGGTAGGCAACCACGACATCTACTACGTCGGCCTGGATCTCTATCACAACAACGGGGATGGCACCTTCACCGATGTTTCCGTGCAGGCAGGGGTGGCGGATGCCTTCAACGGCCATGGGTTTGCGGTGGGGGACATCGACAACGACGGGTGGTTGGACATGCTCTTCTCATACGGGGAAAAGAATGTCCGCATGTTTCGCAACAGTGGTCTGCCTCTTTCCGGCGCCCCCGGCGTGGGGTTTGAAGAGATCACCCCTCCTGAGCCCGAGGAGGGAGAAGTCTCTACCGACGAGTTTGAGCAGCTTTTGGGGGAGATCTTGTGGAGCACCTGGTCCATCACTCTGGGGGATGTCAACGAAGACGGGTACTTGGACGCCTTCGTTTCGGCCGGCACCGCCCAACAGCCCTCTCCAAATCTCTTGTTTGAAAGTGTGGGAACCCACGAAAATCATTGGCTCCACGTCGACGTGCAAGGAAGGCGAGGGAGTTCATCCGCCCTGGGAACTCGGGTGTACGTGGAAACCGAGGAGGGTCTGCGGCGAATGAGGGTGGTGGGGGAGTATTCGGGAAACACCTCCCAAGGCAGCTTGCGTCTGGAGTTCGGGCTCGGGGTGTGGGAAGAGGCCAAGGAGGTCCGGGTGGAGTTTCCTTCCGGCGAGGTGGTGACCGTGGATGATCCGGAAGAACTCCAGGCGGATCAGATCATCACCGTGGTGGAAACCGGATCTTCCTGGCTGACAGACGAGGACGGGGATGGTGTTCCTGACGTGGGGGACGCCTGTTCAGACACCTCCTTTGCCAGGCTCACCGATGAGAGGGGATGCAGCGAAGAGCAGGCCTCGGAAGGCCACCCCTACCTCCAACTTTCCAACCCGGCCGAAGACGCCATCCTCCCCGAGCCCCCCACCTTCTCGTGGCTGGCCTCCTACGATGGCTACCGAGTCCAGGTTTCTCCCCACTCCTCCTTCTCCCCGGAACATCGCTGGGAGTGGGGGTCGGTAGAGGGAACCTCGTTCACCGTACCCGATGAGGATTGGGAAGCGATGCGTGCCGTCAACATCGGAGATTTCTGGTATTGGCGAGTCGAGGGGAGCAACGAGGCGGGCAGCTTCCGCAGCGAGCCCCGGCGCTTCAGCATTCCCGTCCAGACCGATGTGGTCCAGGCCCCCCTGGGGATCAACCTCTTCTGGCCTGGTCACATTGAAGTCCAGGCCGGTGCCAACGTCCTGTGGTTCAACGACGATGCCGCCCACGGGAACTATGACGAGTTGACCCACGACATTGAGCTGGTGGACGAGGGGGGACAGGTGGTGCGGAACCATCAGCAGATCGAACCCGGGGAGTTCGTCAACTTCACCTTTGAAGAGCCCGGCTGGTACTACTACGTGTGTCGCATCCACTCCACCACGGGTCACTACACCCATGAACAGGCGCTTCCTTCCGGGGGATATTCCAACGCCGGTCCATTTGAATGCATGGCGGGCAGCGTCTACGTGCGGGATTCAGGTGACGCTCAGTGATGCGACCTTCTCGCCTTCCTCTTTTCCTGGTGACGCTCCTGGTGGCCCTGTTTCCCCCTTCTGAGGGAAGAGCCCGGGACATCTATTCGGCAGGCACCGCTCCAGCCTGGATCCTGGGTGAACAGCCCTATTCCCGTCTCGGTCAGGCATACGGTCCTGGGGATCTCAACGGGGACGGTGTGGATGATCTCCTCCTGGCGGCCCCCTATCTGGCCGATCCCTCCGTCAACCAAGGAAGGGCCTATCTCTTCTTGGGGGGAGAAGGGCGGTTTCACCGAGGAATGTCGGTTGACGACGCCGATGCCACCTTTACAGGCACCGGTTCCTACGATTTCATGGGATGGGGCTCCAACCGCCGCCTCGATTTTGACTCCGATGGCTGGAACGATCTCCTGGTGGGAGCGTGGCAATTTACCGGTGAGTTTGTGGATCAGGGACGGATTTATATCTTTCGGGGCGGGCCCGGCTTTGACCTGCAAGGAGAAGTGGAACTCAGCCAGGCGGACTATGTCATTGAAGGGGGAGGGCGTTGGAATCGAATCGGCTTTGAGATTGAACCGGCGGGAGACATGGACGGGGACGGGATGACCGATCTGGCCATCGGCTCTCCATTCATGGCGCAGAATCCGGTGGAAAGTCAGGTGTGGCTGCTGCTGACCGGGCGGTGGAACCTGGCCTGGGACGACGATGAGGAGAATGACCGGGGAAACTGGCCTCCCTCCTCAGGCTCGATCCTTCGCACCAGCGATCCTGGGTTCATGGTCTTGAATGGAGACCTTCTGGATTCCGAGACCGGCTGGTCGGTGTGGGGAGGAAGGGATCTCAACGGAGATGGCAGGCAGGACATGCTGGTGGGGGCTCCCCGATTCAGCCAGGACGAAGACGAAGTCTTCACCACGGGCAAGGTGTATTTCGTAGCGGGAAGGCCTCTCTCAGGAAGTGAAGAGGTGGCCGGGTGGGACGCGGTGCAGACCAACAGCGATGGGATTCCTTTGCTGGAACTGGGGCTCCTATCGGGTTCCTTTTTGGGGGGAAACATCAGCGATGAGCTGGGATACCAGGTGCTGATGATGGGGGATGTGACCGGAGATGGGCTGGGGGAGGCTCTCTTCTCGGCGCCGGGAGCGGAATTGGGGGATGAACCGGTGGACATCGAGGATCCCGACATTTCGGGATCCGACTATGCGTCCGGCTCCGACAGTGGTGTGGTGTACTGCCACGCTGGAAGGGACGGGGGGTGGTCAGGGAGCCTTCTGGAGGATGTGGCCACCGGCACGGTGGAAGGCGCCTCCCAAGGGGAGCTTCTGGGGGCGGCCCTCGCCCTTTTGGGGGAGGGAACTGGAGAGGAGGAACTGCTCCTGGGAGCCCCCTCCGGCTATTTCGGCGAAGTTGCTCCTCAAGGGGTGGTGTATCAAATGGAGGCGTTCAGGGCATGTGACGGTCCCGCGACCTCTCAGGACGCTGAAATCGCCTGGGTGGGCCTTCGAGAGGGAGACCTCTTCGGACGTTATCTGGCCGTCCTGGGAGATGTGAACGGGGATGGTCAAGAGGACTGGGCGGTGGGAGCTCCCTCCTCTGCTTTGGCCGGAGCGGAGGGGGGAGCGGTGTTCCTCCTTGGCCCAGGGATGTTCGCCGACAGGGATGGGGACGGAGTCTCTGGAGTGGAGGGAGACTGCGACGATTCAGATTCAGGGCGCCATCCAGGAGAGGGGGAGGATCAGGACTGTGATGGCTATTCTTCTCAGCAGGGAGACTGCCAGGATGGAGATCCGGTCATTCGACCCGGGGCGGTGGAGACCTGCGATGGCGTGGACGAGAACTGCGATGGAGAAGTGGACGAGGGAACGGAATGCAGTGACCCCGATGGGGATGGCTATACCCTCCTCACCGGGGATTGCGATGAAGGCCTGGCCAATGTCCACATCGACGCCCTGGATGACTGCGACGGAATCGACAACGACTGCGATGGGGCAGTGGATGAGGTCTGTGAGTCTGGCTGCTCCGGGTGCTCCAATCTTTCCCACACCCCCCACCCGGCGGGGCTGGTGTGGTTGGGAGGCCTGGTGGCGATGATGGTCTTGGGAAGAAGGAGAAGGGTCTCATCTTGGATGGGGGCCCTGCTGTGGATGGGCGGAGTGGGAGAGGTGGGAGCCGCAGAGTTCTACCTTCCTGAAGAGCTTTCCCTCAAGGAGGCCCGAGCCACCTTCACCTCCTCCCAAGAGCGAATGCGCCTCTACCTGGCGGCTCCCGGTGGGGACATTACTGGCGACGGGTTGGATGATCTCTTGCTGGGAGACTGGAGGGCCTCGGTGAATGACGTGGGGGATGGAGTCCTGGCCATCTTTCCGGGAGGAACCGAGCCCTTCGGGCAAGGAACTCCGGCCACCGATGCGCCCATTGGCTACTGGGGAAGTGCGCTTCTCGACAACCTGGGCTTCCGGACCAGTCCCGCCTTTGACGTCAACGGGGATGGATTGGCTGATCTGGTGCTGGCCGCTCCGGGAAACAACGATGAAGGAAACGACAACAAAGGTCGGGTGTGGATTTTGTGGGGAACCACCAGTCTCGCCGGCTGGAACTCGGCCAGTGCCTTGGAAACCCGCTTTGACGGCAGTGAGCGTTCCGATCGGTTTGGCAAGGGGGCGGCTGGAGTGGGAGACATTGATGGAGATGGGTATGCCGACCTGGCGTTGGGAAATCCCTTCACCCATGTGACCACTCCTGATCTGGATATGGGCATCGTCTACCTCTTCATGGGAGCCCCCCGAGAAAGTCGGCGCTGGAATGGGGGAGAGGCCAAGGAGTTTGCCACCGCGTTTATTGCTGGAACTCACTTCGACGGGGCCCTTGGGCACGACATCGCCCCTGCCGGAGACGTGGATGGAGACGGGCTGGCGGACCTGCTGGTGGGGGCAGTGGGATGGACCCTCGGCAACACCGGTCCCATTGCCCCGGCAACCCCCGGTCGAACCTACTTGTTCTCGGGGGCCAACCTGGTGGCCGCCCTGGGGGAGGTGCTGGGGGATTATAAAGATGCCCAGGAGATGAAGGAGGTCAGCCTCTACGCCTCCTGCGCTTCCTTCACCGGAGAGGAGGAGGAGGATCTCACCAGCCAGGTCATCGGAACCCTGGGGGATGTGGATGGAGACGGGTTGGCGGACTTGTTTTTCGGGGCGCCCTGGGCAACCCGGGAGGGAGACCCTTACATCGGCCGAGGCTACCTGATCCTGGGATCCCAGGTAGCGGAGCGATGCAACAAGGATGGATTCCAAGATGGGAGTGGCCAGGGGGCACTGGAAGACGATGGGGACACCTCCAATGATGGAGAAGCCGTAGTGGGAAGGTTCAACCTGGGAACCAACTCCACCACGGTTTTTCTGGGCAGTGGCGCCGGAGACCAGATGGGGCATGGCTTTACTGATCTCGGCGACATCGATCAGGACGGCTTCGATGACTTCCTGGTCTCCGCCCCCGGGGATGATCGGAGCGGGGAGGGGACGGGTCGGGTTTTCCTCTTTCTGGGTCGTCCCGCTTCCCAGTGGCCTTCTCAACTGAGTGCCGATGAGGCGGACGCCGTCATGGTGGTGCCCGGGCCCGACACCTCCTTCGGCCTGGGAGTGGCGCAGGTGGGCGACCTCGACGGAGATGGTCGCCGGGAGTTTGCGGTGGGAGGACCCGTTGACGATACCTGGGGGGTGCAGAGGGGGCAGGTATGGCTGCTTTCCGTGGGGGATTTCTACGACGATGATGGGGATGGTGCCAACGAGTTTCAGGGGGACTGCAATGATACCGACCCTGCGGTGCGCCCTGGGTCGGAAAACCCGGATGTGGATGCGGACTGCGATGGGGTCACTCCCGCAGAAGGGGACTGCGACGATGGAGAAGCCCTTTCATTCCCGGGAGGGGTCGAGGTGGAGGATGGGGTGGACAACGATTGCAATGGCGGAGCGGACGAAGGATTTCCCGGCGCCGATCTGGACGGGGATGGGGCCACCGTTGGGGAAGGGGACTGCAACGACACCGACACCACGATCTCCCCCCTTCGCTCGGAGATCTGCAATGGTCATGATGACAACTGCGACGGGGTGGGGGATCCAGAAGAGTGCGGCGACTCCGCCTGTGTGGGCTGCGGTTCCTCCCCTGGCCCCGATGTGGCTCTGTCTTTCCTGATCCTCCTGGGCTGGCCAAGGCGACGGAGGAGAGCGGTCCGGTAGGGGCCTCTCCCTTCACATGTGTTCAAGCCCTCTCGGTGTACGGCCGGCCTACTGCCAGAGCGCCTTCGGCACTTTTCCATGAACTCCGTCAGGGCGCCTTTGCTCGCTGGATGCGTACTCCTCGGCGGAGAGACAATCAGGTGAGCAGAGCAGAGCCTTGATGAGGGGGTCGTCTCCTGGAACGGAACTGGTCCTCAACCTCCACCATCCCCACTTCCACTTCCCCAAAGGGGACCGGTGTCTCCTCAGTCCAACCGTGCCACTTCCCCCTCTTCGGTCTCTATTTGTGTTCTCCGGCCTCGTCTGTTCTCAGGCTGGGTCCCGATTCATCGAACCCAATAGCAGTCTTGGCCCCTGGTCGGCCGGGTCGAGCCCCGGACAGCAAGGGGGCTGACATGGTTGGGTGGAAGACGGTCAGGAAGGGAAGAAGAGGTCGAAGCAGGAGGAACTCCCCAGCCTCCTCCCGGCGGTGAAATCACCGAGAGGAGGGGGGAGTTGTCGACTCACCTGCGGGATCGCCTGCGGAGGAGAAGGAGCCCGAGTGCGCCCAGGACGGCAGCTCCCTGAGGGGATGTCCGTGCCCCGTTGGCATCACACCCGCACCCGGCTGCACCACCCACCCACCAGTTGTAGGTGGTTTCCGTCTCGTCGCAGTCCGAATCATCCGCATCGACATCCCCGTCGCAGTCATTGTCCTTGCCGTCAAGGCAGTCCTCGGGCTGACCTGGGTAGATATCGTTGTCCTGGTCATCGCAGTCCCCGTCACAGATGCTCACCCCGTCACCGTCTTCGTCGATGAAGTCCACGGTTCCGTCGCAGTCGTTGTCGATCCCGTCGCAGATCTCTTCGGCGCCGGGGTTCACTGCGGGATTCTCGTCATCGCAGTCTCCCTCACAGATGCGCCAACCATCTCCATCCTCATCGGCCTCGTTATCGGGAATCACTCCGTCGCAGTCGTTGTCCTTGCCGTCACAGAGTTCTTCCTGACCGGGGTGGATGGAGTCATCTCCGTCGTTGCAATCCTCGCAGTTGTCGTACCCATCCCCATCCACGTCGGCGGTTTCGTCCTTGATGGTGCCATCGCAATCGTTATCCAACTCGTCGCAGATTTCGTCGGCTCCTGGATAGGTGTTGGGGTTTTCGTCGTCGCAATCGTTACAGGTGGGGTAGCCGTCTCCATCCAGGTCGATTTCTTCGTCGGGAGCCAGGGAACCGTCGCAGTCATTGTCCTGGCCGTCGCAGATTTCCTCGGCACCCGGGTAGCTGTTGGGGTCGGTGTCGTCGCAATCGTCGCAGTCCCGGTATCCGTCCCCGTCGTTGTCCAATTCAAAGGGATCCAGGTCACCATCGCAGTCGTTGTCATATCCGTCGCAGAGTTCGTCCGCGTAGGGATGCCAGTTGGCGTCTTCGTCGTTGCAGTCGGTACAGGATCCGTACCCATCCCCATCCAGGTCGGTCACCAGATCGGTGAAACCATCACAGTTGTTGTCGATGCCGTCGTTGCACTCTTCAAGGGCACCGGGGTGGACCGAGGCATCTTCGTCATCACAGTCCGTGCAGGTGGAGAATCCGTCTCCATCGTCGTCTCCAGCACCGTCATCCACGACTCCATCGCAGTCGTTGTCCACGCCGTTGCAGGCGGCATCGGAAGCCCCGGGATGGATGCTGGTCTCTGAGTCATCGCAATCCCCCTCGCAGGTGGTCACCCCATCCAGGTCGGCATCCAGGTCCTCGTCTACCAGGCCATTGCAGTTGTCGTCGATGGTGTTGCCACACACTTCCGCTGCTCCAGGATGAACGTTTTCATCGTCGTCCAGGCAGTCCCCTTCGCAGGTGGTGTAGCCATCCCCATCCTGGTCAAAACCTTCGTCCACCACCGCATCGCAGTTGTTGTCGATGTCGTCACAGACCTCTGCCGCGTCGGGGTTGACGTCTTCATCCTGATCGTCGCAATCCCCTTCGCAGACCTTGAAGCCATCCCCGTCGCTGTCATCGATGATGTCGGGGAACCCGTCGCAGTTGTTGTCTTCCTCATCCCCGCAAAAGTCCTCAGCCCCAGGGTAATAGGTGGCGTCCTCATCGTCGCAGTCCCCATCGCAGAGGGTGACGCCATCGCCATCCCCATCGACGTTTTCGTTGGTGGAGGGGTCGCAGTCATTGTCGATGCCGTCACACACCTCTTCCGCGCCTGGGTTGATGGCCGGGTCTCCATCATTGCAATCCCCACACTGGATTTCATCCACCAGAGGATCACACCCCTCGCATCCCACGTACCCGTCCCCGTCATGATCCACCTCATCGTAGGGGAGAGAGCCGTTGCAATCGTCGTCGATGCCGT
>CAYRTW010000165.1:0-13589 GCA_964426935.1 uncultured Rickettsiales bacterium
GATTGCCGCAGGGCGGCGGAACTTCTCCAAGAAGGATTCCCGAGGGTCGGGGTTGGGATCCTCTCGCTGGTCCGCTCCACAACGGGGGCACAGGGGCTCCTCCCGGTTGAGGTCGTAGAACTTGCAGCTACACTTGAAGCAGGTGTACTTCTTGCCGAGGGCGGCCTTGTCGAGCACCGCTCACCTCCTGGGGGAACCAAGATCGCGGGAAGCGGCACGCTGGGGACGAGGATCGTCCGAAGGTCGCCGCAGGGCGGCAGAAGATAGCGCCGCCCCTCTTCCTGATCAACCCCATGGGCCATATCCTGCCGATTGCCAGGGAAAGGAGGTCTTTGATACTCTCCTTGCCCCAGGAACTGCACATGCCCAAGACTTCGATTTTCCTCGTCTTTTTTCCGGTCTTGATCGGTCTTTGGGGCTGCGCCAAGGATCAGGGACAGGTGGAGTTCGACGACACCCGCATCGATCACGGAGACGACTGGGATCCGGAGCCTCGTTCCAACGATCCCCGTCTGTGCGTCTCCGGTTCATACGTCTATGCCGTGTGGTGGGATGATCGGGAGGGAACGGACAGCGTCTTTCTCTCCGTTTCGGCGGATGCAGGCTCTCACTGGCCCGACGAACCCCTTCGGGTCAACCACAATCCCCAACTGGAGTTCGCCGCTCGTCATCCCGCCCTTGCCTGCCATGAGCAGGAGGTGTTCGTGGTTTGGGAGGATGATCGACTGTCGGACATTGAGGCCCCTGGCATCTACTACAACTTTTCCCAGGATGGAGGGGCCACCTGGCAGTCGGAGGACATCTCCCTGTCCACCAACGATGGCAACTGGTCCTCCCTCTCGCCTCAGATCCATCTGAGCTGCGCAGGGACCGACCCCGTGGTGTGTGCCCGACTGTCGGTGGCCTGGTATGACAGTCGCAATGGCGCCTACGACGTGTACTTCAACCATTCCGCCAACTACGGGTTCAATTGGATGGCCCAGGGGGAGGTTCGAGTGGACGTGGGGGCCAGTGACTCCCATTCCGGAAAGCCTCAACTGGCGGTGGACGGTGCCGGTGGGGTGTACCTGGCCTGGGAAGACCGGCGCAATGGGACCACCGACATCTACTACAACCGGTCCACCGATTGGGGCGACACCTGGGGAGCTACCGATCTGCGCATCGACACGGATTCCGATACTGCCGCTGCCGACTCCTTCATCAACGGGGTGGTGGTTTCTGGGAGTCGGGTCTACATCGTCTGGTCTGATCTGAGAAATGGGGTCGGGAAGGACGTCTACATCGCGGTTTCATCCGACTCCGGCGCCTCTTTCCTTCCCCCCATGCGACTGGACGGGTCCGACGGCCCCGGGGTCAGCGATTCTTTGTTCCCGGTGATCTCCGCCCTGGGGGACAAGGTGTGGGTCAGTTGGCGAGATGATCGATATGGGGCCTACGATGTCCTGCTTCAGCAGTCGGGGGACGGCGGAGTGACCTGGCTCCCCGACCCCATTCGGGTGGAGACGGGGGAAGTGGGCACCGCTCAGACCAAGGACCCCCTTCTGGCGGTGGATGAGACGGGAAGGGTGGTGGTGGCGTTTCCCGATCTTCGCAACGGGTACGACGACCTCTTTTTCAATTACTCCCTGGATGGGGGGACGACGTTCTCTACCGAAGACAAGCGCATCGACGCCGACGCCGAGGGCTCCGCCATCTCCGAAAGCCTCCAGATGGTGATGGAGGGAGACGCTGTCTATTTTCTGTGGTTGGACTGGCGCTTCGGGGATGCCGACGTGCTGTTCCGCACCTTCCCTGTGGAGCCGGTTCCCGCCGCTGGACCCTGAAGCCACCTCGCGATTTTGTTCAGGAAAGCGGCGCTCCACCTTGACACTCCTCGGCACTGGGGATTAGATACGCCCCTCCTTGCGGGGGGTGTCTTTTTGCGTCCCCAAAGACCTGTTCAGACCGCTCCTCAAGGATTCATCGCCCCAGTTCTCCAGAGGAAACCATGAGCACCTATTTTGCCAAGCGGGAACTGCTTGACTTCGCCGGCGGCCCCATCCGCCGGGAATGGCACGTCATCGATGCCCGCGGCCAGACCCTGGGCCGGCTCTGCACCCGGATCGCCGACATCCTCAGGGGCAAGCACAAGCCCATCTTCACTCCCCATGTGGACGTAGGAGATTTTGTGGTGGTCAAGAACGCTGGCGAGATCGTCCTCACTGGCAAGAAGGCGACCGACAAGCGATATTACTGGCACAGCGGCGCCCCCGGCGGGCTCCGCAGCTTCTCGGCAGGGGAGATGCTCAAGGGACGCCCCGACGAGCTCGTTCGCCTCGCCGTAAAGGGGATGATGCCCAAGACCACCTTGGCCCGCCAGCAGATCAGCAAGCTCAAGGTGTTCAAGGGGGATCTCCCCGCCCATGGGTTCATCGCCCAGCAGCCCCACGACCTGGCTCAGTAGCTTCAGCGATTTCAAGGAACCACTCTTCATGGCAAATCAGCACGTTTTCATCGCTACCGGAAGGCGCAAGCGCGCTACGGCCCGTGTCTATCTGAAGTACCCCGGTACGGGTCAGTTCACGGTGAACCACCGCACCCTGGATCAGTATTTCACTCGGGAAACCTCCAAGATGGTCCTCATGCAGCCCCTGGCTCTGACCGAGCAGGGGGGGCAGTTTGACGTCTATGTCAACGTGCGGGGTGGTGGACTTTCTGGGCAGGCGGGGGCCATCAAGCATGGAATCAGCCGGGCCCTCACCCATGCCAATCCTGAATTCCGCCCCATCCTCAAGAAGGCGGGATTCCTGACTCGGGATGCTCGGGGCAAGGAGCGCAAGAAGTACGGTCAGCGAGGAGCCCGGGCCCGGTTCCAGTTCTCCAAGCGCTAGGATTCTGTTGAGACTCCTTCCTTGTCTCTGGATCGGGAAGGAGTCTCCACCTGGTGCATTGGGGTTAGTAGGGGGGTGCCCGAGGGCAAGGTTGTGGGGGGTGCGATTTTTCTCTCGCTTGGACGAGGACCCTCCTCGTTCGTCCAGGGGTTGGAGCGTTTCCGATTTCCACGGTCGGGGGGTTCTGTTTCCAGTTCCTCCATCTTCGGTCTTCCCCAGAGCTTCATCTATTGACACAATGCGGCGGGCGCGGTTGGCGTGTTCCCCCCTGGCCCCTCCGTTGTCCCCCCGGGAGTTCCGACCGTGAAGACCAAGTTCATCTTTGTAACCGGTGGTGTGCTCAGCTCCTTGGGCAAGGGGGTTTCCGCGTCGGCCATTGGCGCTCTTCTGGAAAGCCGGGGATTGTCGGTGACCATCCAGAAGATGGACCCCTACATCAACGTCGATCCCGGGACCATGAGCCCCTATCAGCACGGTGAGGTCTACGTCACCGATGACGGGGCGGAGACCGATCTGGATCTGGGGCATTACGAGCGATTCACCTCTTCCCGGACCAGTCAGGCCAACAACTTCACCACCGGTCGCGTCTATGAGTCGGTGATTCGCAAGGAGAGACGGGGGGAATATCTGGGGCGAACGGTTCAGGTGATTCCTCACATCACCGGCGAGATCAAGTCTCGAATCCTCGCCGTTGCAGCGGGAGCGGACGTGGTGATCTGCGAGGTGGGGGGCACGGTGGGGGATATCGAGAGCCTTCCCTTCTTGGAGGCCATCCGCCAGCTTCGCTACGACCTTGGAGAGGGCAATTGCCTCTACGTCCACGTCACCCTGGTCCCCTTCATCGGCACTGCGGGGGAGCTGAAAACCAAGCCAACCCAGCACAGCGTCAAGGATCTTCGGGAAATTGGCATCCAGCCTGACATCCTCCTTTGCCGCTCGGATCGCCTCCTCCCCCCGGACATCAAGGCCAAGATCGGTCTGTTCTGCAACGTTGCCGCCGATTGCGTGATCTCCGCTGCCGACGTGAAATGCATCTATGAGGTCCCCCTGGTGTTTCATCGGGAGGGCCTGGACGAGAAGGTCCTGGAGAAGTTGGGGATTTGGGCCCGCCATGCCGATCTGTCGGTGTGGGAAGACATCGTGTATCGCTTTCACCATCCCACCCGGGAGGTGCGGATTGGGGTGGTGGGCAAATACGTCCACCTGGTGGAGTCCTACAAGAGCCTCAATGAGGCCCTCATCCACGGCGGTCTGAACAACCTCGCCCGGCTGGACATTCGCTATATCAACTCCGAAGACCTGGAGAAGCCCGAATCCTGCGCCCGGCAATTGGGGGAATGCGACGCGGTTCTGGTGCCGGGAGGATTCGGGGAGAGAGGAGCGGAGGGAAAGATCAACGCCATCCGTTGGGCGAGGGAGAATCGGGTGCCTTTCTTCGGAATCTGCCTGGGGATGCAATTGGCGGTGGTGGAATTCTCCCGCTCGGTGCTGGGGCTCGCCAGGGCCAACTCGGCGGAGTTTGATGAGGGCTGCACCGCCCCGGTGGTTGACCTCATGGAGGCCCAGAAGGAGGTCACCATGAAGGGGGCCACCATGCGGCTCGGGGCCTATCCTGCTGTTCTCAAAGAGAATTCCCTGGCTGCGAAGCTGTATGGAACCACCGAAATATCTGAGCGCCACCGTCATCGTTACGAGGTGAACAACGCCTATCGAGGTCGTCTGGAAGAAGGGGGGCTGCGCCTCTCCGGCACTTCTCCCGATGGAGTTCTGGTGGAGACCGTGGAACTGTCGGATCATCCCTTCTTCTTCGCTTGCCAGTACCACCCCGAGTTGAAGTCCCGTCCCTCCCAGCCCCACCCGGTGTTCTCCGCCTTCGTCGCCGCAGCACTGGTTTTTCAGGAGGCAAAGGGGAGGGCAGGATCCGTCAAAAACGGTCAATCCCTCCTCCAGGGGGCCGCCGCCGGGCCCACCGCGTGACCGGGTGAGCCCCCGCCTCCACCTGGGAACCCGGGCGGTCGACCGCCTCCTTCCCCTCCTGGTCAGGGGGCTCCTGTCTCTGGCTCATGTCGCCCCGGTGCCCTTGTGGCTTCGCCTGGGGGAGACCTTGGGTTCCTGGTCCTCCTCCCTTCTTCGTCCCTTCTCCCGGGTTGCCCTTTCCCACGTTCGCGCCCAGGCCAGGCTGCCTTCTTCACCCTCCCTGGTCCCCGCCTGCTTTGGCCACCTGGGGCGCAGCGCCGCTGAATTGAGCCTGCTCGTCGTAGGGCGTTTTGATTTGGACAGGCAGGTCAAAGTCTACAACCCCCTTGTCCTGGACGAGATCCTTTCCTCCCCCGGGCCAGTGATGTGGATCTCCGGCCATTTGGGAAACTGGGAAATGGCTGCGGCCTGGTTGGCAACTCGGGGGGTTCCCCTCCACGCCCTGGCGGTGCCCTTGAAGGCTCCTCGCCTGGATCAACTGGTTCGCGAGTTGCGTGGTCGGGCGGGGATCTCCACCCTGGCCACCGACCGGCGAGGGCTGGCCGCAGCGATGCGCCTCCTTCACCGTGGAGGGCATCTGGGAATCCTCCTTGATCATCGCTGCCCGGGAAGGGGAGTTGAAGTCCCCTTTCTGGGGAGACCCGCTTGGACCCCTACTGCTGCGGCGCGCCTGGCGCAACGGTATCGGGCGAGGGTGGTGGTGGCGGCTTCCCGTCGCTGCGCCGATGGTTCTCACGAGGTCCGCATGACCCGGATGGATCCCCAGCCGGGAGAAGACACCGCCACTCTGACCGCCCGGTGGACCTGTGGCCTTGAGGGATTTCTGGTGGAAGCCCCTTCCCAATGGGTGTGGATGCAGCCGCGTTGGAAGGAGGGCCGGGGATGAAGGGGCGGGGCACGTTGTGGGGAGTCGCCCTGAGCGTGCTCGGGTGGGGCTGCGTTCCGACCCAGGCCACGGCGGTCTCCCCTCTTCCCGCGGGGATCCTGGCGATTGCCGAGGGGGCGGTACTCCAGATCTGGGAAGGGGAGGGGTGGGTGGAGGTTTCGTCCCCCCGGGTCGAGGTTTCCTTGGATCGGGATACCATGGGTGCCGCTTCTCCCTCTCTTCGGGGTCATTTTCCTCTTCAAGGGGGCCTGGAGGGAACGGCGTCCCAAGGGACCTTCACCCGCAGCAACGGTCTCTTGATTCTGGAGGGGGAGGTGAGATTGACCGGCGGGGCGGGCTCCCTTTCCGCTGGGAAGGCTCTTCTGGACCTGAAGAAGGGAACCGCCGTCTTGTCGGAGGGAGTTCAGGCCCACCTGTCGAGGGAGGGAGAACAGTGACGGCTTTTGGGGGTCCTGCTTCTGTTTCCCGAAACTCCGCGTGGAAGACAGGCCTTCTTCTTCTCGGTTGGTTGTGTCTTGGCCCGGGGGAAGGGGAGGGAAGGGCCGGGGAGGGGGCGGGGAAATCTCTTCCCCATCTTCCGGGAGTTTCCCTGTCCTCGGGGATCGATGTTCGCGCCGACCAGTTCCACGCCGATGCTCGCAGTGGCGAGGGGGAGTTTTCGGGCAACGTGGTGGCCACCCTTTCCGATCTGACGTTGCTGTGTGAACGACTGAGGGTCCGGTACGACCGGGGGCGAGGGGATGTCCGGGAGGTGGAGGCCCAAGGCGGGGTAAGGCTGAAGCTGGGAGAGAGGCATGGAAGGGCAGATAACATCGTCTATGACGTAGTCAATGGAAGCATCCTCCTGAAGGGAGCCCCTTCTCTGCAGGACGGGGACACCCTTCTTCAAGGAGAGGAGATCCGCATCCAGGTCTCCTCTCGCACCGTGGAATGCCGGAAGTGCCGGGTCACCTGGTCAGGCACTCCCTCCCCAGGCAATGGGGAAAAGGGGCGATGAGCGAGGCTCCCCTCCTGGAGGCGTTGGGCCTGACCCTGGCGTTGGGAGGGAAGACCCGGGTAGAAGAGGTCTCCCTTCAGGTCCACTCAGGCGAGGTGGTGAGCCTGCTTGGACCCAATGGGGCTGGAAAGTCCACCACCTTTGATCTCCTTGTGGGCCTGGCCCGACCGGATCGGGGGTCGGTCTTCCTGTGCGGGCGAGACGTGACCGGGGCTCCCCCCCACCTCCGAGCCAGGCAAGGGCTCTCCTTCCTCGCCCAGGACCCAACCGTGTTCCAGGGTCTCACCGTCAGGCAGAACGTGCTGGCGATATTGGAAATCATTGGTGTTTCAAGGCGAGAGAGGGGACTCCAGGCCGACGCCCTTCTAGAAAAACTGGGTCTGCTGCCCGTTGCCCACACCCGGGCGGAGAAAGTCTCCGGGGGGGAACGCCGTCGGGTGGAAATCGCCCGGGCCCTGGCCACCCGCCCTCGCCTCCTCCTCCTGGACGAACCCTTCGCCGGTATCGATCCCCGCACGGTGTTGGAACTGTCCGCGAGGCTTCGGCAACTGAAGGAGGAGGGGATCGGTCTCCTCATCGCTGACCATGGGGCGAGGGATCTCCTTCCCCTCTCTGATCGGGTCTACCTCCTTCTGGGAGGTCGGGTGGCGTTCTCGGGAACCGTACCCCAGATCCTGGAGTCGGAGATGGCGCGCCAGTCCTATCTCGGCCCTTCCTTCCGTCTCTGACGAGATTCCTCGGATTCGGTTGAAGAAATTGTCAGGATTCTTTCTTGGCGGCACGATCATTGCTATATTTGGACAGCGAGTGGGGGGGTCCCCACCATGCATCGCCTCGTTACCGCCCAAAGGGGCGGGATGCCCCCTATCTGGGAGGTGGATTTTTTCATATGGCCATGGAGATGAAGCAGTCGCTCAAGATGAGCCAACAGCTGGTCATGACGCCCCAGCTCCAGCAGGCCATCAAGCTGCTGCAACTCAACCACCTGGAACTGGCAGAACACATTTCCCAGGAGATGGTGGAAAACCCGGTTCTGGAGGAGCAGGCGGAGGTCTTCACTCGGGAGGAGCAGGAGGAGGGAGTCTCCTCGGAGAGGAAGGGGGCTCCCGAGGTCGATCCGGGAGGGGGAGAGGCCGGCGATCCTCGGGACAACGCCTTCGACTGGAAGCAGATCGTGGAGTCGGAATACGCTCCTGGTCAGCATCAGAGCCTGGGTCCAACTTTTGCCGATGATCTTCCTCCCCCCGAGACCAACCTCACCCGGGAGTCCTCCCTGGTAGAGCACCTGCACTGGCAGCTCCACCTGGTCACCGCAGAGGAGGAGGTTGCCCAGGCAGCGGCCCTTATCGCTGGGGAACTGGACGATGATGGGTACCTCCACATCTCCTTGGAAGATATCGCCGTGGACACCGGGACTCCCCTGGCGGTCCTGGTGGAGGGCCTGGCCCTGTTGCAGACGCTGGACCCCTTGGGGGTGGGAGCCAGGGATCTACGGGAATGCCTGTTGATCCAGGCCAGCACCAATTTTCCCCACGACACGATCCTCGCTGGCATCATCGACCGGCACCTTCCCGATCTGGAGAGGAAAAACTACGCTGCCATAGCCAAGGATCTGGGGGTGTCCATTCCCCGGGTGGTGGAGGGCCTGAAGATCATCACCATGATGGAACCCCGTCCCGGGCGGGCCTTTACAGGAGAGGCCGCCCCCTACATCACTCCCGACGTCTATGTCCAGAAGGTGGGGGACCGCTACGTCGTTCAGCTCAATGAGGACGGGCTTCCCAAACTTCGGGTAAGCCCCTATTACCGGTCAGTCCTGAGCGGGATGGTGAAAGGGGACAAGGAGTATGTCCAGGAGCGGCTTCGTTCTGCCTTGTGGCTCATCAAGTCCATCCACCAGCGCCAGCGCACCATCCACAAGGTGGTGGGCAGCATCGTGGAGAAGCAGCAGGAGTTCTTTGAGAAGGGGGTGGCCTCTCTGCGGCCGATGATCCTTCGAGATATCGCCGATGACATCGGAATGCACGAGTCCACCATCTCCCGAGTGACGACCAACAAGTACGTTCACACTCCCCAGGGGATCTTCGAGCTGAAGTACTTCTTCAATTCGGCCATCAACCGCAGCGGCGGGGAGGAAGACATCGCTTCTGAAGCGGTGAAGCAGAAAATCAAGAAGATGATTGCCGATGAGAACCCCCGCAAACCCCATTCCGATGAAGATCTGGTACGCCTCCTTCATCAAAATGAGGGGATCGACATCGCCAGGCGCACGGTGGCCAAGTATCGGGAAGTCATGAACATCGAATCCTCCACTCGCCGTCGCCGGGGCTATTGAGAGAGTCGCCGGGTTTTCCTTGATCGGGTCAGGTTCCTTTGACTCCGCCCCCTCATCGGCACTACCACAGCGAAGATTCCATGCTACATTTTCAGGGTGTGGATGGCTGGAGCACGGTGTCCTGGATGGTTCGGGAGCGTGCCCCCGAGGATGCTCCCTGGTCGTGTCCCACTCTCTTCCTCCATCGAGTCTTCCCCCCTTTTCATCTCCGAGAACGCCTCCGGGATGGGAGGGGGAGTCGAGATGGAGTCGAGTCCTTCCGGCCTGGGGCGCCCTGAGCGGCAAGCGTCCGGCCCCTTCCCCATCCTCCCCACAGTCCTTGTCCTGCCAACGGGCAGAGCCCGTCAACACCGCTCACCTCGGCTCTTTCCCAAGGTGGGTCCATCCCCTGACGCGGAGAACTTCATGCAGGTACATGTCACGTTCAGAAACGCCGAAGCGACCCCTGCGCTCAAAAACTACGCCACGCAGAAGCTCCAGCGGGTTGCCAAGCTGGTGGTCAAGCCCGAAAAGGCCCAGGTGACCCTTTCGGTGGAGAAGTTTCGTCACACCGCAGAACTGATCGTTTCGGGCAATGGGGAGCGGTTTGTTTCTACCGAACAGTCCAAGGACATGTACGAGGCCATCGACCTCGCCGTGGATCGCCTGGAGAGCCAGCTTCGCCGCTACAAGGAGAAGTTCCACTCCCACAAGGGGGATCCCGCCATGGGAGACCTTCCCCGCAGCGGCTCCGCTGACGCAGAGCCCGGCACGTTCTAGCGCCGGAGCGGAGCGGTTCCATGGGAGCCATTGAAGTTCGCAAACTGGGCGAGGACCGGGACTTTCTTCGCCTGACCCTCCTGGCCGGCTCCTCAGGGTTGGAAGGTCGCATCACCTCCCCTCGGGTGCAGAAGACCGGGCTGGTGCTGACCGGGTCGGCGGCCATCGATCCGGGAAGGGTGCAGATCCTGGGGCAGGCGGAGATTCATTACCTCCGGGGCATCTCCGAAAAGGCTCGCCGCAAGGCCCTCCGTCCCTTGCTGACGTCTCCCCAGGTCCCTTGTCTCATCATCACCAGGGGGCTGCACCCCCCAGTGGAGGTGGCCGAGGAGGCTGAACAGGCAGGCAAACCTCTCTTCGCCACCTCTTTGTCCTCGGGGTACTTCATTGGCAAACTCCATGCCTGGCTGGAGGACAACTTGTCGGCGTCCACCACCCTCCACGGAGTGGCGGTGGACGTGTTCGGGGTGGGAATTTTGCTCCGGGGGGACAGTGGAATAGGCAAAAGCGAGTGCGCCCTGGACCTCATTGTGAGAGGGCATCGATTGGTAGCGGATGATGTGGTGGAGGTGGTTCGCAAGCCACCCGCCACCTTGTTCGCTTTCGGTTCTGACCTGATAAAACACCACATGGAAATTCGGGGTCTTGGCATCATCAACATCCAGGATCTGTTTGGCGTGGCTGCCATCCGGGATCGCAAGGTCATCGACATGGTCATCGAGCTGGTGTTCTGGAGGGATGACGAGGTCTATGATCGCACCGGCCTGGATGAGTCCACCGTGGACATCCTCGGGGTTCACGTCCCCCTTCTACGTCTTCCCGTCAGCCCGGGGAGGAACGTGGCCACCGTGGTGGAGGTGGCCGCCCGCAACCACCTCCTCAAGATTCGTGGTCACCACTCGGCCAAGGAGTTTCAGGACCATCTTCAGGCTCGTCTCCAGGAAAGAATGGCAGGAAGGACCCGATCCTCGACCCTTCTTCCTGAAGACGAGATCGCCGAGTAACCATGGTTGGAGTCTTGATCGCGACCCACGGCCCTTTGGCCCAGGCCCTCCTCTCCGAAGCGGTACGACTGACCGGGCCGGTGGAGGGTTTCAGGGCGGTGGAAGTGTCCACCATTCCCCCGGTGGAGGAGTTGCGCCGCCTGTTCCTGGAGCAGGTGATGGCGGTGGACGACGGGGATGGGGTTCTCATCCTGGTGGATTGCCTGGGGGGAACTCCCTGCAACCTCAGCCTGGCCCTTCACCTGCCCCACCCGGTGGAAGTGGTGACGGGAGCCAACCTGCCCATGGTGCTGCGGGCCTTGATGAAAAGGGGAGAACTGCCTTTGCAAGGCCTGGCGGATGAAGTGGTGACCTACGGGGCCCGGGCCATCTCCCGGCGAGGGTCCAAGGGCATGATCCCGGTGGTTCCGAAAGAGCAATAACCCCCTCCCTTCCTACGGGAAGGGGGCAAGGGAGAGAGAGTCATTCATGGATGAGAGGCTGGAGGTGAGTGGAACCTTTCGGGTGCGGAATCCCCTGGGGATGCACGTTCGTTCGGCGGCGACCTTTGTGCGTCTGGCCCAACGATTTCGCTCGGAGATCGGAGTGGAGAAGGATGGCACCAACGTCAATGGCAAGTCCATCCTGGGGCTGACCAGCCTGATGGCCACCCAAGGTTCCCTGCTGCGGGTTTCTGCCCGGGGAGTGGACGCTCAAGATGCCCTATCCCAGTTGGGGGCCTTGATCGACTCGGGCTTCGGAGAGGTCTGACCGTGACCCCTTTCCGCGCCCCAGAATCGCGCATCTTCTTCGGGATCCCGGCCTCTCCCGGGCTGGTGATGGGCCCGGTGTACATGCTTGACCGGGGTGAGGTCACCACCCCTCGTTATCGCATCACTGAAGAGGAAGTGGAGCTTCAGATCCACCGCTTTGCCCGAGCCCGGGCCACTGCCCAGGTGCAGTTGGAGTCCTTGCTGGTTCGGACCGCTCGGACGGAGGGGGGAAGCGAGGCGGCGGTCATCCTCGATGCTCACATCTTGATTTGCCAGGATCCCGATCTCATCGCTCGCACCGAGGCATCCATCCGGGATCGTCTGATCAACGCCGAATGGGCTCTCCGGGAGGAACTTGAAGAGCTGAAAGGGGCCTTCGCCGCCTTGGACGACGCCTACTTCAGGGAGCGAGGCAACGATCTTGACCAGGTGGGGCAACGGGTTCTCCGGGCCTTGCTGGGGAAGGGGGAGGAGCCCATGCCCCATTTTCCTGAGGGGGCGGTGGTGGTGGCACGGGATCTCTCTCCGGCCGATACCGCTCGCCTCCTGTCCATGAAGGTGGCTGCCTTCGTGACCGATGTGGGAGGGCGAACCTCCCATACCGCCATTCTCGCCCGTTCCCTGGGATTGCCAGCGGTGGTGGGGGCTCCGGGAATGGCCCATGTCCTCCAGACGGGAGACACGGTCATCGTGGACGGGTACCGGGGAGTCGTCCTTCTGGAGCCGGAGGAGTCTGCCCTGGAGGATTTTCAAAGGCGCACCACCGCTCGGCTCCATCGGGAAGACGCCTGGCGCACCCTTCAGCATCAACCGGGGATGACCGCCTGTGGCACCCGAATCCGTCTATACAGCAACCTGGAATTGACCAGTGAGGCCCCTCTGCCCGCTCGCCATGGAGCGGAAGGAGTGGGTCTGTTTCGCACCGAGTTCCTGTTCCTGAATCGGGATGCCCTCCCCGATGAGGAGGAGCAGTTCGAACACTACTTGACGGTGGTACAGCAAAGCCCAGGACCCGTGGTGATTCGCACCTTGGATCTCGGGGGGGACAAACTCCCCCTGCATCACCCTTACCGGGAGGCCAACCCAGCCCTGGGGATGCGGGCCATTCGATACTGCCTGGCTCATCCCGAAGTGTTTCGCCCCCAACTCAGAGCCATTCTCAGAGCCTCCGCCCATGGCGACGTGAAGGCCATGCTTCCCCTGGTGTGTTCGGTGGAGGAGGTTCATCGCACCCGGGAGTTGCTGGAGGAATGCCAGAGTGCTCTGCGGACCGAAGGAGTGGAGATTCCCCCCCACCTTTCCTTGGGGGTGATGATCGAAACTCCCGCCGCCTGCCTCATCGCCCCCCAACTGGCACGGGAGGTGGAGTTCTTTTCCGTGGGGACCAACGACCTGGTTCAGTACACCTTGGCTGCGGATCGGGGTCATGATCAACTGGCTCATCTGGCCCAGCCCCTTCATCCGGCGGTGATGTCCCTGATGGGGATGGTGACCCGAGCGGCAGACGAAGCGGGCATTCCCTGTTCCATCTGCGGGGAAGCGGCGGCAGAGGCCTACTACGTTCCAGCTCTTCTGGCCGTGGGGTTTCGCAGCCTCAGCATGAACCCCCTCTCCATTCCCCAGGTGAAGGAGGTGCTGGCTCACCTCACCTTGCCCCAGGCGCGGGAGTTGACCGCCAGGGCCATGGGGGCCGCTACCCCCTCCCAGGCGAGGGCGTGGCTCATGGAGGGGGTCCGCAGGCTCCTGCCCGACGTGGTAGATTGAGCCTGCTTCTCCAATCAGCGCTATAAAAACCCCGCCCTCCGGTAGGCTCCCAGGTGGGCGGCCGCGAATTCTCCAGCAGAAACGGTCCCAGGGAGAGGCACTGTCGACAACCTGTTCGCCAGGTGGGGAAAAGCCTCTCTCAAGGACGATTCTGCTTCCCTTCCCACTCCCACTACCGCCCGGGCTCGGCTCAGCACCCAACTCAAAAATGGCTTCCCGCCGCGCTGCTCCAGGAGGGAAGAGGT
>CAYRTW010000166.1:0-13565 GCA_964426935.1 uncultured Rickettsiales bacterium
ATTCCCGGGGTGGTGTGGACGTAGTGGATCCGGTGGGTCAATGGGGGATGGGAGCCCT
Organism: uncultured Rickettsiales bacterium; assembly: GCA_964426935.1. Lineage (GTDB taxonomy): Bacteria > Myxococcota_A > UBA796 > UBA9615 > JAKLKC01 > CAYRTW01. The sequence continues at coordinate 59 of CAYRTW010000166.1, forward strand.
GGGGAGGGTTTGGGGAGCATGACGTTCAGGACGAGACCGATGGCTGGCGATTCCCGGTCGATTTCCCCACGCCATGTAGAACGACGAGAGGCGGGGGTGGAGGTGAAAAACCGCCCCCAGATCGTTGTCCTCCAAGGTCTCCAGGAAGGCGCCCATCACTACGTCGGCCACCGTCGGTTGGGGCAGAACGAACCAGGGGTGGGTACCGCCCTCCCTTTCCAGCCAACGCTCCCAGGCGGAAAGGTGACGGGGGAGCAGCACTTCCTCCACCTTTTTCCAGGCCGCGCTGCGCCCCTCCGGAAGGACGGTTCGAAGAGACGCCTGAGCATCCTTCACCGACTCCCGGACCATGTCGCAGCGAGCTGCGTCTTGCACCGTCACCCCGTAGAGCCCCCGGGTGCGGGCCAGGTGACGGAGAATGGCATCGCTTTGGACCACGGCAAAGCCTCCCACCTCCTCCCAGAGGGGGACGGATCCAAAGGGCAGGCGACCCCGATCAAGAAGGTCTTGAAACTCGGGAGTGGGCCCATCGGCAGACCAGGTACCCAAGGATCTCTCCTGATAGGAGACACCCGCTTCAGCAAGGAGGAGGCGAATGGGTTCTGCCAGGCCCCTGGACGCAAAATAGGTCAAGGTGGGGAGGGGCGGATTGATCATGGGCAGACACTATCACAGAGGGGTGGGTTTACCCAATAAATAGCGTCATAGACGACTCCATGCCCGTCATGAGCGGCTCTCGGTCATTGATACGTTCCTCCCCTGGCCGGGTCAATCTTCCTTCCGTCGGTGGAAACGAACCGGGTTCCTGGAAACAGTTCTTGCTGAAGTACGGGAGGCGAATCGGGAACCAGAATCGGGGCTCCCCTCTTTCCATCCAGAAGCAGCCAGGGCCCGGCGCGGGAGACGTCGATGCCCGACGCCTTGAGCGCCAACAGATCCCTCACCTTCCCCTGCCTGCGGAGCGCCACCAATCGATCCGCCCCCTGGGGACCGATTCCGGGAACCCGCACCAGGGCCTCCCGAGAGGCGGTGTTCACCTCAAGGGGGAAGCGCTCGGGGTGAAGGCGAGCCCAGGACTCCTTGGGATCCCGCCCGACCGGAAGGTTTCCGTCGGAATCAAAGGGCAGTTCCTCCCCCTTGAATCCGTAAAAACGCATCAGCCAATCCGCCTGGTAGAGGCGATGCTGACGCATGGGATCGGTCATCGCGGTATCCGCCAGGGGGGTATCCTTCACCGGAATGAACCCGCTGTAATAAACCCTGCGGAGTCGATAGCGCCCGTAGAGCCGGGAAGCGGCCTGGATGAGGGTGCGATCCGTCTCCCCTCCCGGCCCCACCACAAACTGGGTCACCATCCCCGCTGCTGGCGCCAACCCCATCGTCTGGGCCCTGGCCACCGTATGAAGGTGAGGAGTGAGTTCGGTCTGCAGGATCTTTTCGGGGGCGATGATTCCCAACGCTGAGTCGGTGGGAGCCTCCAGGTTCACCGACACCCGGTCCGCATATCGCAGCGCCTCCTCCACCTGGTCTGGGGTGGCCCCCGGCAGGAGCTTTATATGTAGATACCCAGAATAATTATACTTTCGACGGAGGATGGTGAGGGAGTCCAGCATCAGGTCCATCACTTTGCGGGCATCTCCCGCCAACCCCGAGGTCAAGAACAGCCCCTGGATCTGCCCCCGTTCCGATAGCTGAGAGACGGTCCTTGCCAGTTCATCTCTCTTCCAGGCAGTTCGGCGAAAGGAGCGGTCCCTTCCGAAGGGGCAATAACCGCAGTTCTTGTGACAGGCGCTGGTGAACAAGGTTCGCAGATGGGTCTTCTGCCCCTTGGGAGTGGAGAGGCGATAGAGGCCGGCCGCCGGCAAGGATCCATCCGCCGAAGCGGTGCGTCGCCTGCCGGGGGCGAGGGGAATGGCTGGAGGATCCCCATCCGCCTCGAATCCCGATTCCTGCCCGAGAGCCTTGAGCTTTGCTTCGGCGTCCATGGAGGGTTTGCTCTCTGGCCGGGTTCAGCCGGCCGTTCGTTGTTTGTGTTGATACATACAAACACAATACAATCAGAGATGCAACTCCCAAATGAGTCCATACGGACACCGAACGGAAGATCGTACTGAACCTACACAGGGGGCGCCTTCCTACCGGGGCTCAGGCTTCCAACGCAGATATCGGCGGATCTCCCCTCCCACCTTCATTTCGACGGTTTCCCGCCTCGCGTCCTCGGGATGCTTGGGGGCTCGAAACTCCAGAGTGTGGTCCCCCGGGGAAAGGAGCTGATCCACCGGGCTCTCCAGGGCGGGGCCCCCATCAATGGACACGTAGAAGAATGTGTCTCCGTCCAGGAGCAGTCGGCCCGGGGCTGGAGTCGGCTCTGGCACGGAGGCGGGAGGAGTTCCGGGGCGCAGAGGGGCGGACGAAGAAGGGGTTGTCGCTCTTCCCGTGGCCAACGCAGGGAGGGGGGAAGAGCCAACGGCGGTCAGGGCCTCTTCTTCTCGCGGCGTTTCCTTGTCATCGACGGCTTGGGTGACCGCCGGCGCTCCCCCAGGCTCAGGCGCCCCCACCAAGGCCTCCCCAGACTCCTCCCCGAGACGGATGAGCTGCTGCCCCAACGCCCCTGCCACCACCACTCCCAGGGCCAGCATCCAGGGCCATCGCGCCTGATACCAGTGGGGAGACACGGGTCCCAAAGCGGGAAATTCCCCTGAGGCCGTCCCCATCCCGGGAGGCACGCTCATCCTACGAGTCTCGGCGGCACTCAGCGCCTCTGCCTCCCTGGCTGCCAGCCGGGCCTCCCCCACCAAGGCCCGCAGATCGTAACGACCGTTGACCCCGTCCCGCCGCAGTATCTCTTCCAGGTCATCCTCCATGGCGGTGGCATGGGCATATCGCTCGGAGATCCGCCGGCAGGTCGCTCGCCGCAGCACCGCACCCAGCCCAGGGGCTCTCTCCTCCATTTCATCAGCGGCGGCGGATACATCCGCCTTCAGCACCTGGTTGAGGATGTGGGCGAGGTTTTCTCCCGAGAACAACTGTTTGAGGGTCACCATCTCGTACAGGACGGCACCCAGGGCAAAGAGATCGGAGGCCGGCGACAGCTCCCCTCCACTGACCTGCTCAGGGCTCATGTACAGAGGGGTGCCCTTGGTGATTCCTACTGAAGTGGCCGCACCAAAGCGATCCGCCGAACGGGCAATGCCAAAGTCCAGAATCTTCACCACCCCCTGCAGGTTGATACGAAGGTTTCCAGGCTTCAGATCCCGGTGAATCAGGTGAAGGGGTTGACCGCTGGCATCGGTCAGGGTGTGGGCATGGGCCAGGCCGGCACAGGTCTGGCGGGCGATCTCCATTGCGGCTTGTGGAGGAAGGAGACGATGCCTGCGCCGGAACCACCCCAGCAGATCATCCAGGTTGACCCCATCAATGAACTCCATCGCCAGATAGAAGTGCCCCTCATGTTGATTGAAATCGACAATATGGACGACGTTGGCGTGGCTGAGTCGGGCTCCCACCCGCGCCTCATTGACCATCGCCGCCACCAGATGCTCATCCCGGGCCACCGATGGAGGGACGATCTTGACCGCCAGACTTTTGGAGAATCCCAGAGGACCGGCCAGGGTGGCTCGATAAACCTCGGCCATCGCCCCCTGTCCCAGGAACTCCACCAATCGATAGCGCCCGAACGTCTTGGGAAGATCGAACATCCGATGAGCAAACGCGAAATCCAGACGCGTTACCCGATGATGGTACCATGACCCCCTATGTCGGGTCTGGGCGCGGGTGAGGCGCCTGCCGCTGGAGTTCCGGTTGACGGGTCATCGGGTCATGGCTGTGGCGGCGCTCCTCACCGTCAGGGGGGGATGGTGTGCTGCGGCCCATGCTGACGAGACCCTTTGCAATGGGATCGATGACGACGGGGACGGCCGCATGGATGAGTCCCCCTCCTGCTTTCAGAATTGTCAGATTCTGGAGGCTCGCCCCCCCGAGTTCCATCTGATTGAAGCCCTTTCCACTCCCGATGGCAAGAAGACTGAAGGAGGCTCTACTCAAGTCCTCCAAGCGGCTTCCCTGGCTCGCACCGATTCCCGCTGGGCAGTGATGGCCCTTACCGGCGCCGCCGCCGATGAAGGAGAGGGCACTGGCGACCTCAGCTTCTTCCTCGGTTCCCCGGAAACCTTGCGAGAGTACGAATCTCCTATCGAAACCGTTTTCGGTACCCAGGGCATGGACCTCGCGTGGTCGCCTGCGGGTCTGGCCCTTGCCTGGGCCTCCATCGACCTGGCTGAAGGGGATATCGTCGTATATGGGATCCTGGCCGATGCCTCCCAAGGCACTCACGCCATCACCCCCGACGCCCTGCTGAGAAGCGGGGAGAACAACCTCTCCATCGTCAACCGGCCCCGTATTGCCGCCTCGGGAAGCACGTTCGGGCTGCTGGTGGTCAACAACAAGGAGGTGCTGGGAGAGGAACTGGAGATCATCACCATGGCGGAGTTCACCGGGACGGTGGAGGACGGGGTCCGGCTGACCCAGGCCCCGGTGGAGTTGATCGAGAGAGCCTATGAGATCGTTGAAACCGATCTGCTGTCCACCGACGAGGGATGGCTTCTGGGTTGGTCCGAGGTGGGAGAGGCGGGAACGACCGAGGAGGACACCCAACTCTCCGAGGAAGGGCTGTCCCACTCGGTGCACCTTGGTTTCCTGACTCCGGGCACGGGCGCTTTCCGAAGGGACCGGCTGGTAGGAGACCATGCCGACCATTTCGACGTGGCCTGGACCGGAAACCGGGTGGGAGTGGTGTGGCAAGAGCTTTCCGGGCCCCTGCGCTTCACCTTGCTCAACACCAATCTCAATGCCGTCATCGGTGAGCCGCTCACCTGGCCTGCCAACCCCGATGACGGCCCTCCTCGTCTGGGATGGAACGGAGAGGAGTTTGCCCTGACATGGAACGGCAACGACGGGCTGTGGCTGGCTCGGATCAGCGGGGATGGGGAGCCACTGGGCCTGGCATTGTGGGAAGGGATGGAGGCCCTGGACGCCTCTCCTGTATGGAGCGGAAGCGGATGGGGAATCCTGTCCCCTCAGGACGGCCTCGGCCTTCTGGATGCCGACTGCTACTGCGATGATCCCACCGATCCCGACTGCCCGGCAACCTACGTGGCCACAGCCTCGGTGTACGGCCCTTATGGATACAGTTGCCGCTGCCAGGGCGGAGGGAGTCCGGGGGATTCCCGGACGCTGATGGGACTTCTCAGCATTCTGGTGTTTCTGGTCCTCCGCCGTCCTGCCCATCGCCACCGCACCTTCCACTCTCGCCGACCCCCCAAGGGAGCCGCCCAATTCGGTAGGAAGGCGGCGCGGACCGTTCTCATCCTGGGCGTCTTCCTGACCCACCCCCTCTCTTCCCTCGCTGCGGGAGAGAGCGCCTCTTCGAGCGACGCGGTGTTGATTCTGTATGGGGGAGTGCCTGCTTCGGGAAGTGCCGAAAGGGATGTGGAGGATCTGCTGTCCTCCCGCCTCAAGGCCGGAGAGGGGAACCGCATTCTTCACGTTTCTGAGTTGATGAACTTCCGAGGCGGAGGGTTCGATGCTGGCGGTAGTGTAGAGATCCTGCGGTGCGCGGGGGAACCGACCCAGACCCTGTCCGACGTCCACTCCCGAGCGGATGAGGCATTGAGGCGACTGGACTACCCAGGGGCCGTGGGAGCCTACGACGGAGCCATTGCTTCCTTGCCCTGCTCCGCCCAACCCGTGGCCCTTGACACCGCAGCCGAACTCTTTTTCCGACGAGGGCTGGTGCTATTCCGCTTGGGGGAAGCAGGCGCCGCCAAGGAGAGCTTCCGTCAGGCCTTCTTGTTCAAGCCCAACCTCCCGTGGGATGATGACCAGCCCCCGCGCATCCTCAGAGTATGGGCAGAGGCTCGCTCCTCCCTGGCCAACGAAAAAGCCGCTGCTCGGATCTCCCTGTTCATGCCCAGGGAGGAGCGACTGGGGTTCTTCGTGGACGGCCGGCCACCGCCAGTGGAGGGTCCCATGCCCATCGCCAGGGGAATCCATCTGGTGACCGCTCGAAGTACCAGGGGCCCTATCCAACTGGTGATCCGGTCAGACGGAAGGTCCACAGGAGCCCTGGTCTCCCCAAGCGGACGAGAGGCCCTGTTTCTGGCCGGTCCTAGTGATCCCAGTGCCCGTCCTCTCCTCCAGACCCTCCTTGCCACCCTCTCCGATGCCTTGGGCTACGACGTGGTGAATGTGGTCTCCGTTCCCGGATCGGATCCACGCTCTTCCCTTGCCTACCGGTATGACCGCAATCGACGAATCCTGGCGGATCTGTGGGAGAAGGGAGAAGTGCGAAAAAAGCGGGGCAATGGACAAGGCCTGGCCCTGTCTTTAGGGGGAGGGTTGATGGCATCTGGCCCCTATGTTTATGCCGATATTCCCGTCAGCGCCGAGTGGATCCTTCCCAGGGTCCCTCTTCGCCCCCGGCTGACGATGGGACTGGGAGCGACCTCTGCTGGCCCTGACACCGCAGTCATCCTTCCCCATGGCAGCCTGGGGGTCTTGCTTCACGGCCCCGGTCGCAGGGTGGTGCCCCTCCTCACCGCCGATCTGCTTCTGGTGGCCGACGGCAGGGAGGGGCCCCTGAAAGTGCGCCCTGGTCTGGTGCTGGGAGGAGGTGTGCAACTCCACCCTCCTCGTTTCCCCCTGTTTTTGCGGGGATGGCTGGGAGGGGGCCCCGGCCCGGGAGGGGCGGTGTTTCAGGCAACTTTTGGGAGTGGATACATATTCTAGGTTTTCACCCCCGTCTGGCACGCAGAGTGCATCCTCATAGGGGCGAGACCGACAAGAGAGTGACTCTCTCCAGCACGGCGACCCAAGTGGATCGGGCCCAAGAGCCCGCGCAGATGCGGGCAACATAAAACATGCCCGGTGACCCTTCCGATCCATTCAGGGGACGCAATGCAGACAGGGAATCGGTTCGCTGCCGCTGCCCTCTTGCCGAAATCAAATCAGCACGTCTCACTTCAGGAGAGACTGCGGAAAGGGGCGTTTCATCCTTGTGGTGAAGCGCCCTTTATCTTTTCAGAGAGGGCCTTCGTGAGGGGGGACGAGAAGTCCTTGAGTGTTCGATAATCCCAACACACCACACCTTTATCGTGTTAGTTTTCTCGAACACTCATCGCCAATAAGGACGATGGATCCTCTGGAACTCATGGCCAATGGAGCCCGAGGCATCAGCGAGGGCCTGGCCCACGCCTACCGCACCCTCCTCGAAGTCAGCGTTCAACTGGCGGAGGAGGAGGACCCGGTGCGCCTGTGCCAGGTGGCCATGGACGCCGTCCTGGAGATCACCGGAGCAACCCGGGGCCTGGTGGCTCTGTTGGAGGAGGAGGGATTCCGATTCCCAGTAGCCCGGCGAATGGACGCCCAAGACATTGAAAACCCTGGTTTTGAGGCGTCACAGACCATTCTACGGCGCGTGATCGACACCGGGGTTCCGGAGCTGATCGTGGATGCGGTCAACGATCCCCGGTTCCGGGGAGCCCGCAGCGTGCACAACCTCCAACTCCGCTCCGTTCTGTGCGCTCCCCTTCGAACCAGAGGAAGGGCCCGGGGAGCCTTCTACCTGGATGGTCCAGCCCACCGCTTCGGCGAAGAGGAGGAGGATCTGGTGATGGCCATGGGCAGGGCGTTGGCTGCCGCCTTGGAGAGGGAGAGGGGGCGGGCCCGATTGCGTCAGGATCGAGAGAGGCTCCTCCAAGAACTTCAGGGCCGGCCTCGGTTTGATGACATCGTGGGCCGAAGTCCCGCCCTTCTGGATGTGCTGCGGATGATCTCCCAGGTGGCCGACACTCCCGCCTCGGTCCTCATCACCGGCGAGAGCGGCACCGGCAAGGAAATGGTCGCCAAGGCCCTTCATCGCAACAGCGGTCGCTCTGGAGGCCCCTTTTTAGCCATCAACTGCGGAGCCATCCCTCGGGAATTGCTGGAAGGGGAACTGTTCGGGTACGAGAAAGGCGCGTTCACTGGAGCCGTCAAGGCTCGCCCTGGCAAGTTTGAAGCCGCCGACGGAGGCACTCTCTTCCTCGATGAGATTGGAGAGATGGAGCATGATCTCCAGGTCAAGCTGCTTCGAGTGGTGCAGAGCAGGGAGGTGACTCGCCTGGGCAGTAACGACCTCCGGCGCGTGGATGTGCGGCTCCTGACGGCCACCAACCGGGACCTGGCTGCGGAGGTGGCGGCGGGTCGATTCCGGCGGGATCTCTACTACCGAATCCGAGTCATCGAGATTCAACTCCCTCCCCTGAGGGAGCGCACTGAGGATGTCGCACCCCTGGCCGAAGCTCTTCTCCAGCGACTGGCAGAGCGGTATGGCGCCTCTTCCCACGGGTTGACACCCGCAGCGATGACCGCTCTTGAGGCCTACGCTTGGCCTGGCAACGTGCGAGAGTTGGAAAATGTGCTGGAGAGGGGCCTGATCCTGGCCCAAGGGATCCCCTTGGACCTGACTCATCTTCCCCTGGAAGTACGAGGCAAGGCTCAGGCCACGGACATCCCCAACGGCCTGGCCCTGGAGGAAGCTACCGACCGGTTTCGGCGCTACTACATCGTCCGCGCTTTGGATGTGGCGTCAGGAAACAAGACCCGGGCCGCCGACGCCCTGGGAGTCAACCGCTCCTATCTGTTCACCCTGTTGAAGAGATATGGACTGGGGGGCTAGGACATGGGAGAGGACGACCACAAAGGCTCCCGCCCTCCCCATCTTCGCCTCCTCCTTCCTGAAGAATCCCGTGAAGATGAAGAGTTGGTTCCTCTGGCTCGCCAGGGGGACCTGGCAGCCCTCTCCCTCCTGTATCAACGCCATGGAGGCGCTCTGTGGGGGTTTCTGATGGCCTTTCACCTCCCTCTTCATGCCGCGACAGCGGTGGCGACTCAAGCCTTTTCCGAGTCCTTGCTGGCCTCTGAACCCGGATGGAGCTTTCCTGGCCTCCTCTTCCGCAGTGCCTGGGAGATGTGCCTTCCCCAACTCCAAGAAGAGGTCCCCCTCCCCATCTCCCCGGCCTCCGGCGGGGGCTCGGACGAAGGAGGGACTTCGATGCTTCTTGGGCCCTCGGGAGGCGTCTGGCTGGCCTCCCAATTGCCCACGCTTCCTCGCCATGAAAGAGCGGCAATTCTCCTCTATTACAAAGTCGGGCTCCGGTTGAAAGAAATGGCGGTCATCCTGGGCGGGTCGGAAGCGGATGCCATGGACGTTCTGGCGAAGGCCAGGACGCAACTGAGAATGCTCATTGGGGAAGGAAGGAATCACGCTCACAGCGGGCAGCAGTGAGCAGATTGGCATGGCCCCATGGACTGCACCCACCATGATCAATTGGGAGGGCTGAGGGACGAAGACCTCCGTCCCGAAGAGCGGCGGGCCCTCGTGGCTCACCGAAAGGCCTGTCCCAGGTGTGCCCGGATTGCTGAAGAAGATCGAGTCCTCATCGCAGCACTGTCCCGAATCCCCGATCCAAAGCCTTTGTTTTTGCTGGATATTCCTCGGAATTCGTGGAAGAGAACCCTGCTTGGGAAAGCTCCTCTCTTGCCCTGGGTCCCCTTGGTCCTGCTCCTGATGATTCCCCCCATGGTGGTGGCAGGAAGGAGATGGATGAACCCCGCTCCGCCGCCAGCGGCTGATGTTCTGAATGAGTTGGAGATTGCCTTGAGTGCCGTCTCCGAAGAAACAGCAAGAGGGAAGGGCCAGGCGCGCCCCATTGCTGGCGGTGTGGAGATGCCCCTGGGCCAAAGCCTCCATCTCACCTTCCGGATCGCGGGCGCCGGCTATCTCTCCCTCTGGGAGCAGCGGGAGGAGGAGGAGGTCCTGAGCCTTCTCTGGCCCTCCCTGCAGGAGCCGTGGCTGGTCACTCCGGGGACGCACTTCATGGGAGAGCCCGGCCCTTCCCTCCCCCTCGCTTCCCCCTCCTCTGCTGGCTTCCGTATCTATATCGCCTTCTTGACACGTCGCCCACCCACGGCGGCCATGGCCCCCCTGCTCTCCCACCCTCCCCAAGTAAAGGGAGAAAGGGCCTCCGCACAGATACGGGTTCTTTGGGTGGATCCCACCCAAAGAGCCAGCGAGGTCTCCCCCCGTGAGTTCGTCCCCGATTCCCTTCCCCACGACACCCAATAGCCAATCGGGCAGAAGCATGCAGGTCCCTGCCTCTTCAAAGGGAGGCTGTCTGCCCCCTCATTCTTGGCCTTGCCCCCGTTCGGTGGTATTTTCCCCCGCCTTTTGGCGTGAAGGAGGATCGTGTGGCAGCCGACGAACGTGTGGACCTCTTGGTGACTGGAGCAGGGCCCGCTGGCTCATTGTTGGCTTCCCGAGTGGCTGCCCGCGGTTACAAGGTGGTGGTACTGGAAGCGTCTCCATCGGATCCTGTGGGAGATGGAGTGCCCGAGTGGGTGGATCTCGGCGATTTCCAGGCTGCTGGCGTCGATGAACCCCAAGGGGCGGAAGTTCGCAACCGCGATCTCCCCCTGGCTTTTGTAGGTGGAGAGGGCGGGGCAACCGTTCGCTCCTCTCGCAAGGTGACTCTGGCCCAGGTTCTGTACAACCCCCTGGTGCGGCGGCTGCGCGAAGCGGCGCGAATGGCTGGGGCGGAGGTGCGCTTGGGAGCCAAGGTTCAGAAGCCGGTGGAAGAAGACGGCAAGGTGGTGGGAGTGGAGGTCCGCAAGGCGGGAGAGATCAGGGCTCGCCTGGTGGCAGATTGCTCCGGGTTTGAAGCGGTCCTGCGTCGGCGCCTGTATGGCTGTGGCCTCAAGCCCATGAGTGGGAAGCTTCGCTCTGAGGATCAAGTGTCCGAGAGACATCTCCTGTGCTCCCTGGACGGCGACCCCGGCTCGACGGGACCTGGACAGGTGTGCATCAATTTTGGCATTGCCGGGCCGGGAACCCATGCCATCTGGCAAGTGGACGAGGAGCGCAATCAGGTGCTGGCAGTGCTGGGGGCCTCCTTGGATGACCGCACCCATCTGGACATCGCCGAACAGGCCCTCCGGCGGCGGATCCCGGGAATGGGTGGGGTACTCTCCCAGTGGGATGGGCCCGTTGCCCACCGCCGCACCCTGGACAGTCTGGTGACCGATGGGATGGTGGCGGCAGGAGATGCCGCCTGCCAGGGGCACCCCATTCTGGGATGGAATTTGGGAACCGCCCTTTCCGGTGCCGCAGCGGCGGCGGATGCTGTCGTGGATGCCCTGACCCGAGGGGCCACCCTCAAGGCGGATTTGTGGGGGTACAACGCTCAATGGTTGAGGGGGGAGGGAGCCAACTCCGCTGCACGCCACATGGACCGGGTCTTCCTCCTGGGGTGCTCAAGCGCGGAGCTTGATGCTCTGTTGGCAGTGGGCGCTCTGTCACCCGCCACGGGAACCGATGGGGCACTGGTTCCTCCCCTGGCCACGGCCCGGGCCCTTCCCCGCCTCGCCGGACAAAGGGATCTGCTTGCCCGCCTTACCGCTGGCGCCGGTCTTCCTCTGGCTACCCGCGCCCTCTACTCCCAGTTTCCCAAGGTACAGAATCACTTTTCTTATGATCGCTGGCAGGAGCGAGTGATTGACCTCAATCACTGGGCGGAAGGAAAACTGGCCCGCCAGCATTTCCACGCCGATGACGGGTTTTGACCCGCTGGCTCTGCTCCCTCGCCGGCACCCCTGACCTCATACCCCTCCGTGTCATCCCCATTCACCGCCTGACCGCCCTTCGTCAAGCTGGTCAGCCCAGACAGGACTCCAATGAAAGTCACCAGGAACACCGTCGTCCGCATGGATTACACCCTCACCGATCCCGAAGGTGAGGTGATTGATACCAGCGACGGCCAGGAGCCCCTGACCTACCTGCAGGGTCACGGCCAGATCGTACCGGGCCTGGAGCGGGCCATGGAAGGCCGAAGCGTGGGGGACCCCTTCACGGTGGTGGTTTCCCCGGAAGAGGGATACGGCGAGTACGACAAGGAGAAGATCCTGCGCGTTCCCCGCAGGCAGGTTCCCAAGGACCTGGACATCGCTCCGGGCAACACGGTAACGGTCCATAACGATCAGGGCGAAGAAATGGAATTCACCATCGCCGGATCCACTCCCACCGAGTTGCTCCTGGATGGCAACCACCCCTTGGCCGGAGTCGAGTTGCATTTTCTCATCACCATTCGAGCGGTGCGTGGCGCTACGCCTGAAGAACTCCACCACGGTCACGCTCATGGCCCCGGCGGCGCCCATCATCACTGAGCCAGGTTCCCGCTGCCCCCTCTCTCTCAGCGGTACTCCCCGGTCTCGCCTCCTCCGTTTCCATTACACACCATTGAAACGGACCGACCCATGCCCCCTCCTTCCCGGCCCATTCTCCGAACCCTCCTGGTTGCCGACATTGGAGCCACCCATAGCCGTGTTCGGGTGCTCCAGGAGGACGGGGATTTGCTTCCCACTGCCGTGTGGACCTCGCTCCATTCCACCGAGCCCCGAGCGAACCACCTGAAGGAATTGTTGGCAGCCGAGATCGATGCCATCGCCATGGCCGGGCTCCCACCTCCCCGCTGCGCCGTCGTCGGCCTCCCCGGGAAGATCAACTCCGAACGCACTCACGCCGCGCTGTCCTATCTGGATCCATATGAATTTGTTGACTATTCTTCCATTTTGTCCCCGTTGGGCATTCGACATCTGAGTCTCCTGAATGACCTGGAGTGCGGGATCGCCGGGGCGAGAGGATGTCCCGAAGCCCTTCTGACTCCTCTTGGCAACTCTCTCCCCCAAGCAGGCTGGCAGGACCGGGGATTTGTTCTCGCCATGCCGGGAAGTGGACTGGGCATCGGAATCGGCCTTCCCGGAGGAACGGGACTGGGTTCGGAGGGGGGCAACATCCTTGCGGCGCTTGACCCGGAAGATTCCCTTGAGAGAGCTGCCTTCCATTTTGGCTCCCAGGCTCCCGCACCGTCCTCACCAAATGTGAAGCATCCTCCCCCCTCCTACGACACACTCTGCAGCGGTCCAGGGCTCTCCCTTCTCTGGGAGGCGGCGTTGAGCACTGGCGAATTCCCCATTGCTCCTGAAGTAGAGGTTGGGCTCCGGGCCATGCCCCCCGCCGTCCGCTCCCAGCGCATACTTCCCCTAGCCATTGGGATGGATCCTACCTCCCTCAATCAACCGGAGCATTCCTGCGCCGCAGCGATTCGCCTGTTCGCCAGGCTCCTGGCTCGTGCTCTTCAGTCCGTCGCGGTGGTCACTCTTCCCGAGACCCTGCTGCTGGGAGGAACCCTCGCCCTGGCCCTGCGGAATGTACTGAGAGTCGAGGTAAGCAGGGAACTGGTGCGCCATCCTCGTCACGGGGAATGGCTGAGCAGCCTCCCCCTCCTCCTGATCGAAGATCCCGAAGTCAATCTTCGTGGAGGTACCGCCGAGGCCCTGAAACTGCCAAGATCCTAGGCCCTCCGGCGACGCCACAGCGATTCGTGCGGTGCGTCAGATCCAGCTTGTCCCTGGC
>CAYRTW010000167.1:0-13473 GCA_964426935.1 uncultured Rickettsiales bacterium
CGTCGTCGGCGTCATCGTTGTCGTCGTCGGCGTCATCGTTGTCGTCGTCGGCGTCATCGTTGTCGTCGTCGGCGTCATCGTTGTCGTCGTCGGCGTCGTCATCGTTGTCGTCAGCGTCCTCATCGCCGCAATCATCTCCTTCATCGTCGCCTTCATCATCCCCATCCTCGGCGGCAACGGGAGCGGCGTTCTTCTGAGGCGATGAACCATGAAAATCGGAACCCAGGCTCTCGATTCCTGGGGTGGCGAAGCCCACGGCTGGGACGAATAGAGACAGAAACACGAAGAGATTGGGAATGGAGGTCTTCATGGAATCCTTTCGGGGTCGGCGCCGGTGTGACGCAGTTGTATCACCGGAACGCCTGGGGTCGGAATTCGTGGAGTTGAACCCCCAAATTAATGGGTCACCGTTCGGGGATCCCAGAATTCCTGCGGTTCCGGAGAGGGTCCTGACCCTTTTCTCTCGCGCAGACGCGCAGGGGGCGCTGAGGGACTGAGGAGTCAAATGGCCAGAACTGCTTGAACGCATATATTGACGTTTTATTTTTGGAGGCATCTACCACAGAAAATCACACCCGAGCGGGATGTGAACAAGGTGGTCTCAAGGCTTTTTCGAGCCCCCGATGGGGATCTCCACTCCGGCAGTGAGGCTGTACCAGGGAAGCAGAGAGAGGGGGTCTCCCTCGTTTTCACGTAGAGGAACGACCAGCAGGGTGGCTCGGAGGCGAAGGGCAACGCCGCTTTGGCTCGACAGGGTCAAACCCAGGGAGGGGCCGGTTCCCAGGTACATTCCCCGGGTGACCTGCTGAAGACTTTCCGTATCCCCGGTCTGGGAATCCTCGGCCCCGTCATCGTCTCCTTCGTCATCGTCTCCTTCGTCATCGTCTCCTTCATCATCGTCATCCCCACCGGCGGCATACTGAAAATCCTGCTGCGAGAGGGTGTCATCGTCCCCCGCTTCCTCTGAAGCGGAAGAGGAGTTTCCTCCCAGAAGCCTTCCTGCTACCGCCCATCCCAGATCGAGACGCACCGGACCTGAGCCAAAGGCCACTCCTCCCAACAAGGTGAGTCCGGCCGAGAAGTGGTCAGCCAGATCCTCGGTGGACGGCAACAGCCCCAGGTCCAGATCCAGGGAGGCCCATGGTCTTCCCATGCCCGTAGATGGCCCCAGCCGAGCGACGCCTCCTTGAACGGTAAAACCCACCGGTGGAGCGAGGTTCTGCCAGGCGGCCAACCCCCCCATGGCTCCCCCTTCCAAGCGGAACAGCCAGGAGCCATTTCCGGTTCTCGGTGCCGTTTTCACCGAACGAGTGGCCGGGGCCAGAAGGGGAGGAGCCAGGAGAGACGGTGATGTTGAGGGAACTGGAACAGAGGAGGGGACCGCCTTGGAAGCCGAGGGCTCGGGAGAAGAAGGGGGGAGAGAATCGGGGGCCGATGCCTGACCCGTTTCGACAGGGAGCACAAGGGAAAACGGTGTCGAGGAATGAGCGTCGCCACCGCTGTTCTTGGAGCGAGGGGAGGGGGCCCACTTCTTGAGGGCGGCTGCCCGAAGAGAGGGGGAAGCAGTAAAACGACCCCCATTGTCTGGCAGGGATGGGGAAGCAGGGGGAGGAGGCGAGGTGAGCGCGGATGAGACCCGATTGAGCGGCCTGCCCCCCGCTTCGTACTGGGGGGAGCCCTCTCTCGGGGAGGAGGAGACCCGTTCCACCTGGGGCTGACCCCACAGCAGCCACCCGCCGAGGAGGCCACCACCTACCCCCAAGGCCAGCAGTCCCAGGGCCGGATAGGGACCGAAGGAACCTCCCGTCGCTGGGTTGGAAGAGGATGGAGGGGGAGGGAGAGCCCGCGCCAGGATGGCGGCAGCCCGGGTTTCAGGGAGGGCAGCCGGTGGAGCCCCCAAGGAGGCCAGGGCCCCGTCCAGGTCTTCGTCCCTGTCCCAACGGCGGTCGCTCATGGGCGTTCCTCCCCGGCAGCGCGGAGTTCGGTACGGCGAGATTCGGACCGCTCCAGGTGAGTTCGGAGCTGCTTGCGAGCATAGGAGAGTTGGGATCTCACCTGACTTTCTTCCACGCCCATCACCTGGGCGACTTCCTCCCCGGACAGCCCGTGGACCAGGCGAAGGAGCACGACACCTCGGTGAGGCTCGGGGAGCTGGGCCAGGGCGGCTTCCAGAATCACTGCGGTCTGTCCCAGGATGGCCTCGGCCTCCGGAGAGGGTTGGAGGAGGAGGGCCTCCTTGCCAAAGGAGGTTTGATCCAGAGCCTGGCGATGTCGGTGCCGCTGGCGAAGGACATCCATGCACAGGTTGTGTGCGGTGCGGTAGGCGAAGCCTCGAAACGTGCCCTTTTCTTCCCAGCGTCCCCGTGCCTGGGCGATTCTTACAAAGGCATCCACCAGGACATCCTCTGCCTCTTGGGGGCTGCGAAGCATTCGCAATGCGTAAGCTTTTACGGCCGTTCCGTGTCGCTGAAACAAAACATCAAAGGCACGGTCGTCCCCATGGTGGAAGGCCATCATCAATGCTTCGTCGGTGTGTTCTTGCATCAGGAGGTCAACAGCAATCACTCACCAGGGATTGGACATCTGCACCCAGAACGAGCGCAGGGGAAAAACGTGGAGTGGTTTTATGGAAAGGGGAACTTTCAGCGCCCTGAGGGGGAGGACGTCGTCAACCCGGCCCCAGCAGATCTCGGGTGATGTCGGCTACCGCAGGGCATCCCGCCAGGGCCATGGCGAGGTCGATTTCCTGGCGCATCAATTCCAGGACCTGTCTCGCCCCCCCTTCTCCACCTGCCGCCAGACCCCACAGGAGGGGGCGTCCCAGAAGCACCGCTCTGGCTCCACTGGCCACCGCTTTCAGGACATCGGTTCCCCGACGAACCCCACCGTCCATCAGAACCTCCGCCC
The DNA here is from genome assembly GCA_964426935.1 of uncultured Rickettsiales bacterium. Classification (GTDB taxonomy): domain Bacteria; phylum Myxococcota_A; class UBA796; order UBA9615; family JAKLKC01; genus CAYRTW01. The sequence continues at coordinate 2,908 of CAYRTW010000167.1, forward strand.
TGCCTGCCACCGCCTCGGCGATGGAGGGGAGAACGGTGAGGGTGGCGGGAGAAGTGTCCAACTGACGCCCTCCGTGGTTGGACACCACGATCCCTGACGCTCCGGCCTCCACCGCCCGCACGGCATCGTCGGGACGAACGATTCCCTTCACCAGCAAGGGAAGGCGCGTGATGGAACGCAGCCAGGCGAGATCCTTCCAAGTCAGGGCGGTTTCCACCAGGGAGGCAAAGTAGGCGGCCAGACCTGAGTCGGGAACGTCCTGAGGGAGGTCCCCGTATCCAGCGGCAAGCATGTTCCGCACCTTCAATCCTTCGGGGAGGTGAAAGCGGTTGCGAACATCCCTCTCTCTTCGCCCCAGCAGGGGAGCGTCCACCGTCAGCACCAGGGCCCGGCACCCCGCCGCTTCCGCCCGGGCCACCAGAGCCTCCGTCGCACCCCGATCCCTGTAGACATAGAGCTGAAACCAGACTGGCCCTCCCGAAGCGGCGACCACGTCTTCCACGGCGCGGTTGGAGAGGGTGGAGAGAATGAACACCGTGCCTGCGGCGGCGGCGGCCCGAGCAGTCGCCACCTCCCCCTCGGGATCCGCCATCTGATGGAAGGCCGTGGGGGCGACCAGGACGGGCATGGACACGGGGGTGCCCAGAATCCGGGTGGAGGAGTCTCTCCGGGATACGTCGACAAGCACGCGATAGTGAAGGGAAATCCTATCAAAAGCTTGACGATTTTCCCTCACGGTCACTTCGTCACCCGAGCCGCTGACGTAGTAGTCAAAGGCCGAGGGAGAAAGCCGCTCCCGGGCCAGGGCCTGGAACTCCAGGAGGTTCAGAGGGGAGGCATTCATGGGTGGATGGTAGCTCGGGATGGGGGGAACGGGGAGAAGAAGGGAAACGGGAGCGGGGCAATCTGGATCATCCTCCCTCCACCAGCCTTCTCAACTCCTCCATGCGGAAGGGTTTGGCCAGATAGTCATCCATGCCGCTGTCCAAGAATCTCTCCCGATCCCCCAGCATGGCGTGTCCAGTGATGGCGACCAGCCGCACCGCTTTGGATTGGGTCGTGGACTCAATATGACGGATGGCGGTGGCCACGTCTTCTCCCCCCATGTCCGGCAATTCCCCATCCAGCAAGACCAGGTCAAAGGCTCCTGGCGAAAAACAAGAGAGGGCTTCCCCTCCGTGGGTGACGGTCACCACGGTGTGACCCCATTGAGTCAGCAGGGTGTGGAGCAGCATCCGGGTATTGGGATCGTCCTCCACAACCAGGGTGCGCAGGGACGGTTTTGGTCCTGCCGAAGGGAGAAGGGGAAAAGCGGTCTCGGTCTCCTCAGAGAGGGGAGGTGGCGGGACCGCAGGCAGGGGCAGGGTGAAATAGAAGGTGGACCCCTCCCCAAGAGTGCTCTCCACGCCGATGGTCCCTCCCATCCTCTCTACCAGCTTGCGGCAGATGGCGAGCCCCAGACCGCTCCCTCCTTCCCGGCGTGCTGCCTCGGGCTCTACCTGGCTGAAATCCCTGAATAATCTGGACTGGTGCTCCTTGGAGATGCCGGGTCCCTTGTCCTCTACCGAGAATTTCAGGATGCCCTCTTTCATCGCCTCCACCCTCACCCTCACCGGTCCTCGATGCGCCCACTTGATGGCGTTTCCCAGGAGGTTGAGCAGGACCTGACGCACCCGATCTCCGTCGCCATATACCCAGGTGGGCAGTCCTGGAGAAGGCTCGACGCTCAGGCTCAGGCCTCGTTGAGCCGCCGAACCCTGATGGGTGGAGGCGGAGGCTCGAACGGTGTCCAGCAGACAAAATGGGGTCTTTTCAATGGGATCTACGCCGGATTCGATGCGGGAAAGGTCGATGATGTGATTGAGGATCTTGAGGAGAGAGAGGGAGGAAGCGCTGGCTCCCTCCAGGTAATGTCTGCGGGCGTCGGGATCGTCGGTGTGCAGGGCCAGCTCCGTCAATCCCAGGATGCCGGTCATGGGGGTGCGGATCTCGTGGGACATGTTGGCCAGGAACAGGCTCTTGCGCCGGTTGGCCTCGTCGGCGGCCTGACGAGCGGTTTCGGCGGCCTGCCCCGCTTCTTCCAGGGTCCGGGCCACCCTCTGCCTCTCCTCCACCCGCGCCCGCATCCGGCTCACCTCCGAGATGGCCACTCCCAGGATGCCCAGGACGACCGCCAGGCCCACCAGCACCTCCCCCCGGGCAGCGCTGACCTCCCGGGTGAAGGCCTGGGCGGGGAAATCGACTCCCACCACCGCCTCCACCGAACCGTCCTGGCCTCGGAGGGGAGCGTAGGCAGACACCCATTGTCCCCAGGCGTCGTGAATGATGGCGGTAGAAAATCCCACCTCGCCCCGGAAGGCCTGCTCTGCCGCCAGGGAGTGATCCATGGGATAGGGAGTGCCGATGGGCGTGCGATTTTCCCTGGGGTCATCATAATCCCCGTCTCGGTTGTAATCGGTCTCGGCGTCCACGATGAGCAGATACCGCCCCGGGCCATCCCGTCTGAGGGTGTAGATGTCCGCCACCAGGGGGTTGCGCTGCTGCCAATTCCGGAGATGACGGATCATCGACAGATACCGGGGATCCTCCGGGGAAACCCCTTCCCCCACCAGGGAGTGCCCTCCGTTCTCCAGTTCCATGGCATAGGTGGGGCAGATGCCGGAGAGGAGCCCCTCAATGCGACGCTGCTCCCGGGCTCCCGCCAGGTGGGTCAGCGCCCCTCCCAAGAGCAAGGCCAGGAGGATGGCCAGCCAGGCGGGTTGGGGCACGCCGCCCGCACCTCTACGGACCAGCCGCCGATGAAGGAGGAGGAAGGCCACCAGGGAGGCGACAGCAAAGGCGGGGAGATCGAGGAGGTAGGCGGGCATCTTCCCTTGGATCCAAGCCTGGATGAAACTACCCGACTTGGGGGCCCTCCGGAAACGGTGCGGAGAGATCCGTCGATCCGATCAGGCTGGAGCATGGTACCGTTCAGGACCATGATCTGCCGTGCCTTTCCCCCCCTCCTTCCCGTGCTGGCCCTGACAAGTGTGGCCGGCATGGCCTGTTCTTCCCAGGAGCTGCACCCCGCTGGCGAGAGGGATCCGGACATCGAGGTGTTTCCTCTCACGCTGGACTTCGGAGAAGTGGGTGCTGGAGAGACGGAGCTTCTGGAGGTGACGTTGACCAACCAGGGAGATGCGCCGCTTCGATTTCAAGTTATTGAGATTATTGGAGAAGAAATGGGATTCGCCTTTGCCTCTCCGGTGGATCTCGATACGGCTCTGTATCGTTTCGACACCCTGGTCCTTCCCATCCAACTGGCGGGAGGGGTGGAGGGCGCCCTCTCTGCCACCCTCCACATCATTTCCAACTCTCCCGACGAGGAGGAGGTTTCCATCCCCCTTTCTGGCGTAGGAGTCCTTCCCCACATGGAGTTGGCCCCCTCCCTCTGGGATCTGGGGGAGGTCCGACTGAGTTGCCGGGCGGTGGCTTCCTTCCTGGTGACCAACTCGGGAGCCTCTCCTCTCCATCTCGCCTCGGTGGCGTTGGCGGGAGAGGGAGGGTTCTCCTTCGAGCCTGGCTCCTTGGAAGGAGGGGATGTCGTGGACCCTGGAGGAGAAGGAAGGATTGACGTGGCCTTCACTCCCACCGCGTGGGCGGGGAGCAGCGTGTCCCTGACGGTGCAGCCTGAGGAGGGGGAAGGGGAGGCGGCGGTTGCCTATGTTCTGGGCACCGGGGCTCCCGGGGAACCGGTGGTGGAGACCTTCGCCCAGGCCGGTCACCGATGGGTGGACCTGCTGTTGGTGGTCGCCAACGGGAGCCAGATGGCCAACGAGCAAGAGAACCTCTACCGGGGGGCCGGGGAAATCATCGACGCCCTGGATGAGCTGGACCTGGAGTATCACCTGGCGGTGCTCACCCCTGACGAAGCGGCGATGCGGCGGGAGGAGGGGGAGTTCCTGGTGACCTCCCCCATGGGAAATCGGGAATCCCGCCTGGAGGACCTGCTGCGGGTCGGCACCGATGGGGAGGACAGCTATCCCTCCCTGGAGAGGGCCGCCGAGGCATTGAGTGAAGAATACCTGGAGGGAGAGAACGCTGGATTTCGTAGAGAAGACGCGGGGTTGCGAATAGTGTTCATCGCCGATGGGCCAGATACGTCCCCTGCGGATCTGGAGGAATATCTGGAGGCGGGGTGGGCGCTGGTGGAGGATGAATCTCGCTTTGGGGTGATGGCGGTGGTGGGGGTGGACGATGCTTCGGTGGCGATGGACTGTGAGGGTAGCGAAGGGGAGGCGGCGGCGGGAACGGGTTTTGTCGAGGCGGCCCTGGCTACCGGAGGGGTGGTGACGTCCTTGTGTGAGGTGGATTGGGATGATTTTGCCCCAGTGATGGCGGAACAGGCCCTCTCCGATGTTCGGCGGTTCGTCCTGGCGGGAATTCCCTGGCCAGGAACGGTGCGAGTGGTCGTGGAGGGGGTGTCCATCTCTACCGGCTGGGTTTTTGATCAGGAGGCAAACGCCGTCGTCTTTGACGGAATTTTCGTGCCAGAAAATGGGGAAGTGGTGGAGGTGAGTTACGAAACAGGGGGGAACTGCCCGTAGGGGAGAAGGGGGAGTGTTGTGGGTCGGACGACTCCGCCACTACCGGGAGGGGTGGGGCCGGGCCCGATCTTCCTCCCCCAGGGCGCGGATGTGGGCCTGCATCTCATCGGCCAGATCCTGGGCCGAGGCCTCCTGGTTCAGGCTGCCGGCGCGAATAGGAGTGCCAAAGGTGATGCGAATGGGATCCCCCCTCTTTCCCGGGGCGCGAAAATTCCTCCCCACCTCCCGCAGCACGTTGTTGGACATGCCGACGATGAAGTAATGCAGCACCAGGGTGTCGGGGTGGCAGGCCTTGAGGAGGTGGCCGACCCCAGGTCGGGCGGGGAGCATCTCATAGGGATCGGGGCCCTTGCCCCGAGTGCCTTCAGGATGGATTCCCATCACCGCCCCGGGCTGGTGGAGCGCGTGAATCATCTGGGAGATGCCCACGGGATTGAGCCGGAACTTTCGCTCATCCCGGAACACCGGCGGCCACATCGCCCCTCCTGAGATCATGAGGTTGACCAGGAGTCCCAGAGGGTGGGTGTAGAAATAATCGGTGCGAACCGGAAAGAATAATCGTTTCAGGAAGTTGGCCCGTTTGTACAGGACCGCGCTGGTCACATACATGTCAAAGAAGGAGCGATGATTGGAGAGGAGGATGACGCCTTGGGTGGGTTTCAAGTCCCGGACCCTCTCCAGGCCATGCAGTTCCCAGAGGTTGCGAGTGGCGGCGCTGATCCAGGTGGCGGTGACGGTGCGAACGAACCACTGGATGAAGGTCTTGACGATGGCGTTGGTGTTGACGAAATCGCAGACCGGGATGGCCACCTTCTCAAAACCTCGCAGGTCCTGGGGATCCAGGCGGGGGAGGGAGGAGGATTTCAGGGCGGGGTTGCGATGGGATTCGGAAATGATGAGCATGAGGGTCCTGCCGGGGATGGCCTTCGCCATGAACGACGGCACAGGGTATCTTCAATCCACGTCGGGGTCGAACCTGGAAGGAGTTGCATGAACACGTCTCCCTTGATTGCTTCGGAAGAGGCCCCCGGACCGGTCGAAACTCGTATCGGGCGAACCCTGGAGGACACTTTTCATCCCCAGGCGATGCAGGTGCTCAACGAGAGCGGAATGCACTCCGTCCCACCTGGCTCGGAAACCCACTTCAAGGTGCTGGTGGTCAGTCAGGGATTCGCCGGGGAGGGGCTGCTGGCCCGCCATCGCCGGGTCCACGCCGCTCTGGCCGAGGAGTTGCGTGCGGGAGTCCACGCCCTGTCCATCCACGCCTTTACCCCTGAGGAGTGGGAGGCCAAGGGCAGGCAGATGTTCCCGTCGCCTCGGTGTCATGGGGGCTCGAAGGGAGCTCATGGAGGAGAGTGATTCCTAGATCTCCAACAGCAGTCGGGTCGGATTCTCCAGGATCTGCTTGATCTTCACCAGGAACCGCACCGCCTGGGCTCCATCCACGATGCGATGGTCGTAGGACAGGGCCACGAACATGATGGGGCGGATTTCCACCTTGTCCCCCACCGCCACCGGCCGACGGGTGATGGTGTGCATGCCCAGGATGCCGCTCTGGGGTGCGTTGAGGATGGGAGTGGACAGGAGGGAGCCGAACACCCCGCCGTTGGTGACTGAAAAGGTGCCCCCGTCCAGTTGCTCCAGGGTCAGAGAGCCGGTGCGGGCCGCCTCCCCGAGCTGATTGACCGCTTTTTCCACCTCAGCAAAGCTCAAGCGATCCGCGTCTCGGATCACCGGAACCACCAGCCCCCGGTCGGTGCTCACCGCCACACCGATGTCATAGAACTCGTTGTAGACGATATCTCCTCCATCGATCTGGCCATTCAGGGCGGGGAACTCCTTCAAGGCTTCGATGGAGGCCTTTACGAAGAAGCTCATGAACCCCAGCTTCACCCCGTGGGCCTTCTGGAACTCCTCTCCATGGGTCTTTCGCAGGTCCACCACCACCGACATGTCGATTTCGTTGAAGGTGGTGAGGATGGCGGCGGTGTTCTGGACCTCCTTCAGGCGTTCGGCGATGCGCTTTCGCAGACGGGTCATGGGTACCCGTCGCACCGAGCGACCTGCCATTCCGGTGGGACGGCTGGGCAGCGAAGGAAGGGGACGGGAGGAGGAACCTGGAGTCCCAACCGCAGGGAGAGGTGCCACCGGAGGAGGGGGGGCAGGAGTTGGCCTCTGCTCCAGGTAGGTGAGGACCTCTCCTCGCCCCACCCGGGGCGCTGGAGCGGACGCCTTGGCCACGGCGGCGGGATCCAGGCCGTGCTCCTTCACCAACTGCCTCCCTGCTGGAGTCAGGGAAGGGGGCTCTGGGGAGTGAACGCTGGCCGGGATGGGGGAGGATGAGGTGGGGAGGGGAGAGGGCGAAATGGGGGCGGATGTCGACACCCTGCCCTCGGTGTCAATGCGAGCCACCGTCGCTCCCACCGGGACATCGGCTCCGGCCTCCACCAGCAAGGCTTCGATTCGACCGGCCCGGGGAGAGGGAAGATCGGTGGTCACCTTGTCGGTTTCCACTTCACAAAGAGGCTGATCCTCGGTGACCACGTCTCCCACGGCCACATGCCAGGTGGAGATGGTTCCTTCGGTGATGGATTCGCCCAGGGCGGGAATGACAACGTCAACGATCATGGCGCCTGCTCACCGTCGCCCGAATGGGAGGGGACGGGGGGTTTGACATCAAGGGAAGAGAGCCAGTTTCAACAGGTCGGCGTGCTCCTGGTCGTGGAGCCTCTTGGAGCCGGTGGCAGGGGCGGCGGAGCGGCTGCGACCGGCATAGGGGATGCGGGTCCCCAGCAAATCCATCAGGTGGGGGGCAACGTGGGAGTAGCCCCCCATGTTGGCCGGCTCTTCCTGGCACCAGGTCCATCGCCCCGCCTTGGGGAAGAGGGAAATGGCCTCCCGCACCTCGTCCTCGGGGAAGGGATAGAGCTGTTCCACCCGGAGGAGGGCTACATCGGTCAACTTCTGCTCCTCCCGGGCCTGGAGAAGATCGTAATACACCTTTCCGGAGCACAGGACGCCCCGGGTCACCTTCCCGTGGTCCACGGCTCCATCCCCCATGACCGGCTGAAATCCAGTCTCGGTAAACTCCGTCAGAGAGGAGACCATTCGGGGGTGGCGCAACAAGCTCTTGGGGGTCATCAGCACCAGGGGCTTGCGGAAGTTGCGATGGACCTGGGAGCGCAAGGCGTGGAAGAGCTGGGCGGGGGTGGTGAGGTTCATCACCCTCCAATTGTCTTCGGCAGAAAGCTGTAGGAACCGTTCCAAACGAGCGGAGCTGTGCTCCGGCCCCTGACCTTCGTAACCGTGAGGAAGGAGGAGGACCAGGCCGGAGAAGCGGTTCCATTTGTCTTCACAGGAGCAGATGAACTGGTCGATGATGACCTGGGCACCGTTGGCGAAATCGCCAAACTGGGCCTCCCACATCACCAGAGCCTCGGGGCGGGCCAGGGTGTATCCATATTCAAATCCCAGGACTGCCGCCTCGGACAGGGGGGAGTCCAGGACATCGAACATGGCCTGGGGACCTCCCAGGTGATTGAGGGGGATGTACCTCTCCCCGGTGGTCTGGTGGTGAAGCACGGCGTTTCGGTGAGAAAAGGTCCCCCGACCGCTGTCCTGGCCAGAAAGGCGTACCGGATATCCCTCTCGGAGCAGGGTGGCGTGGGCCAGAGCCTCGCCCATGGCGTAGTCGATGGGGGCTTCCCCGCGCCCCATTTCGGCTCGCTTGTCCAGGATTTTCTTGAGCTTGGGGTGGACAGCAAACCCATCGGGCACTCGGGCCAAGGCCTCCCCCAATTCGGCGAGCAGGGGAGCGGAAACCTGGGTGGGCTGGGAGGCCGCCGCCTCGTGGGTTCCCGGGTGGATGCCCTTCCACAAACCGGCCAGCACTCCCTTGGGGCGATCCGGTTCTCGGGCTCGGCTCAATTCCTCCTCCAGGAGGGCGCGGATGCGGGTGGCCGTACCCGTCACATCCGCTTGGGAAAGCACGCCTTCAGCGACACATCGTTGAGCATAAATCTGTAGGGGTGACAGATGTTTACGAACTTCCTGATACATCAAAGGCTGGGTGAATGCTGGCTCATCGCTCTCGTTGTGACCGTATTTTCGATATCCCCACAGGTCAATGACGATGTCCCGATGAAAGGTCTGTCGATAGGCCACCGCCAGCCGAGCGACAAAGGCCACCGCCCCCAGATCCTCACTGTTGACGTGAATCACCGGAGCCAGGACCGACTTCACCACGTCGGTGCAGTGCTCGGATGAGCGCTGCAGCTCGGGGGGTGTGGTGAACCCCACCTGGTTGTTGATGACCACATGGATGGTGCCCCCGGTGGTGTATCCGGGAAGCTCCGCCAGGTTGATGGTCTCCTGGACGATGCCCTGGCCAGCAAAGGCGGCGTCCCCATGAAGGGCGATGGGCAGGCTCTTCACCCGCCGGTCATCCCTGGTGTGATCCTGCTTGGCTCTCACCATGCCGTTGACCACCGGGGAAACGAACTCCAGGTGGGAGGGGTTGAAGGCCAGGTTGACGTGGATTTCCTTGCCTTCTGGAGTGTGGTGAAGGGCCTGATAACCAAGGTGGTACTTCACATCCCCGCCGCTGCCCATGTCCTCGGGGGGCGCGAAACGGTCTTCGAACTCTTCAAAGATATCGCGATGAGCCTTCCCTAGGATGTTGGCCAGGACGTTCAGCCGACCCCGGTGGGCCATGCCGATGTCCACCTCGTCCACCCCTTCTTGAGCCGCAGCGGAGATCATCAGGTCCAGCAAAGGGATCAACGCTTCACATCCCTCGATGGAGAAGCGTTTGGCGCCAGGATACTTGGTGTGGAGGAAGCTCTCGAAGTGATCGGCGGCGGTCAGGCGGTCCAGGACGCGCAGGGCGGTGTGGTGATCCAGCAGGATCCGGCCCCCGGTCTCCTCGATGCGCTCCTCGATCCACTTCTTGCGATGCTCATCCCGAATGTAGACGAACTCCACCCCGATGGAGCCGCAGTAGGTGGCCTTGCAGCGAGCGATGATGGCCCGAAGAGGTCCGTAGCCCGTGCCCGAGGGAGACAGATGCCCGGCGTGAAACACCCGATCCAGGTCCGCTTCCACCAGGCCGTGATACTCCATGGTGAGCTGCACGGGAGTTTTTTCCCTCTTTCGCAGGCCGAGGGGGTCCAGGTGAGCGATGAGGTGACCGTTGCGACGAAAGGCGGCGATGAAGTTCCCCACCGCAGCGTTTCTTCGCAGCCGCTGGGCGTCTTCGGGGGCGCTGGTGGTGGCGGAGCGACCGGCAAACAGGGAGCGGCGGTCGGGAGGCACTCCGAGGAGGGCTTCTCGACTGGGAGTCCCGCTGCCGGAGAGGCCTTGAAAGAAGGGATGCCAGGAAGGATCCACCGCATCCGAATTCTCCAACCAGGCCGCGTAGATCTCCTCAATCCAGGCCCGGTTTGCCCCATTGAGGAAGGAGGAGTCGAGGGCCAGATCCTCTCCGCTCACCGTTTCCCCGGACATGGAATCGGTGGTGTCGAAGGAATCCAGGGTAGAGGAGTCTTCCCCCTGCTGGGCGTGAGGTGGAGGGGTGGAGGGGGTGCCGAGGCTCATCCGGGTGAGGATTCCAATGGGAAGGGAAGATGGGCCAGCCGATTCCGGAGAGGGGGGCACGGCCGAAGCGGCGCCATTCTACACTCATCGGGACCACGGGTGGAGGAAGGGAGCACCAGCCGTGGCCTAGGTTCCCACGGAAAATCGGCGAACCATCAGGCCGTCCACCCGATCAAACTCCCGGACGTTGACGGTCAAGAGAGCGAGTCGGTGAGTGAGGGCGGTGGCAGCAATGATGAGGTCGTGGGCTCCCGCCATCAGGGCTCTGCTCTTCAAGTCAGCCCATAAGCGGGCATGGGTGCGCGCCACCGGAAGGTCCATGGGGATCACCGGAATCAGGGAGAGAATCCCTTCAACAAAAACTTCCCGCCGCCCGCGTCGTAGG
>CAYRTW010000168.1:0-13437 GCA_964426935.1 uncultured Rickettsiales bacterium
GACCCCGATGATGGCCATGACCCGATAGATGGTGGAGGAACCACTGCTGTACAGATCGTTGAAAGCCAGCTTCACCGAGGGAAGCATGACCTCCGCCGACTCGTACCGATCCCCCGGGTTGGGAGCCAGGGCGGTGTCTACGACGGTGTCGATTTGCTTGGAGAGGCTGTCGTCCACCTCTGAAGGGCGCTGATATTTCCCAACCGGGGGTTCGCCGGTCATCATCTCGTAGAGGATGGCTCCCACCGAGTAGATGTCCGACTGGGCGCCGGCGTCGTCCTGGAACTGGGAGAGCTCGGGGGCGACGTAGAAGGCCTTGTCCCGAGGGATGAAGGACGAGGCGAAGATGGTGGGGGAGATGATGTGGGCGATGCCGAAGTCGGTGATCTTCACCCGCTGGCGGACCCTTCCGTCGGGGCCCTTCTCCAGGGTGAGGAGGATGTTCTCCGGCTTGAGGTTCCGGTGAATGGTCACTCGATGGGCGTACTTGAGGATCTCCAAGGTCTGGATGACGACGGCGTAGATCTCCTGGGCGGTGAAACGCTGTCCCCCCTCGATCTTCTCCCTCATCATCTGGCGGAGGCTCTTTCCCTCCACCAACTCCATGGTGAAGAACTTCACCCCCTCGTGCTCACCCACATCGAAATACCGAACGATTCCAGGGTGATTGAGTTGCCGAGCCGTCTCGATCTCTTCAGTGAAACGCTTTACGTCCACGTTCTCGTGGACGAGATTGGGGCGCATGGCCTTGAGAGCCACCGTCTCTCCGGACTTGATGACCTTGACCTTGTAGACGGCACCCAGCATCCCCGTGCCCATCTTTTGAAGCACCAGGAATTTCCCATCGATGACATCGCCAGGATGAAACTCGGGGAGGGAGTCGGAGGGAGCTGGAGAAACGGGCTCCGAGGGAGAGGTCAAGGCAACACCTCAATCAGCGCAGGGCAGGTGCTTCAACTCGTGCTGGAGTCGGCCGGGTGCCGGATCTGGCAACAACGGAGCGCAGGCAAGGGGATACCCGAAGCGCGCGCACGGTTCCTCTACCACGGCGCCTCCTCTCCTCGCAACGATCCGGAGATCCGATGGAGCGAGAGGCTCTCGTCAGGAGCGGTCCCGACGAAAGAAAAACCCCAGGATCCTGCCCAGCTTCAGACCCTTCAGCCTGTCCACAATGTAGAGGTTGTAGAGGAGAGCCCCCAGAAGCCCACCCGCCGCCAGCAGGCTGGCCACCACCGCTGCGGCGCTGACGATGCTCATCCAGCGAAATTCGTCGGAGGCCGAGGCCCCGACGGTCAATATCGCCGCAGACACCAGAAAAGCGGAAACCCCCATGCCCAGGAGCAGCCTGTCCCCCGCCCGGGCCACGGTCTTTTCCAGCCGGTCCACACCAGGGGATTCGGCGGTGAGGGTGAGTCGCCCCCGCTCCAGGTCCAACAGAAGCTGGTCCATTTGCATGGGGAGATCGCGAAGCAGGGCAGCGGCCTGCCAGCCCAGGTGCCCGAGATCCTGTCCCACCTTGTCCGGGCCGTAGCGATCCCGGAACAAGCGCAGGGCGTAGGGCTTCACCGCCTCCATCATGTTCCAATCGGGGACCATCCCCCGAGCGATGCCATCCAGGGTAATGGTGGCCCGAGCCAGGAGGGCGAACTCCTGGGGAAGGCGGAGGTGATGACGGGAACCCGCTTGGAGGAGATCCACGATCAGATCTCCGGTGGACTGCTGGGACAGGGAGAGATGTCCGTATCGGGCCAGCAGCTCCCCTGCTTCGTGGGACAGGGCCCGCAAGTTGACCCGGACACCGCTGGCCCCCGCTCGGTACAGGGTTCGGGCTACCCGATCCGCGTCCCGGAACACCACCGCAGTAAACAGCTCAAGCAGGGTGTCCTGCATCTCCCGGGTGAGGCGCCCCACCAATCCAAAATCCAGGTAGCACAGGCGCCCCTCCCCATCCACCAGCAGGTTTCCCGGATGGGGATCTCCGTGGAACAGCCCATCGACGAACACCTGATGGTAGGTGGCTGCGATGAGGCGATCCATCACCTCCTGGCGATCAAACCCCCTCTCGGCAGCGTGGCTGAGGCGCACTCCATCCACGAATTCCAGGGTCAGCACCCTTCGGCTGGAGAGGGAACGGTGAACTGAAGGCACCCGAATCCCAGGAAGTTCCTTGAGGTTGCGGGCAAAGGCCTCGGCGTTTCCGGCCTCCTGGTGAAAATCCAGCTCTCGGGTGATGGCAGCATCAAACTCCTGCACGATGGCCTCGGGGGTGTAGAGCCCCGCCATTTCCAGATTGCCTTCCAGGGCTCGGGCCAGGACGTAGAGGATGCTGATGTCGGAGCGGATGATGGCCTCGATCCCCGGCCTTTGTACCTTTACCGCCACCCGGCCTCCTCCCCGAAGCACGGCGGCGTGGACCTGGGCGATGGAGGCGGAGGCCAGGGGTTCATCCTGAAACTCATCGAAGAGATCCTCTATCGGGCGCCCCAGATCCTCTTCGATGATCCGGCGGGCCATTTCCGACGGAAATGGAGGAACCCTGTCCTGCAAAGTCTCAAAAGCGTTGAGGAATTCCCTGGGGAGGATGTCCGGTCGCGACGACAACACCTGCCCCAGCTTGACGAAGGTGGGACCCAATTCTTGAAGGGCCTTCAGGGCCCTGTCGGCGGCCGGTAGCCTGTCGTTTGCCCCAGGGGATTCGCCAGGGGAGGCGGAGGCTCCCCCCCAGGGAGTGCGGCTGACCCACTCGGAGAAGCCATAGCGGGCCAGCACCGAAGCGATCTTCTGGGCCCGGGCCAGATCATGCAGGGGTTTCTGGGACACGGAATCCTCAACAGCCCCCTCCTTGTACCCAACCTGGCGGATGGTGGCAAAGGAGGAGGGGGGAGGAGTGACAGGCTTCCCAGTCTGCTCCTGGATCGGCCGTTCCCATCGTGGGCTCAAGCCCTTGCTCATCGCCCCCAACTAGGGTAGAAACCGGCCGCCCTTGCGCGCGCTTTCCTCTTCGCCCTTTTTGGATTCCAGAGAGGGCAGGAGTGGTTGAATGGTCGAGCAGTACAACAACTATTTCCCCATCCTGGCGGCCCTGGTGGCGGCCTTCGGGTTCGCTGCCGTGATGCTGGGCATCAACGCGGTGCTGGGTCCCAAGCGCCCCGCAGAGACGGCACCGGCGGTCAAGCTGGAGCCTTTCGAGTGCGGGTCGGTGCCCATCCAGGTCAGCAATCGCCGTCGCATCTCGGTGAAGTTCTACCTGGTGGCCATCCTGTTCGTGATGTTCGATCTGGAAACGGTCCTTCTATACCCCTGGGCGGTGGTGTACCGGGACCTGGGCTGGTTTGGTTTCGTCGAACTGCTCATCTTCATGATCTCGGTGACCATCGGCCTGGCTTACGCCTGGCGGAAGGGAGGCTTGGAATGGCGGTAGAACTCAAGACAGGGGCGGCGAGGGGCCTCGCGGTGGGGGGAGCTTTGGGGGATCCCGGCCTGGGTGGAGACCTGGGAGACAAGGTGTATACCACCCGACTCGACGCCTTCCTGGGATGGGGCCGCAAGTTCAGTTTGTTCCAGTATCCCTTCGTGACCGCCTGCTGCGGTATGGAATACATGGCGGCCTCGGCCAACCACTACGACACGGATCGCTTTGGTGCCGCCCTGCCCCGATTTTCTCCCCGGCAGTCGGACATGCTCATGGTGGTGGGTACCATCACCCACAAGCAGGCCCCCATCCTGAAGAGGGTCTACGACCAGATGTGCGAGCCCAAGTGGGTCATCGCCATGGGGGCTTGTGCTGTGAGCGGGGGCTTCTACCAGAACTACACCTCGGTTCCTGGCTGCGACAAGATCATTCCGGTGGACGTGTACATCCCCGGCTGTCCCCCTCGTCCAGAGACCATTCTCGACGCCCTGGTCAAGCTGCAGGAGAAGATCCAGAACCAGAAGCACGAAGTGCTCTAGCTTCCCTGAGGATTTTCGACTTCTTCAACTTCCTGAACGATTTTATAGATTTACATGTCAGAACCCATCGCCAAGACCCTCAGCCCCTGCCTCAGTCAGGTCCTCCATATCCTGGGCCCCCAGGTGGTGGCGTTTCACGACCGGCTGGGAGACGACACCATCCTCATCGAGGCCTCCTCCCTTCTGGAGGTCGTCCGAACCCTGAGGGACGATCCTCGCACCCATTTTGACTTTCTGATGGACCAGACGGCGGTGGACCATGCAGCGGAAGAGCCCCGCTTCGAGCTGGTCTATCACTTCTTTTCCACCCGATATTTTCACCGGCTGCGCCTGAAGTTCCGGGTCCCGGAAGGGAACCCTTCTTGTGCATCCCTGGCCCCCATGTGGGGAACGGCGGACTGGATGGAGAGGGAGATCTTCGACATGTACGGCATTCGCTTCGAGGGACATCCCCACCTCCAGCGGATCCTCCTCTACGAGGAGTTCGAGGGACATCCCCTCCGCAAGGACTACCCCAAGGAGAAGTCCCAGCCCCTCTTCGAGCCCCGCTATTGGACCACCCGCGAGGGCTCCCTCCCCGGCGAGACCTGGGGCGGCACCCTCAAAACCTGAACCCCGAGCCGAGTCGATGGCAGGCATTCCCGAATCCGTCCTCAAGGACTTCGAGGTGGGCAACGCCCCCACCTACAGCTTTCCCCATCGTTTCCATCTGGAAAAGGCGGCGGACGAGGCCGATGAGGACGAACTCGACAACCGGATGATCATCAACATCGGGCCCTCCCACCCGGCCATGCACGGCACCATCAAGATGGTGGTGGAGTTGGACGGGGAGACCATCACCGCCTGCGATGTCATCCCTGGTTACCTCCACCGCGGCTTTGAGAAGGAGGCGGAGGCCCACACCTACAACCAGATCGTCCCGTACACCGACCGCCTCAACTACTGTTCCCCCCTCATCAACAACTTCGGCTTCTGCGAGACGGTGGAAGCGATGTTCGAGGTCAAGGTCACTGAGCGATGTGAGTACATCCGGGTGATCATGAGCGAGCTGTCTCGGGTGAGCGACCACCTCACCTGCCTGGGGGCGGCATTGATGGAATTGGGGGCGATGACCGCCTTCCTCTACCTGATCGAGCAGCGGGATTATCTGTGGGAGCACATCGCCCACGTCACCGGTGCCCGCCTCACCCAGTCCTATGCGCGGGTGGGAGGCGTGGCCAGAGACGTGACTCCCGAGTGGCTGGAGCGCACCCGGTTCCTCCTCAAGGAGCAGATCATTCCCCGGCTCACCGACATCCATGGCTTGGTGGATCGCAACCGGATCTTCATCGACAGGATGAGGGGAGTGGGGATCCTCAAGAGGGAGGACGCCATCCGCTATGGGTATACCGGTCCCATCCTTCGGTCCACCGGCGTGCAGCTGGACTGCCGACGGTATGCTCCCTACTCGATCTATGACCGCTTCAAGTTCGACATTCCCATCGGTAAATATGGGGATAACTACGACCGGTACTTTGTGCGGATGCGGGAGATGGAGGAGTCCATCGGCATCATCGATCAGGCCATCAAGGACATCCCTGGCGGCCCCATCAAGGTTGCCGATCCCCGAATGGTGCTGCCTCCCAAGGAGGAGGTGTACAGCAACATCGAAGCCCTGATGAACCACTTCAAGCTGATCATGGAAGGCCCCCGTCCTCCGGCAGGGGAGAAGTACCATGGGGTGGAAGGGGGCAATGGGGAGGTGGGCTTCTACATCGTCTCCGACGGCTCGGGCCAGCCCTACAAGTGCCGGGTGAGGCCCCCCTCCTTCATCCACATGGGAGGGATTCACTTGATGCTGCTGGGGCATCAGGTGGCCGACATCGTGCCGGTGTTCGGTCAGGTCAACATGATTGGCGGCGAGTGCGACCGCTAAAACAGGCTTTTGCCGGGAACCCCCTCGCCCCATGACCCAACGCGCCGCATCGATTCCCGAGGAATTCGTTCCTCCTCGCCCCGAAGGAGACCCTTCGTGGATGGAGGCTCCGTCTCCGCCCTCCCCGGTGGACTCCGGTCCTCACGCCCGCCTGGAGTTCTCGGCGCCCGCTCAAGAGAGGCTGGCCTGGCTGCGAACCCGCTATCCCCAGGGGCAGGAGAGGGCCTTGATTCTTCCCGTCCTGTCCCTGGCGCAGCGAGAATTCGGGTGGATTTCTCCGCAGGTGTTGGAGTTTGTCGCTGGGATCCTCCCGGTGCCGGCCATCTGGGTGGAGGAGGTGGCCACCTTCTACACCATGTACAACAAGAAGCCGGTGGGCAGGCACCACCTCCAGGTCTGTCATAACGTGTGCTGTGCCTTGATGGGCGCGGAGCAACTGATTCATCACCTGGAGCAGAAATTGGGAATTCGGGCGGGCCAGACCACCCCGGATGGCAAGTTCACCCTCTCCACCGCAGAGTGCCTGGGCGCCTGTGGATACGCCCCCATGATGCAGGTCAACGACGACTACCTGGAGAACCTGCGCTCCATTTCCCAGGTGGACGCCCTTCTGGCGCGCCTGACTGCGGCACCGGATCGGGAGGGAGCCGATCCCAACCTTTGTTATGGCCCCGGCACCGGTCCAGGTCGCCTCCTCCCTCAGGACGGGCTCCGCCTGGTCGCTGGTGCTGGTGTTCACACCCCCGAGGAGGCCGGCGGCGGTCACTGACCCCTCTGGAATCACCATGGCATACACCGTCCTGGACGGGCACAAGACCCTCCTGAACTACCCCCGTTCCACTCCGGGCACCGAAACCCTGGAGAGCTATCGCTCCCGAGGCGGGTACTCGACCCTGGAGGCGGTGCTGAAGGGAAAATACACTCCCGAGCAGCTCCTGGAGGAGGTCAAGAAATCGGGCCTGCGGGGAAGGGGAGGGGCTGGTTTCCCCACCGGTCTGAAGTGGAGCTTCCTGGCCAAGAGCCGTCCCGCCTATCTGGTGTGCAACGCCGATGAGGGGGAGCCGGGGACCTTCAAGGACCGGGTGATCATGGAGGAGAATCCCCATCAATTGGTGGAGGGGATGATCCTGTCCCTGTACGCCCTGAGGGCTGAGCACGGATACATCTACATCCGTGGGGAATATGTCCTCTCCTTGATCCACCAGGAAGGGGCCATCCGAGAGGCCTACGCCGCCGGGTATCTGGGGGAGAACGTGTTGGGCAGCGGCCTCACCTTTCACCTGACTCCCCACTCCGGTTCCGGGGCCTACATTTGCGGGGAGGAGACCGGGCTCATCAACAGCCTGGAGGGGCGCAAGGGGCAGCCACGGCTGAAGCCGCCCTTTCCTGCCATCATCGGTGCCTTCAACCGCCCCACCATCGTCAACAACGTGGAGACCCTGGCGGCGGTCTGCTACATCGCCGAGTTCGGGGGAGAGGCCTACACCCAGTGGCGAAACGAGAGCGGCAAGTCCACGGGGAGCAAGCTCTTTTCGGTATCGGGGCACGTCCAGAATCCCGGGGTGTACGAGGTTCCCATCGGCTATCCCTTCCGGGATCTCCTGGAGAAGGAATGCGGGGGAATGCTTCGCGGGATGGCCTTGAAGGCGTTGATCGTGGGGGGATCCTCGGTGCCGGTGGTCAACGCCGAGACCGCCATGAAGATCCACATGGACTACGAGTCCTGCGTCCAGCACGGCACCATGCTGGGCTCGGGAGGGGTCATCGTCATGGGGGAGGGAACCTGCATGGTGCGCGTCCTGGACGTGCTGCTGAGGTTCTATCACCACGAGAGCTGCGGCCAATGCACCCCCTGTCGGGAGGGCACAGGATGGATTCATCGCATCGTTCGCCGCATCGAGAATGGTCAGGGGAAGATGGAGGATCTGGACGAGCTGTACCGGGTCTCCGACAACATGGAGGGCAAGACCATCTGCACCCTTGCTGACGCCGCCGCCTGGCCCGCCAAGAGTCATCTCAAGGTGTTCCGGGAGGAGTTCGAGCAGCACATTCGCGACCAGCGCTGCCCCTTCGGCAACCGCTTTCCCGATCCCTTTGGCCTGGGCGCCCACGCCTGATGAACCGGTGGCAACGATGAGCGACATCCAGACCGTCTCCCTGACCATCAACGAGCTTCCCGTGGAGATGCCTGCGGGAACCTCGGTCCTGGAGGCGTGCAAGCGGCAGGGGATCGACATCCCCCATTTCTGCTATCACCCCGGCCTCCCCGTGGACGGCAACTGCCGCATGTGCATCGTGGACATCGAGGGGGCCCGCCGCCCTCCGGTGTCCTGCGCCACGGCGGTCGCTCCCGGCATGAAGGTTCGCACTGACACCGACGGAGTGAAGGCCATTCGGGCTTCGGTGATGGAATTCCTTCTCATCAACCATCCCATTGACTGCCCCATCTGCGACAAGGCCGGAGAGTGCATGTTGCAGGACTACTACATGCTGCACGACCGCAAGAGGTCGGAACTTCGGGATGACAAGGTCCACAAGCCCCGTCTGGTGCGGTTCAGCGACCGGATCGTGTTCAACGGCGAGCGATGCATCCTCTGCTCCCGCTGCGTTCGGTTCACCGAAAACGTGACCGGCAGCCATGAATTGGGCATCGTCAACCGGGGAGACCACTCCTTGGTGGAGGTGGTGACCGGTCAGGAGCTTCACAACCATTATCAGGACTGCGTGGCCGACATCTGCCCGGTGGGGGCCCTGACCAAGACCGATTTCCGATTCAAGAAGAGGGTATGGTTCCTGAAGCATACCGAGAGCGTCTGCCCCGGCTGTTCAAGAGGGTGCAACGTGGTCCTGGATCACGACCGCACCTCGGTCATCCGATTGATGCCTCGGCATCGCCCTGAAGTGAACGGCCATTGGATGTGCGACGAGGGGAGGGACATCTACCGGATTCTTGCCAGGGATCGTGGAGAATCCCAGCCCCTGGTCCGCATTCCCCAGAAGTCATCCCGGCCCTCCTGGACGGAGGCGGTGACCCTGCTGGCAGAGATCCTTTCCGAAGTGAAGAAGACCCCTGAGAAGATCGCCGTCCTCGCCTCCTCCTGGGGAAGCAACGAGGAAGCCTTCCTGCTGGCCAAGGTGTTCGGAGAGACCTTGAAGGTGCCCCATATGGCGGTGAAGACCGACCGGTGGGAGGGACTGGCCGCCGATGATCTCCTTCATACCGATGATCACAATCCCAATCGAACCGGGGTGATGGCCAACGGCGTCGTCCCCAACGAGAAGAAGGGGGGCCTGGACGTGGCGGGGATCCTGGAGGCCTGCCGGGCGGGGAGCATCTCGGTGCTCCTGGTGTGGGGACCTGGACTGGCGGGGCATCTGGCGGGAGGTGAAGAGGAACTGGGCCAGGTGCTGGCTGCGGTGCCTCGGGTCGTCTATCTGGGATGGTGTGCCGATGCGGTGGAAGGAATGGCCCATCTGGTCCTGCCCTCTCCCGCCTGGGCTGAAAAAGAGGGCTCCTTCACCAACTGTGACGGGGTGAAGAGCGTCTTTCGCCGGGCGGTGGAGGCTCCTGGCAACCGCAAGGGGGAGATTGAGATCCTGGCCGACCTCCAGGCGAGGCTCAAGGGCCGATCCTACGGCAGCACCTTCCGGGAACTGGCTCAGAAGACCGGTGCTCCCCTTCCTTCCACCCGGACCCTGCCCATCCTCGGTCAGGAATCCCTTTATCGCCATGCGGGCGGAGTGGCTCGGCCGTAGGGCCAGGGCTTCCCCTCCCAAGGAACGGAACAACGATGGATTGGGCCTTCATCACCATCACCCTCATCAACCTCCTGCTGGTGTTCGGCATGTTGCTGAACCTGGGGGGATTGCTGACCTGGGTCGAGCGCAAGCAGGCGGCGGTCATGGCCAACCGCATCGGCGCCAACCGCTGCTACGTCCCCCTTCCCCTTCCCACTCGGGGAGTGAACGGGAAATGGACGGTGCGCTGGTACATGAAGTTCACCTTCATCGGCCTGTTCCATGCCATTGCTGACGCGGTGAAGATGCTGACCAAGGAGGATTTCACTCCCCCCTTCGTGGATCGCTTCATCTACAACCTCGCCCCCTTCATCGCCGTCATCACCGTGTTCATCACCTTTGCGGTGATTCCTTTCGGTGGGGTGGTGGAACCGGCCCGATTCCTGGACGGGTCCATCCTCGCCGGAGTGGGAGCCCTGGCGGGTGCTCGGGAATGGCTGCATTCCTTCTTTTCCGACCCATCCGGCCATCCTCGCACCTTCCAATTGCAACTGGCGGACCTGGACATTGGCATCCTCTACATCTTCGCCATCGCCGGAACCGGAGTGTTCGCTGCCGCCCTGGCGGGGTGGGCTTCCAATTCCAAGTTCGCCCTCCTGGGGGGCCTCCGGGCCAGTGCCCAGATGATCTCCTACGAGATCGCCATGGGTCTCACCGTCCTGGGGTTGTTCCTCATCTATGGGACCCTGGATCTGGGGGAGATCGTGAGGCAGCAGGTGGATGTGTGGAAGTGGGGGATTGTGCTTCAGCCCCACATGTTCTTCTTGTTCCTGGCCGCCAACATCGCCGAGAACAAGAGAGTGCCCTTCGACCTTCCGGAAGGGGAATCGGAAATCGTCGCTGGCTACTTCACCGAATACTCGGGCATGAAGATGGGCCTGTTCATGATGACCGAGTTTGTGGGCATTGCCGTCATTGCCGGGTTGGTGGCCACCCTGTTCTTCGGCGGATATCACGTCCCCTTCCTCCACGATTCGGGATTTCGCTTTGGGTCCTCGGAGATTCCCCTGTCCCACCTGATGGTGGTGCTCCTCCGTCTGGGCTCCTTCACCGTCAAGGTGGTGGTGCTGTGCTGGTTCCAGGTGCTGATTCGCTGGACCCTTCCCAAATTCCGATACGATCAAGTCATGCGCCTGGGGTGGAAGATGATGCTGCCCATTTCCCTGGTGAACCTGGTGTTGACGGCGGGCATCGTGCAACTGGTTGCCGGTCGCTGAACCTTTAGTGGCCCGGAGAGAGTCATGAATCCACTGCTCAATCCCACCCTTCCTGAGCCTGCCTACAAGGAGGAGTTTACGGCGGGGACCCTGTTCACCTACCGCAACCCCACCCAGATGACCTTGTGGGAAAAGCTTTACATTCCCGAGGTGTTGCGGGGTCTGAGCATTACTGGAGCCATCTTCTTTCGAAACATGGGACGGTGGTTCATCTGGCTGTGGTACTGGATGAGGGGAAGGGCCGATGAGGCGGTCAGGGGAGCGGTCACCATCTACTATCCCGAAGAGACCCGCCCCGACATGACCCGCATCAACCGGGGCAAACACATCCTCACCCAAAGGGCCAACGGGGAGCCCCAGTGCGTCGCCTGCTACATGTGCGCCACGGCCTGCCCCGCCTGGTGCATCCATATCGATGCTGGCGAGCATCCCGATCCCTCCATCGAGAAGTACCCGGTCCGCTTCGACATCGAAATCGACAAATGCATCTTCTGTGGATACTGCGAAGAGGCCTGCCCGGTGGATGCCATCCGCCTGACCACCGACTATCACACCGTGGACTATCGCCGGGAGAAGATGATCTACGACCGGGATTACCTGTTGACCTGGAATCCCACCCAGGTCGAGGACGAGCACATCTATCCCGGGGGGGCGCCCCGGCAAGGTTGAGAGGCCAGGGAGGGCGGGAAATTCCTGTCAGCCCTGGCGCAACCCGACGGATTCCCTACAATCGGCGCCGCCCCAGCCCTATCGACTGTGGCCCGCCTGGAAGGGGAGGGGAAGCCCTCCCAGCGAGAATCGGATGACCGTGACGAGCCTGTTTCTATACCTGCTCCTGGTGCTAGCGGTTGCCGGTGGCATTGGCATGGTGGCGCTCCGCAATCCCATTCATGCCGCCGTCAGCCTGTTGACCACCATGCTCTCCCTGGCGGGGACCTATGCCCTGCTGAGCGCCCACCTGATGGCGGTGTTCCAGGTGATCATCTATGCCGGGGCCATCATGGTGCTGGTGGTGTACATCATCATGCTTCTCGATGTGGGAGGTGATGATGCCGACGCCTTCCGCAATCCCATGGTGACCCTGCTTCTTCCCGCCCTGGCCACCGCCGTTGGTTTTGCCATCGCCCTGGTGATCATCGCCGGGAAGGGGGGGTCCCCCCAAAGCCGCCAGGGGATCCTGGCCTCCTTTGGAGACCCCCAAGCGGTGAAGATTACTGGTGAATTTGGCACGGTGCGGAGCATCGGCGAGGATCTCCTCACCACCTGGATCCTTCCCTTCGAGGCCACCTCCATCCTGCTCCTGGCGGGAATCGTGGGGGCCATCTACTTGACCGGAAAGGACTCGGCGGGGTTGCGAGCCTTGGGGCGCCGCGACTCACCCGTTGAAGGAAGTGACCAATCCGCCGGCGGAAAAGGCAAGGAAGCTCCCACTCACCCCGAGGTGGCGGCATGATCCCCCTTCCTCATCTGATCCTGGCAGCCGGCCTTCTGTTCATCATCGGAGCGGTGGGAGTGATTCTGCGCCGCAACATCATCGTGGTGCTCATGAGCATTGAGTTGATGCTCAACGCTGTCAATCTTTCCTTCATCAGCTTCTCCCGATATAGCGGCGATCAGGCGGGACACATTTTCGTCCTGATGGTCTTCGTGGTGGCGGCGGTGGAGGTGGGGGTCGGCATCGCCATCATCGTGTCCATGTTCAAGCTGAAGAATTCCCTCAGCATCGACCAGTTCAACACCCTGAAAAACTAGCTCGCCAACCTGCGGCAAAGGGGTTTGGGAGACGGTTCTCCTGACGACCATCCGATGCACGAGACGACATCTTCCCTTTTGTTTCTCATCCCCCTCCTCCCCTTGCTGGGAGCGGTGTTCAATGGCGTTTTGGGGCGGCGATTCCTCTCCCCCACCGCCGTTCACACCGTTGCCTGCGGCGTGATGGCGGTGGCGGCGGCCCTTTCCTGGCTGCTGTTCTTCCAACTCCTGGGGATGGAGCCGGACAACAGGTCCCTGGTGCAGGAGGTGTTCCCTTGGATTCGGGTGGGAGCGTTTCGGGCGGATTACACCCTCCTGGTGGACCCCCTCTCGGCGGTGATGTGCCTCATCATCACCAACATCGGCTTTCTGATTCACCTGTATTCCATTGGCTACATGAAGGGGGATCCCTCCTACTACCGCTTCTTCGCCTATCTGAACCTCTTCGTATTCTCCATGCTCAACCTGGTGATGGGGGACAACCTTCTGGTGATGTTCGTAGGCTGGGAGGGGGTGGGCCTGTGTTCATACCTCCTCATCGGCTTCTGGTTCAGCGAGACCGCCAATGCCGTGGCCGGAAAAAAGGCCTTCGTCACCAACCGGATTGGCGACTTTGGCTTCGCCCTGGGCACCATGCTTCTCTTTGCGACCCTGGGAACGGTGGATTTTGGTGAAATCAGCCACCAACTGGTGGATGGAGGGGGGCTGACCCCTGGGGTCCTCAACGCCATCGCCCTGCTTTTGTTCCTGGGGGCCTGCGGTAAATCGGCGCAGATTCCCCTCTACGTGTGGCTGCCCGACGCC
>CAYRTW010000169.1:0-13397 GCA_964426935.1 uncultured Rickettsiales bacterium
GCAGAGGGTGTGCGACGGGGACTGCCAGGATGACGATCCCACCATCAGTCCGGTCGCTGCCGAGGTCTGCAACGGAGTGGACGACAACTGCAACTTCATCCTTGACGAGGGATACGACCTGGATGGAGACCTGTTCACGTCCTGTGCGGGGGACTGTGACGACAGAGATCCCGACGTGTACCCCATCTCTCCCGAACGCTGCGATGGGGTGGACAACGACTGTGATGGCTCGGTGGACGAGGACGTGGATGGGGATGAGGACGGGTTCACCCCCTGCGGCGGCGACTGCAACGACGGGGAGGCCACCGCCTACCCAGGGGGGATCGAGGTCTGCGACGGCATCGACAACGACTGTGATGAGGTGATGGACGACGGCTTCGACCTGGATGGGGATGGGGCCACCACCTGTCTTGGCGATTGCGACGACGCCAACCCAGAAGTCGGGCCGGAAGCCTTGGAGGAACCGGATGGCCTCGACCAGGACTGCGACGGGGTGATCGATGAAGGCACCGTCGCCGGCGACGACGACGGGGATGGGGTGAGCGACAGCGCCGGCGACTGCAACGACGCCGATCCCACCGTGTTTCCCGGAGCCTTGGATCTGTGCGACGGGGTGGACCGGGACTGCAGCGGGGTCGCCGACGATCGGGACCTGGATGGGGACGGGGCGGTGGACACAGCCTGTTCAGGAGACGACTGCCAGGACGATGATTCAGCCGTGTTTCCAGGGGCTTCCGAGGGAGGTGGGGATGGAAGTGGCGATGGAATCGACAACAACTGCGACGGGAACATCGACGAGGGAACCCGGGATGGGGACGACGACGGGGATGGCTGGACCGAAAACGGTGGGGACTGTGATGACCGGGATCCCCTCTTCTCTCCCGGGGAAGAAGAGGTCTGCGACGGGGTGGACCAGGACTGTGACAACCTGATCGATGAGCCCTTTGATGGCGATTCCGATGGGTTCTCCACCTGCTACGGAGCCTATGACTGCCAGGATGGGGATCCTACGGTGTGGCCGGGCGCTCCCGAACAGTGCGACGGCCTCGACAACGACTGCGATGGGGCCATCGAGTCCCTGACCGACGGGGATGGGGATGGGCTGACCACCTGCTCTGGGGACTGCAACGACAGCGACTTGGCCGTTCATCCCGGGGCCTTCGAGCTGTGCGACGAGGTGGATAACGACTGCGATGGCGGCACAGATGAAGGATTCGACAGCGATTCCGATGGGTTTGCCGGGTGTGTGGACTGCGACGATGACAACGCCGAGGTGCATCCGGGAGGGGTGGAAATCTGCGATGACCTGGATCAGGACTGCGATGGGTTCATCGACGAGGGGTTTGATGGGGACGTGGATGGGTTTGCTGCCTGCTCGGACTGTGACGATGGCAACCCCTCCCTCCATCCCGGCGCGGTGGAGATCTGCGACGGGCTGGATAACGACTGCGAGGGGGGAGTGGATCAAGGCTTTGACGCCGACGGGGACGGCTCGGCTTCCTGCTACGACTGTGACGATTCCGATTCTCTCTCCTTCCCCGGGGCTACTGAGGTCTGTGATCGGGCCGACAACGATTGCGACGGGGTGGAGGATGAAGGCTTCGACGGCGATGGGGATGGTTCTCCCGCCTGCTACGACTGCGCCGACTCCGATCCCCTGGTGAGACCGGGAGTGGCGGAGGTGTGCGACGAGGTGGACAACGACTGCGATGCGCTGGTGGACGAGGGCTTCGACGCCGATGGGGACGGCTCCCCTACTTGCCGGGACTGCCGAGACGATGACCCCACCATCCACCCCGATTCTCCTGAGTTCTGTGACGGAAGCGATAACGACTGCGATGGTTCCATCGACGAGGGGTTTGATGGGGACGGGGATGGAGTGGCCTCCTGTGCCGGAGACTGCGACGACTCGGATCGGGATCGATATCCAGGGGCCGCTGAAGGGTGTGACGGACTGGACACCGATTGCGATGGGATCCTCGGAGAGGGGGAGCAGGATTTGGATGGGGACGGATTCCGGGTGTGCAACGGGGACTGCTCCGATTCCAACGCTGCGGTCAATCCCGCCGCCGCCGAGGCCTGCAACGGGCTGGACGACAACTGCGACGAGCTTCTCCCCCTCGCCGAGTTTGATGGGGATGGGGATGGCTTTCCGGTGTGCCTGGATTGCGACGACGAAGACGAGACCTCCTATCCCGGGGCTCCTGAGGCCTGCGACGGGGTGGACAACGACTGCGACGGGGAGGCGGCCGAGGAAGACGATGGGGATGGAGATGGCTACACGGTGTGTGCCGGAGACTGCCGCGATGGAGATCCGGACGCCTTTCCTGGCGCCTCAGAACGGTGTAACGGAGTGGATGATGATTGTGACGGAGGGGTGCCCGGGGGTGAGGTGGATGGGGATTCGGATGGATACCGGGGGTGTGAAGGGGACTGCAACGACGCTGCGGTCACCGTTCATCCCGGGGCGGCCGAGCAGTGCAACGGAGTAGATGACGACTGCTCTGGTGGGGTGCCCGCCAACGAAGCAGACGGGGATGGGGATGGATATCGGGGCTGTGCCGGGGACTGCAACGACGGGAATGGGGGAGTGAAACCAGGGGCCGCCGAGGGGTGTGACGGAGTGGACACCAATTGCGACGGGATCGTTCCCGACACCGAGGGGGATGCCGACGGCGACGGAGTGCGAGGTTGCCAGGGGGATTGCCAGGACGGCGATGCCGGGGTGAAGCCGGGCCTGACCGAGACCTGCGATGGGGTGGATCAGGACTGCGACGGGGAGGTGGATGAGGGATATGACCTGGACGAGGACGGGTATCGCACCTGCGGCGGCGACTGCAACGACGGGGCACCGGACATCCGGCCGGGGGCGGCGGAGGAGTGCGATGGGGTGGACGGTGATTGTGATGGAGTGGTGCCTGCAGGGGAATTGGACGACGACGGAGATGGCATGTCCACCTGTGGCGGGGACTGCGACGACTCGGATGGGACGGTGCGCCCCGGCAAGGTCGAGACCTGCGATGGGGTGGACGAGAACTGCGATGGAGCCGTGGATGAGGGGTTTGACGGCGACGGCGACGGGTATCGAAGGGTGTGTGGCGGGGACTGCGATGATGCCAACGCTGACGTTCATCCTGGTGCCGCAGAGGCCTGCAACGGGGCGGATGACAACTGCGACGGAGCCCTGCCCACCACCGAGTCCGACGCGGATGCCGACGGGGTCAGGGTGTGCGAAGGGGACTGCAACGATGGCAACGGGGCGATCAAGCCCGGGGCGACCGAGCTTTGCAACGGAATGGACGACAACTGCGATGGAAATGGACTGGCGAGCGAAGCGGACGGGGACGGCGATGGGTATCGTCTCTGTGCTTCGGATTGCGACGACACCAATCCTGGCCGCAATCCCGGCAAGGCAGAGGCCTGTGACGGGGTGGATCAGGACTGCGACGGCGCGGTAGACGATGGTTTTGATCTCGATGCCGATGGATATACCACCTGCGCCGGGGACTGCGACGATGGGGAAGCCACCGTGAAGCCGGGGGGGACCGAATTGTGTGACAACCTGGACAACGACTGCGACGCCCAGATCGACGACGGCCTCCTCCCCGACCTGGGGCACAGCTTCCTGAGGGCTCCCCTGGGGGGCGCCATTCAGCGTTTCACCCGCTCTGAAGGGGGGTGGACGGGGCCCTTTGACCTCTCCCCCGAGCCTGGAGAATTGGACGCCGCCGGAGATTCCTTCACCGCCCTGGCCCTCTCTGACTTCGATGGGGATGGCGTCATGGAGGTGGCCGCCCAACTTCTGGCCCATCAAAAAGTCTACCTGATGGAGGTGACCTGCGACGGGGCCATCGCCCAGTTGATCTACACCCTGTACGGCACCACCATCGATCTGCGCATGGTGGCCGATGCCGACAACGACTATCTCCCCGATCTGGTGGGATGGGACGAGGACGGCATGGGGGCGGTGCTCCTCAACCAGGGGGATGGGACCTATGCCCTTCTCACCGACACCTTTGAGATCCCCTACTACGCCTATCTGGAATACCTGGGATTGGAAATTTCCTTCGCTCCGGCGGCCCGAGACTGGGATGAAGATGGCCGGGATGATCTGACCATCTGCGCCACCGAGTCCTACACCACCTGGTCCACCTGCTGGGCCTTCCCCGGCACCGACACGGGAGTCTATGGGGAGGCGCAGACCCTGTTCGACTTCGGTGAGCCGGCCCAAGGGATGACTACTGGGGACTTCAATGGAGATGGAAACCCGGATATTCTCTATGGATTCTGGGATCAAGGAGATCCGGGCCAGGCCTTCCTCCGCATGGGGGACGACGACTTTGCTCCCGCTGCTGCCGCTGCCGCCTTCGATCTGAACACCGCCGATGAGGCATGGGAAGGTCCCGCCGCCGGGAGAGGGTGGCCGGTCTGCGCTGACTTCGACGACGATGGGGATGAGGACGTGGTGGTGGCCTGGGATCCGGGGGTGGACAGTGGTTCCCGCACTCTCTCCTACGCGCGGCCCGACGTCGAGGCCGGCAGTTGGTCGGTGGGGGCCATCGCCACTGGCCAGGAGGCTGGCGATCCGGGGGAGGGATTCCCCGAACCGCTGGCCGCCCCCTACACCCCATGAAGGAAGTGGGGGAGAAGACCGGAGGAGTGGTCCTTCTTGGCGGTCGCCTCTTGGAGCCCCAGGAGGCGGTGGTCTCCGTTTTTGATCGGGGCTTCCTCTACGGCGACTCGGTCTACGAAACCCTGCGAACCTATGCCAGGAAACCCTTTCTGTGGGACCGCCACCTGCGCCGCCTGCGAACCTCGGCGGGGGGAATCCACCTGGATCTGAAGCGCTCCGATTCCCAACTGGCCGAGGATGTGGAGAAGGTGATTGCCGCTTCCCCGCCGGGAGAGAGGTACCTGAGGGTGATGGTGACCCGAGGCACCGGAGAGATGGGGTTGGATCTGGGCCTGTCGAATGAACCCCTCCACCTCATCCTCTCCTTGCCTCACCGCCCCTTGCCCGAGGGAGCGTATCGTGAGGGGGTCAAGGGGGTGGTGGCCCAACGGCGGCGGACCCCCACCGAGGCCCTTCAGCCCCAGTGGAAGACCGGCAACTACCTCAACAACATGTTGGCTCTCCAGGAGGCCCGGGAGAAAGGGGCCTTTGATGCGTTGATGTTGAATGCCGCCGGCGAACTGGCCGAGGGGACCACTTCCAATGTCTTCCTGGTGAAAAATGGCCACCTCCTGACCCCCGACCTGGCCTCGGGAATCCTGCCGGGGGTGACCCGGGAGGTGGTGCTCCAGGTGGCGCGGGAAGAGGGGATTCCGTTGGCGGAGAACCGGGTGACCCTGGCCGACCTGGAGGCTGCCGACGAGCTGTTCCTGACCTCCACCCTCAAGGAAATCGTCCCGATGACCTGGATGGATGGACGACGGGTGGGAGAGGGAGTTCCCGGGCCCCTGACCCTTCTTCTCATGAATCGATTCCGACAATGGGTGGATCAATGGACCGAGCACCACGTTTCGTTTCCTCTCTCCTGAAGGGGAGTCTCCTGCTGGTGGCGTGGGGGCTCCTCCACCCCGCTCTCAGTCAGGCCCAGGCCATCATTCAGGCCGAGTCCGCCGCTCGCAAAGGAGGTCCTTTGTGGATGCCCCTGGACGGAGGGTATGACCGCAAGATCCTGGTGTTTCCCGACAGCGATCCAGTGCCCGGGCAAATCGCCGACTGGACCGGATGGGTGGGGACCGAGTGGGAGCAGGGTCAAGCCCAGGATGGGGCCACCGCCACCGACTTCAACGTGGGGGAGGGCAAGGAGGTCATCGCCTCCACTCCCGGAGAGGTCACCGGCCTGCTGGACGACGCTCCCCCCGAGGAACCCCTGGGAAACTGGGCGGAAATCACCTGGGAGGAGGTCCCCGAGGATCCCACTTCCGGCCCGTCGGTCATCTGGGTGACCCGCTATTCCGCTCTGCTGGCCGACTTCACCGACACCCTGCATGTCGGGGAAACCATCGAGCAGGGGGAGGTCATTGGCCTCACCGGAGGCACCGATCTGAGCGGGCTGGGCCCCCACCTTCGTTTTGAGGCGTGGAGGGACGGGGAACAGGTGGATCCCTGGCTGGAGGGGTACTGGGACAGCACCTTTGCCGGCCTGGACGGGCTGTATGTGTCGGCGGAGGCCCCCCTCTACCGGGAGAGTCAGGGAGGGGGTCAGGTGCTGGGGACTCTTCCTGAGGAAGGGGAGTATGTGGGGACGGGCAACACCAACGGCTGGTTTCGCATGTGGCGTCCCGATGCCTGGGGCGATCTGGTGGAGGCCCGCAACGAAAGGGGAGGGGCCGGGGACGGCAACGCCTACCGGGAGGAGGGCTCGGGATGGGAAGATGCCCTGGGAGGCTCGGAGGCCAACAGCGCCGTGGGAGTGGGATTTCGGGGGCAGGGCGGGGACGGCAAGGCGATCTTCGCTCCCCGTCTCCTGGAGGAGGGGGATTACGAGGTGGCCATCACCTGGGGTCCGGGAGCTTCCGCCCTGGAGGTGCCGGTGACCATCCGCTCCGGCAGTGGGGAGGAGACGGTCTCGGTGTCCATGGTGGGTGGAGGAGTGGGGACAGGGGAGGATCCTCGGTTGGTTCGGGCCTCTCCCTACCTGGATGAGGGGGATCCCACCCTCCTCTCCGGCTATTACGTCTTTGATCAGGCTGACTGCGCTCCCGGAGTGGATCTCTCCGGACCCGAGGTCGTCTACAAGCTGGAGACCGGCACCACCGGTTCGATTTCGGCAGTGCTCACCGGTAGCGAAGGCACGGACCTTCTCCTTCTGGTTCTCTCCGACCTGGAGGAAGGACCCTGCCTGGCCTCGGGGAGTGCCGGAGTGGAACTGGAGGATGCGGCAGCAGGCACCTATTGGCTGGCGGTGGAATCTCCTCCCGATGGGGAGGGAGTTCGCCATTCTGGGGCCTACTCGCTGGAAATCACCTATGGGGGACAGGCCGCCGGGGAGAGCGTGGGGGAGGAGCGCAACGGCAATCAGTGGCAGGTCCTGGGCACCTGGCATTTCCCGGGAGGCAGGGATGAGGCCACCTCGGCGGTGGTGGTGGAGGGCCGGGCCTCCCTGGCTTCTGCAGGAGGGGAGATGAAAGTGGCCGCCGACGCGGTTCGCTTCCGGAAGATCGATCCCCAGAACAACTGGTACGTCGGGGAGGAAGACGGGGTCAGCGCCTTCCGGGCCTTGAAGGGCAGGGGGCTGGTGGGCATTCAGGGGGTGGACTATGCCCCGGTCCACGCCACCGACGACGCCGATTCCGAGATCCTCTTTCGAGCACCCCAAGGGCAGCGCTTCTTCTCCGACATCCGCTACGAGTCTTGGTATCGCCTGGAGATTCCCGGCGGAGAGATGGGGTGGATTCGGGAGGGCTACCTGTTCACCTACGGCAACCCCACCGAGGACGATGGTTCCAATGACGACCTTCCCGACATCCCCGACGATTCGGGCTGCGGCTCTTGTGGCTCGTCCTTGACGGGATCCTCGTCTCCGAGAACCGCTGGGACCCTCCTCCTCCTGGTCCTGGTATGGCGACGAAGAGACAGGCGTCGTTCCTGACCCGCCCGGGGTATGATGGGGGCGCCCCGCCGTTCAGGTCTGCCAGTCCGGCGAACCCGGGGTCTCGGGAAAGGCATGATGCGGAAAGGCCAGAAACAGGGGGAAAGGTGGGGAGGAGGAGGGGGGATGGGACTTTCCCGGTGGGGAGTCCCCCTCGCCCTGACCCTGGTCTCTTCTTCCGTTGACGCGGAGTCCCTCTCCCTTCAAGGGGAACGCATCCAAATGGGCATCGGCGAGGGAGGGGGACTGGTCACCACCGAAGCCTCCCCTTTGGGACTTCGCTTTGATGCCGATGGGGACGGAGGGGAAGCCCTGTCGGGGGACTGGCTGACGGCGGCGGGGACGGTGTTCTCCGGATGGTCGTTGGATTATCAGGGCCTTGCTGCCCCTCTGTGGAACGGCAGCGATGACACCGCCCTGGGGGGAGATCTGGAGGACGGCAGCGAGCCGGGAGTGTCCTGGAAATCCACCTGGGAGGGGGAGAACGGCACCCTGCGGATCCATCAGGAATGGACCTTTGCGGATGGGGAGTCCGCCGCCGAAGTTCGAGTCACCGTGACCAATCTTTCTCCCCTGACCGTCAGCGACGTAGCCTTCCTGCTGGCCTTGGATCCCGACGTGGACGCCGCCGCTTTCGGGGTCTACCGCACCAGGAACGATGTCTTGGGGGGATTCGAGGCGGTGGTGCAGGCGGTGGGTCCCTATTCCTCGGCCGTCCTGCTGATGGGCACCGACGATCCTCGGGCCACCGCCTCGGTGGAGGCCCCCGGCCTGTGGCCGTTTGAGGATCCGGGCGCGGTGCTCCTTTCTCCAGTGGATCCGGGGGGTTCGGAGCAGGACTCGGCCTTGGGCCTGGCCTTTGACCTGGGAGACCTGGCTCCGGGGGGGAGGGTGAACTTCGGCGCCTCCCTGGTGCTGGAATCTTCCGCCT
Organism: uncultured Rickettsiales bacterium; assembly: GCA_964426935.1. GTDB lineage: Bacteria > Myxococcota_A > UBA796 > UBA9615 > JAKLKC01 > CAYRTW01. The sequence goes on from CAYRTW010000169.1 coordinate 8,533, forward strand.
CCCTGGCCCAATCCCTCTTTTCCGGAACCGCCGCTGCCACCGACGCCGATGGGGATGGCTGGCCGGTGGGTTCGGGGGACTGCGACGACGACGACGCCTCTCGAAATCCTGGGGAGGCCGAGGTCTGTGAGCTCCTGGACACCAACTGCGATGGGCTTCTCCCTGGAGACGAGAGCCAAGACAGCGATTCGGACGGCTCGGTGGCCTGCGCCGATTGCGACGATGAGGACGGCACCCGCTTCCCGGGAAATCCGGAGATCTGCGATGGAGAGGACAATGACTGCGACCTGAACCTGCCGGTGGGGGAGGCCTCGGATGGGGACGGGGATGGCTTTCTGGCCTGCGCCGATTGCGACGACGAGGACCCGGCCGTCTTTCCCGGCGGGGCCGAGTCCTGCGATGGCATCGACGGGGACTGCGACGGGATGCCCTATCCAGGTGAAGATCAGGACGCCGATGCAGACGGGTTTCTTCTCTGTGAAGAGTGCGACGACGGGGATCCGGCCCGCCATCCCGGAGCCGTCGAGGCCTGCGACGGGGTGGACCAGAGTTGCGATGGGGGGGTGGGACCTGAGGAGGAGGATGGAGACGGGGATGGGTACCGGGCCTGCTCCGACTGCCAGGATGGAGACCCCGCCGTTCACCCCGGGGCCACCGAAATCTGCAACGGGATGGACGACGATTGCAGTGGGGGACTGTTGGCGGGGGAGGACGTGGACGTCGATGGGGACGGTTCCTTTGCCTGCGCCGATTGCGAGGACGAAGACCCGGCCATTCATCCCGGGGCCACTGAGGTCTGCAACGGCTGGGATGACAACTGCGACGGATATGCCCTGGCCATCGAGGCCGACGATCAGGATCACGATCACACCCCCGACTGCACCGACTGTCAGGATGACGATCCCGCCGTTCATCCCGGGGCCGAGGAGGTTTGCGACGGAAAGGACAATGATTGTGATGGGTTGACCCTCCCCGGTGAGTCCAACGACCTGGACGGGGACGGTTTCCTCGCCTGCGCCGACTGCCAGGACGGGGATCCTGCCATCCACCCGGGGGCGACGGAGGTCTGCAACCGGGTGGACGATGACTGCAACGGAAATACCGATGGGGACGATCCCGGCCTCCTCGGTTTGGAAATCCTCCGCAGTCCCGGTGAGGAAGGGTCCTTGGATCTTCCCCTGTGCACCTTTTCTTTCCCCTTCTGTGGCTCCGTCTACAACGCGATCTCTTTGGAAAACGATGGGCGTCTCACCTTTTCCTTTGCCGACGCCGATCCCAGTCCCACCGCCGGCGAGTTCTTCACCGACGCTCCCGCCATCGCCCCCTTATGGCAGGATTTCTCCTCAGAAGGATCCTCCCTCACCTCCCAGGAAGAGGACGGCTCCCTTCTGTTGACCTGGGATGGGATCCTCCCCGAGGGGGGTGGCGAGGCCTCCTCCTTCGATCTCCTGCTGCGGGAAGATGGCACCTTCTCCATGAGCTATCCGGCCTTGGGCGTGGAGGAGGGATTGGTGGGATTCACCTGTGGTGGTGAGGAGATCCCCGAGTTGGACCTGTCTTCTCTTCCCCTCCTGCCGGGGGCTTCGGGCATTGACTCCGGCACCGAGAGCGCGGTCTACGAGTGGTTTCGCGCCGAGGACTTGGATCTGGCGGGGGCCAGATTGGACTTCTGTGGCCTCCAGGGGAGCGACGGGGACGGGGACGGATTTACCGACCGATGCGGGGACTGCGATGACGCCTCCTCTGCGGTGCACCCAGGAGCAGGAGAGGCCTGTGACGGAGTGGACAGCGACTGTGATGGGGTCTGGGAAGGGGAGGAAGATACCGATGGAGACGGAGTTCTTGCCTGCTCAGACTGCCAGGATGGAGACCCCACCGTGTTTCCAGGGGCGGACGATGCCTGCGACGGGATCGACCAGAACTGCGGTGGAGAAGAGGAGGAGGACGCCGACGGGGATGGGGTGAGGACATGCGCCGGGGACTGCGACGACGGGGATCCTGCGGTGGCCTTGGGCCTCCCTGAGGACTGCGACGGCATCGACAACGACTGCAATGGACTGACAGACGACGAGGTGGACTTCCGCAGTGCCTGGCCCGACGAGGATGGAGACGGGTATGGGGGGTTGGACGGGGCCATCCTTGCCTGTTCCGGGCCTCCCGAGGGGTATTCCTGGGAGGGGAACGACTGTGACGACAGCCAAGGTGGGGTCCATCCCGGGGCTCTCGATGCCTGCGACGGCCTGACCGATCACGACTGCGATGGCCTGGTGGATCCGGGGAGCGCCGACTTGGATGGAGATGGGACCACCGCCTGCGAGGGGGATTGCCTGGACGAGGAGCCTTTTGTTCATCCCGGGGCGCCGGAGGGCTGCGACGGCCTCGATTCGGATTGCGATGGGGCTCTTTCTCCTGCTGAAGCCATCGATTTGGACGAAGACGGCTCCCCTTCCTGTGCCGATTGCGACGATCTGGTCCCCGCAGTTCATCCCGGGGCTCAGGAAGGCTGCGACGGCCTCGACTCCGACTGCGATGGGTCCCCGGACCCATCCGAGTCAACGGATGGCGATGGGGATGGGGCGGTGGCCTGCCAGGACTGCGACGACGGAGACGGGGCGGTGCATCCCGGGGCTGCCGAGGTCTGCGACGGATGGGATGGGGACTGTGACGGAGTGCCCTACCCGGGGGAAGAAACCGATTCCGACGGCGACGGAGCGGTGGCCTGTTTCGATTGCGACGATGGAAGCGCCACCCGGGTGCCGGGAGGGGTGGAGGTCTGCGACGCCGAGGACAACGACTGCGACGGGGTCATTCCCTATGAGGAGACCCGGGACACCGACTCTGACGGCTGGGCGACCTGCCTGGACTGCGACGATGCCGATTCCACCCGCCATCCCGGTGCCGACGAGGTGTGCAACGGAGTGGACGACGATTGCGACGGGGCCCTGGGGGAGGCCGATGCCCCCGACTGGGACGGGGATGGCTCTCCCTCCTGTGTGGACTGCGATGACGGGGATCCGGAAAGGAGGCCGGGAATCGCCGAGGCCTGCAACGGGGTGGACGACAACTGCGACGGGATGGTGGATGCCAATGAGCTGGTGGACGCCGATACCGACGGGTTCCGGGCCTGCGCCGACTGCCGGGAGGACGATCCCGCCATCCACGACGATGCCCTGGAGCTGTGCGACGGCAAGGACAACGACTGCGACGGGGATCTGGGGGCGGAGGAGGAGGCCGACGCCGATGAGGATCGCTCGGTGGACTGCGTGGACTGCGACGACGAGGATCCCGAGGTCCACCCCGGAGCCGGGGAGGGATGTGATGGACTGGATACCGACTGCGAAGGGGGCCCCTCCGACGAGGAGAAGGACCTGGACGGGGACGGGACCTGGGAGTGTCAGGGGGATTGCGAGCCCCTGGTGGAGGCGGTCCATCCCGGAGCGGTAGAGGTCTGCGATGGCATGGACACCAACTGCGACGGGGCCGTTCCCCTCGACGAAATCGGGGACCAGGACTCCGATGGAGTGCCCACCTGCGAGGACTGCGACGACGAAGATTCCACCATTGCCCCCGGTCTGCCGGAAGCCTGCGACGGGGACGACACCGATTGCGATTTCGGCACGTCGGAGGTGGTGGACGAAGACGGGGATGGGCTGACTGCCTGCGACGGGGACTGCGACGACCGGGATCCTGAGGTCAGCCCGACCCTTCCCGAGCGCTGCGACGGCAAGGACACCGACTGCGATCCCAGCACCACGGAGACCGAAGACAGCGATGGGGACGGATTCTCGGCCTGCACCGGTGATTGTGATGACCGCCAGGGCCTCACGTATCCGGCGGCCAATGAGGTGTGCGATGGGAGGGACAACAACTGCGACCTCCTCCTGCCGGGGGACGAAACCGATGAGGACGAGGACGGCTATTTCCCCTGCAGCGGGGACTGCAACGACACCCGCTCCCAGGTCCATCCCGGGGCTGCCGAGACCTGCCAGGATGGCCTGGACAACGATTGCGACGGTAAAGCAGACAACGGGGGCCCCACCGACGTGGATGGGGACGGCTATTCCGAGTGCCAGGGGGACTGCGACGAGGAGGATGTGGCGGTGAACCCTGAAGCCGACGAGACCTGCGACGGAGTGGACAATGACTGCGACGGCTTCTTCGCCAACGGCGGTGAGGAGGACCGGGATGAAGATGGCTTCCCGGCTTGTTCCGATTGCAACGATGGGGATGCCGATGCCTCCCCCGAGGCCGAGGAGTCCTGCGGGGATGGGGAAGACAACGACTGTGACACTGCGGTGGATGACGAAGATTCTGACTGCTCATCCGAGCCCGATGCCTGCTCAGGATGCGCTTCCTCGCCGAAGGAAGGAAATACCCTTCCCTTCGGTATTTCATTGATATTTATATGGAAACGAATCAGGAGGGCTCGCCTTGAATACTGCGATGTTCGTGGATTTCGAACCCCTTCGCCGGGAGGTGGCCAATCACCAGGTTGAACCTTTGGACCCCTCCGAGGTGGCTTTCGACCTGCTTCAACGGGCCATTCACCGCCTGGAGAGGGAGGACAGGGACAAGGTGATTCTGAGGAGGGCCTACGCCGACTGGGAGGGGATGGGCCTGTCGGGGATACCGGTGCGACTGGCGGGGGCGGGCATTCGACCGGTCTACGTTCCTTCCTCCCGGACCCGGGCGGTGGAAATGGAAATGGTGCTGGACGCCTCCGAGGTGATGCTGACCCGCAGCGACGTGGGCCGGTTCCTGCTTCTGGGTGGGGATCGGGATCTGTGCCCCCTGGTGAGGCGGTTGAGGGAGGCCGGTCGCCAGGTGCTCCTGCTTTGGTATCGGGACACCCTGGCCCCCGAGCT
>CAYRTW010000170.1:0-13325 GCA_964426935.1 uncultured Rickettsiales bacterium
CCCCAGATGGTGTGGAATACGAATTCCTGTGGGATTCTCGCTCGGACCTGGGGGTGGAGGATGCCAGCGATGTGGTGGTGCAGATCACCGCCGGCGCCTCCGATGACACGGATTTCGTTCCCGCTGAGACCGACCCCTTCCAGGTCGCCAATTCCAGTCTGGCCCACCCTCCCGAGGTCACCGTTGAGGATCCCGCCGCCACCCTGCCTTCCGGAGCGGTGGACGGTGACGTGGCCATCCCCTATAGCGTCTCCGACGAGGATGGCGATGAGGTGTCGGTGACGGTTTATTACGACGCGGGGGACGGGTTTGAGCTGGCCACTCCTGCCTCAGGAGGCAATCCGGTGGGGGGGCTCTCCGATGGCGATACCGGAACCTTCCGCTGGGACAGCCTTGCCGACCTGGGAGCCGTGGACGCCTCCAACGTCACCATTCGCATGGTCCCTGCCGATCCATGGCTGACCGGTGATGCGGGGGAAACCCATCCCTTCGACGTGGAGAACGACCCTGAGCCGGGAGTGGGGGAAGTGGTGATCTCCGAGGTCATGTTCTTTCCGGTCTTCTTTACCTCGTATCTGGAGCTTCACAACCGCACCGCCCACACCCTGGACCTCTCCAGCCTGACCCTGGCGGATGAAGACGGCAACAAGGACAACCTGGTGGGGTTGGAACTGGCTCCTGGGGATTACGCCGTCCTGGGGCAGGATCTGGACGCCTTTGAAGCCTACGGCCTGGATTTGGACTTCGTGGTGGAAGAGGTTGTTCTGAGTCGGTTCTCCGACTGGATCTCCCTGTTCCAGGATGGGGAGGCCGATGTGGTGTTCGATGATGTCCCCTATGGCGCCTTCGAATTGGAGCAACAGGGAACAGCCATCGAGTTGGGGGACGCCTTCCTGGACGTGAATGACAACGACCTCTTTGGTTCCTGGTGCCTGGCGGAAGGGGGGCTTGAGGACAGCGGCGACCTGGGCACCCCGGGAGAAACCGCCTCCTGCGAACCCTCCGGCGAGGATCCTCCCCCAGGAGATCTGCTGACCGGCGAATGGTTCTCCTACGTCTGGTGGGTGTTCGGTGTGGGGGTGGACGACGCCCCCGAATACATCTATCCAACTCTGGCCATCGAGGCGGAGGGGGACAGCTTCTCGGGCACCTTCTATCTGGACTATCTGACAGCAGAGCAGGATATCGTGTGTACCGACGCCTGGCCTGTCTCCGGAAGCGTGGAGGCCTCTGAGGGATGCCCCGAATGTACCGCAGTCCTGACCGACCTGTCCTACGGGGGGGACCCGGAGACCGACTGCGATTTCGCCGGCTATCCCCTGTATGCCGGATCCGACATGCTCTCCTTCTTTGGCGACTATTCCATCAGCGATGCGTTGGATCCCGAGATGGACCTGGGAGGGTTCACGGTGGGAGATGTGATTGCCGACGTGGAAGCAGCGGGATTCACCGCCGGATACATGATGTATATCGATGACGGTGCGGGTGGATTCATGGATCTGGGCATCCTGTACCACTGAGGGGTTGCCGTCCCTCTCCTTTGATCTGGTCTCCCTTCTTCCCTTCCTCCCCTCAGATAAGCGTCTCGCCCACCCCGTGACCGAGGGTGTCGTCCATGACCCGGGCGAGTTGAGCGAGGCTGAAGGGTTTGGCCAGGCAGCGGCACCCTGTTTCCGCCAGAAACGCGGTGGTGGCCTCATCGCCGGTGTCTCCTGTCACAAACACCCATCGCGATCCCATCTCCGGACGGACTTCTCGCATCCATTGAAACAGGGTGGGGCCATCCACCCCTGGCATCCGGACATCGCAGATCACCAGATCGAAGGCACTCTCCCGCAGTTCGGCCATCGCTCCCTCTCCGTCCCCGACGATGACCACCCTTCCCAGTCCCAATCCCTCCAGAGCGTCGGCGACCAGACGGCAGAACATGGGCTCGTCGTCCACCACCAGGACCCGGGCAGAGCGACGATGAGAGCCGGAAATCGATGGAGTGGGATCGATGGAAAGCGTTCCGTCCAGGACTCGCAAGGGAAGACCGAGGACAAACCGGGCTCCCCCCTCGTTGCGATTCCCAGCAATCAGTTCCCCGCCGTGGGCACGGGCGATGGCATAGCTCACCGAGAGGCCCAGTCCCGTCCCCTTTCCCGGCTCTTTGGTGGTGAAAAAGGGGTCAAAGACCCGATCCAGGAGAGATTGGGGAATGCCCGGGCCGTCGTCCTCGACAACGACTTCCAGACGCTCCAACCCGGTGCGGGTGATCACCCTCAAGGTCCCCTCTGCCTTCCCCTCCATGGCCTGGCAGGCGTTGATGCACAGGTTGAGGAGAACCTGCCCCAATTGCTCCGCATCCCCACGGGTGAGGGGAAGGGAGGGGTCCAGATCCGTCGCCAGGTGGACCCACCGGCCACTCCCTTGGACCTTCACCAGAACCAGGGTGTCCCGCACGATGCGATTGAGGTCTACCGGATCCTTGCGAGGCTCCCTGGGTCGGGCGAAGGTGGACAAGGACTGAATGATTCCCCGGGCTCCATCGGCCGCCTGGACCACATAGTCCAGGTGACGGGTCGCCTTCTCATCCCGGATCATGACCTCTAACAATTCCGCATACCCAAGGATCACACACAACTTGTTATTCAGTTCATGGGTGATCCCGGTCAGCATCTGTCCGACAGCCGAGAGCTTCTGGGATTGGAGGACCTGTCGCTTCAGAAACTCCAGCCGGGTGTAGTCCTCCAAGGCGATCACAGCGGCGTGACCCTCCCCGCCTGGGCCCCCCAAGGGAAAGACCCTTCCTGACACCACCACCATCCTCTCCTCCCCTGCGTCAGAAACCGAGAGGCTGGTAGGGGGAACCTCGGCCTCCACCCCAGAAAGGGCTTGGAGCACCGCCGCCGCCAGGCCGGTGCCCTTCCATTGCTCATCTTCGAGAGGAGACAGGCCCTCCGACAGGGTTTCGGTGTCGGGGTATCCCAGAAGGGAGCCCATGGCCGCATTGGCAAGGAGGATGTGCCCGGTTGGACCCATCACCCCCAAGGGGAAGGGGACCCTCTCCACCACCTGCCGAACCAGATCGCTGCGATTTCGCCTTTCCTCCTCCAGACGCAACTTTTCCCCGGCGTCGACGCAGACCCCCACCGATCCCGCAGGTCGACCATGCTGGTCGCTGAGCAGCGAGGCGGAGAGAGTCACTGGAGCCTCACCCCCTCCCTTGCGGAGGACCCAGGTGTCGAAACCCTCGACGACACCGCCATCCGTCAACCCATCCAGGATGCGCTGGGCATCTCCCGGGCGGGGGAAGAGATCGAAGATGTGAAACCGACCCACCACATCCTCGGCGGAGAATCCGGTCAGCCGGTGAAACCCCTCGTTCCAGACTCTCACCCTCCCGCTGTTGTCCACCAGTACAAAGGCAATCCGACTGGAGGAGAGAACCGGCCGCATCTCGTCCTCAGCGAGGTGCAACCGGGCATCGGCAGCAGAAAAGAAGTGGCGGGCCAGGGTTCCTTGAAGCTGGGCAGATAGAAGGCTGGCAGCAACCGCCAACGAGCCTCCATCGGCCGCGTCAGGAACGGCTTTCTGGATGGACTCAAGGAGGGCATTCACCAAGGAGTCTGTCTGCTTGAGGGTGATTCCCGAGAGGTACAGTTCCCGAGCAAGACGACGAAAGCGAGAGGAAAGGGCGGGAGCGAACAGGCTCTCGGGATCCTCCAGGAGATCTCCAATCTGGTTGAGAAGATGGACGCTGATGGAGGAGGGAACTGCGGTAAGGATCTGGTCCCGCACCCAGGGAAGCCACGAGCGGGCAATGTGTTCCCTGGCGCCTTGAATCTCTCCTTGGAGGAGGGTCATGGAAGAGGATGGCGACACGCAACTGGCCCTCTTGATGTCCGGGAGAGCCTTGCTGATTCCCGGGTCTGACCCCTCCCTACCCGATTCCGAGCACAGATTCCCATGTTATAAGTCTCGCCACAACTTCAGGGAGGGCCCTGTCCCCCGTCCCCAACCGGCCCGAAAGACGGAGGCGGAGCTGGCGTGCAGTTCGATACCCTGGAAATTTTCTGCGACCTGGTGGAGACTCGCAGTTTCACCCTCACCGCTCGCAAACACTTCATCAGCCAGCCGGCGGTGAGTCAGCGCATCCGTCAATTGGAAGAGGAGCTTCAGGTTCGCCTGGTGGAGAGGGGCTCGGGCCCCATTCAACCCACTCGCTTGGGACAGATCATATACGACGGGTGCAAATCGGCTCTCAAGACCTGGGGGACCACCCTGGATCAGGTCAAGACCCAGAGAGGTAAGGTCGCCGCAGTGGTTCGAGTGGGCACCATCTATTCGGTGGGGCTGTACGAACTTCCCCCCATCCTCAAGGAATTCATCCGAGCCAATCGGGACATCAAGGTGCATCTGGAATACGTTCGGGACAGTCGCATCTACCAGGCGATCATGGAAGACGGCCTGGATTTGGGGGTAGTCGCCTTTCCTCGGGTGCAAGGAGACCTGGCGATGCGCCCCTTGGGCGAGGATGAACTGGTCATTGCTGCGGCTCCCGACCATCCCCTCATGCAGGGAGAGGACGTCCCCATCGAACGGTTGGACGGGGAGAGGATGATCAGCTTCGAGGGGGATGTGCCCACCCGCAAGGTCATCAACGACCTTCTTGAGCAGGGAGGGGTAACCTGCGACGTCGTCAGCGAATACGACAACATTGAGACCATCAAGCGAGTCCTGGAGCTGGGAGATGCCTTTTCCATCCTGCCCATGCCCGCTTTGCACCAGGAAATCGTCAGCGGGACGTTGTTGGGACTTTCCATCCGAGGGCGTCGAGTCGTGCGAAACATCGGGGTGGTGTACCGCCGCTCCCGAGAAATGCCCGCCGCTGCCTGCAGGCTTCTGGACGCGCTTTGCGGCGCGGTGCCTGACTGCCAGGAGGGGTGATGGGTCCCTCCTCGGTGGAGAGTCTCATCGAGACCCCCGTTTTCTGTGTGGTGACTGTGCGGCTCAGGTAGGCTTGTGTAGGATGCTGCGGCTATGATCTCCGCTCCGTCTCCCCCCTCCTATCGCGACGTTTCGGTGCTGGTCACTGGAGCCACCGGGCTCCTTGGCTCCTGGCTGGTCAGGGCGTTGAGGGCGCGGGGTGCCCAGGTTATCGCCCTCATCCGGGACCAGGTTCCCGGCTCCGCTTTGCGCGTTTCGGGGGATGAAGGCCAGATCACCGTGGTCAGAGGAGCCGTCGAAGACGGAATTTCGGTGGAGCGGGCCCTCCACGAGTACGCCGTATCTGCGGTCTTTCACCTCGCCGCCCAGACCATCGTGAGCACGGCGAGAGCCTGGCCGGGGGGCACCCTGGACACCAACGTTCGGGGAACCTGGTGCGTGCTGGATGCCTGTCGAAGAGCCGACTCGGTGCGGGGAATCGTGGTGGCCAGTTCCGACAAGGCATACGGAGACCAGGGTCAACGCTCCTGTGAAGAAGGTGATCCCCTGCTGGCCACCCACCCCTACGACGTCTCCAAGGCCTGTGCAGATCAGTTGACCCGAGGATTTGCCGCCACCTATGGACTCCCTGCCGCCGTCACTCGCTGCGGCAATCTCTATGGCGGTGGGGATCTTCAATGGAGCCGGGTCATTCCTGGAACCATCCGATCCCTTCTTCGAGGAGAGAGGCCCGTAGTGCGCTCCACGGGAATGCCGGTGCGAGACTATCTCTATGTGGAGGATGCCGTTGATTTCTATCTGGCGCTGATGTCGGCGTTGATCTGGCCTCAGCCAGGAAAGAACGTCGCCGGATCGGCCTTCAATGCCAGCCCTGGCCAGCCGGTAAAGGTGCTGGACATAGTGGACATGCTTCAAATTCTTTGCGGCCGCCCCGATCTCGCCCCCATCATCCTGGGTCAAACGGGGAGCGAGATCCCCTATCAGGCCCTTTCCCCCGTGAAGGCCCGTCAGGAATTGAGTTGGGAAGCCAAAACCCCCATGCTGGACGGCCTGTCCCGGACCCTTGCCTGGTATCGGGAGATCTTGGGAATTTCATGATGGAATCGGATGGGGAGGGGAAGCGGCGGGTCAGCACAGCGCTGCCGGAGGGGGATCAGGAAGGAGAGTCCTGGCTGGAGGCGTTGAGGAGACCCGGAGACAGGATGGCTTCGAGGGCCTCCCCTGGGAGGGGGGCTTTCTTCCTCTTCCTGGGGTTGTGGATGGCGCTGAGCGGGCAGCCGGTCTGGTCCCAACCGGGCCCCCCACCTGCTGCCGTCGCGGCCCCTCCTCCACCCGACCCCGCAGGGATCGCCCATTCCAAACTGACCTCTCCAGCCCGACTTGAGGCCCTGTTGACCGCCCTCAAGGCCAGGGCCCCCCTCCCAGAAGGCCTGGTTCCCCTGTACGAAGCCTGGTCCATCGCCGAGGAAAGCGGCGCCATGGAGCGAGTGGAAGGGGAAGCCCGCCTCCTTTTGGAGTCTTCCTCCACCCATCCCCTGGTGGAAGGACACCTGGAGTTTCTTCTGGCCCAGGCGGATTTGCGGCAGGGCAGGCCTGAGGAGGCCCGAAGCCGGCTGCTGAGAAGCGGTTTCCTGGGAGAGTGGCAGGTCATCGGCCCCTTCGCCAACTACGGGTACTCCCAATTCGACACCGCTCTTCCTCCCGAGGGAACGGACTGTGAGAAGGAGTGCCTGGATCAGGAGAAGGTCCGAACGTGGATGGAGTTCCCTGGTTTGAGCACAGGAGGTCGGATCAATCTTGCTTCTCTCTTTGAGAATCAGGACGAGCAGATTGCCTACGCCCGAACCTGGATCCGAGTGGACAAACCGGTCACTGCATCCCTCAGAGTCGGAGCCGATGACGGAGTGGTGGTCTGGCTGAACGGGCAGGAAGTCATCCGGGACCGCAGTCGCAAGGGGGCATGGCCCGACCAGCGCAGCACGTTGGTGAGGCTGGGGACGGGATGGAACGAGGTTCGGGTCAAGGTGGCCAATGAAGAGGGAGGGTGGGGATTCTTCCTTCGCCTGACCCGCCCCGATGGAGGTCCCCTGCCCGGGTGGATCCAAGGGATTCACCCCGGCGAACTCCGGGCCAAACCCTCTCCTCTTCCCGCCAGGTCCCCTGCCCTGGTGGATCCATTTCTTCTCCTCGAATCAAAAATATCAAACGATTTCAATAATTTTCAAGCGCGATTCGATTTGGCTGCCCTCACCTGGCACTGGAATCGAAGCGACCGGGAGACCGATGACGATTCCCGATTGGCCCAGGAAGCGGTGGACCTGGCCCCTGCCTCTGCCGAGGGGTGGTGGATCCTGGCCCGGGCCACCGATCTGGATCCCGACCTGAAGCGCAAGGCACTGGAGGAGACCCTGAGGTTGGACCCCTCCCAAGAGGAAGCCGCCCTTCTGCTGGCACGCCTGCACCTCCAGAGGGACCGGTTGGACTTGTTCTACCGAATTTTCCAAGAAGGGCTCAGGAGGTTTCCCAACAGCGCCGGGTTCGCCAGCCTGATGGCCGACCGTCTCGGCGAGGCGGGGGCCCGAGAAGCGGAATGCAGCCACCGTGAGCTCCTGGTGAAAGACCTGCCTGCCTTCCCCAGCGCAATGGCCTCCCTCTCCACCTGCCCCCAGATGCGTGGCAAGGAAGGGAACGCCGCAGCCCTGAAGCGCTTGTTCGAGTTGGATCAGAGGGACCCGGGCCCTCTTCGCTCCCTGGCCTCCCTGGCGATGAGAAAAAACGATGTGGAGGAGGCGGTGCGGTTGCATCAGCAGATTCACGCTCTTTCCCCCAACTCGGTGGAGGCGGCCCTGACCCATGCACGGTTCATGGCCTCTCTGGGGAGGAACGGGGAGGCCGTGGAGCTGCTCAATCGAGCCAGCAGGGATTTCCCTCCCCACTCCCAGGTTCAACAAGAACGAGGAGATGCCCTGGCCCTCTTGGGGCGAAACGAGGAGGCCCTCCCGGCCTGGCAGGAGAGTCTGGCGATCCACCCGGAAAACCCCTCCCTTCTTTCCCTTTTGGAGCGCCTGGCCGGGGCCAGCGACCCGCTGCAAGAAGCTTGGGCTCGGTCCATCGAAACCCTGCCATTGGATCATGGCCATCCGGCGGAGATGGGAGGGAGGGGGCTCAGGGTCCTCTTGGCCTTGAAGGTGACCGACGTGAACCCCAGCCGCCAGACCACCTCTTTTCAACAGTCTGTCCTGTTGGTGGAGAGCGCCGAGGTTGGCAAGGGGTTGACCAGCATTCCCATTCCTTATGACGATGATCTGGAGAGGGTGAGGGTCCTGGTGGCGGAGATCCGCAAGCCGGATGGCCGCAGGGTGAAGGCCCGGAGCATCCAGGATCGCTCCTACACCACCCAAGGATCGGGGATGTGGCACGCCGGGCGCAGGGTGACTGTGGAGTTTGAGCCTCCGGGAGTGGGAGACATGGTTCACCTTCAATGGAAAAGCGAACCCCGAGCCGCCACCCATCGCTTCGATGACTTTTTCGGAGCCATTCTGGGGATCCAGGATGGGTTCCCGGTGGTGGAACACAGTTACACCCTATTGACCCCCGAGGGGATGGAAATCCATGAAGGGCGGAGAGGAGTGGATCCTCCTACCGTCCGCCAGGAGGGGGGAAAGGTCATACGCAGTTATCGCATTCTGGACATTCCCGCCTGGGTCAATGAACCCGGAGGCCCCGGCTACTTTGACCAGGGGCCCTACATCTCGGTATCCAACTTCAAGGAATGGGAGCAGATGGCCGAGTGGTGGGCGAACCTCATCGCCCCCCAATTTGTCCTGGGTCCGGAGGGCGAAGCGCAAGCCCGCGCTCTGGTGGATGGAAAGGAAACCGTTCTGGACAAGGTTCAAGCCATTTATGAATACGTCCAGAGAACCACCCACTACATCGGCTTGGAGTTCGGCATTCACGGCTGGAAGCCCTATTCGGCCCGTCAGGTTTTTGATCGCAAGTATGGAGACTGCAAGGACAAGGCCCTCCTCATCAACGCCATGCTGGAGACGGTGGGCATTCCCGCTGAGATGGTCATCGTTGCCACCGTTGGAAGGGGAGAGGTTCCCCAGCATCCCCCCAACCTCTTCCTTTTTGACCATGCCATCGCCTATGTCCCCTCCCTGGATCTGTACCTGGATGCCACGGTCGAAAAGGCCCCCATGAATGCGCTGCGCTGGGATGACCAGGGGGCGGTGGCGGTGCGGGTGGATCGTCAAGGCCGGGGAACCCTGGTCCACATCCCCATTTCTCCCCCCCAATCCAACCGAAGCGTTTCCAATGTGAAACTGGAAGTAAGCACTGACGGCACCGCTTCCTTCCGGGAAGACTGGACGGAAACCGGCATCGAAGTGGCCAGCCTGCGGACAACCTATCAAGACGAGCATCGCTGGAAGGAGCAGGTGGAGAGGGACTATCGAGGGCGTTTAGCGGGAGTGGATGTGGGAGCGGTGTCCATCCAGGGGATCCAGGGGACCGGACCCCAGGTCACCTTTCAGATCGAGGGAAAGGTCCCCGGTTACGCTCGGCCCCAAGGAAATGGCCTGGAGCTGCCCGGGTGCCTGTTCCCCGACAACTGGGCCTCCACCGTGGCCGGCTCAGGGACCCGACGAACGGATCTGGTGTTCAAGGGGACTTCGGATATCGAACGTCAAGTGGACTTCATACCCCCACCGGGATTCACAGTGACCTCCCTCCCCGCAGACCTGGAGTTGGCCGGACCCCACCTGAGCTACCGCCGAGAGGTGAGGAAGACAGAGACGGGTGCCACCATCGTGGAGAGGCTGGTGCGAGACTCTCGCCGGATCCTTGTCAGCGACTATGCCGCCTTCCGAGAAGTGGTGTTGCAGGTGGACCGCGCTCAAAAAGAAACCGTGTGCCTTCAACCCGGCCCCCCTTCTCCGGGGCCCCATGGCGACCAAGGGCAGCACCAGGGAGGGCCACTGTGAGACCCCTCCTTCAGCGACAAGGGATCGGCCTGGCTCTTCTGACCTTCCTCGGCTTGACCCTGGGAGGATGCGCCACCGCCTCCAGGTCTCCTTCGGCTCACCCCGCCGTCCTCCCTTTGGATGACCGCGCTCAAGAAGAGCGGAGGGCGCTCCTGGATCTACCGGCGGAATCCCTCACCACCTCCCAGACCTCCCGCCTGGCCTTCCTCCTCTGGTTTCTGAAAGGGGGCGATTCCCAGGAGGCCCTGGCCCTCTCGGGTTCCGCCGCCCCCCGCAGCGACGCGTCCCCCAGGGATCGGCTGCGTTACCTGGAGTTGTGCTTTCGCATGGGAAGGCACGCCGACGTGATCCAGAGCGCGGCAGACCTCCTGAAAAGCGCTCCCTCTTCCCCCGAGGCCTGGTTGGCCTTGGAGAGGGTGGAGACCTCCCTCCCCTGGGTGGGAGGTGGGTTGGAGTCCATCGTCCCCGTTCTCCAAGATATGGTGGACCGAAATGACGTTCCCCCCTCCTCCCGGGATCGGGCGGCGGGGCTTCTGTTGCAAGCGGAGGAGAGGCTGGAGAAGCCAGAGGCCATCTCCACCTGGGCCCGCCGCACCGGGGCCCTCACCGAGTGGATGATCTCTTCGGGATGGGGACGACAGGTGTCCTTGGATTGGCTGGACCCCTTTCCCCCCGCCCGGGATCCTGAAGGAGCCTTCCAGGATCCCCAGCACCCCGCCTGGGCATTCTCCAGCCGCGCCGGGGAAGTGTGGATTGAGGATCAGAACCATGGCGTCCATATCGCTCGTTCCTACCTCCACCAGGAGAACGCCGGGTGGGTGACCTTCCACTTTGAAACGTCCAACAACCAGGGACGCCTGGAGGTGGATGGCCTCCCCCTTCACACCGTGGATCCCCTCCATTCCTACGGCCCCTCGGAGGGGTGGAAATCTCTCTGGTTGGAGGGGGGATGGCACCGGGTTCTGGTCAGAATCGCGGCCGTTTCCAAAGCCCGATTCACCGTCCAGGCCTGGGGGCAAGGCGCTTCCCGCCTGACTTCCGCCCGGGATCTACCCCCCACTGCCCGAATCCTCTCCACCCCCACCACCCGACCGCTGGCCCTGGCCCCCTTGTCTCCTGTCGAGCACTGGCGAGCTTCCTCTCTTGCGGACGGTGACCCAGAAGCTCTTTATTTTCGGGCGGTTGCCGAACAGGAAACCGGCCTTGCCTGGCATGGGAAAGCCACCGTGATGGCTCTGGAGGAGAGATGGCCCCACCATCCGGGGACCCTGACCGCTGCAGCCACCTCCTATTCCCTGGATTCTTCAGCACCGGGAGGGTGGAGGTCCAGCCAGTCTGCATCCCGATGGAGGAGCCTTCTTGCCATTGCCCCCGAGAGGCGTGAAACCTCCTGCGACCTCGCCACACTGGAGAAACAAAGCGGTGACTCGGAAGGGGCCCTGGCCACCTTGGATTCCCTCCTCAAGGCCCATCCCGACACCCCCTGTGGGCTCGTCCAGCGCTTCGATCTGCTGATGAAGCGTCGATGGTTTTCCCAGGCACGGGTAGACCTGGAGGCCCTGGAAGCCAGGGCACCCCATTCTTTCTTCGCCCTTTCTCTCCGGGCCACCTGGGCTGGCGCCAGGGCTCAGGAGCACGCCCGGCAGGCCACCGATGAGGCACGGCGGGCCTCTTCCAGCAATCGGGGGGACGCTCAAGCTCGGTTGCTCGAGAGTCGGGAGGAGCGTGAGGCCGCCTTGGAACTGAGGCGTTCATGGGCAGAGGCCGAGCCAGGGCATCCTCAAGCCACGCGCCAGTGGATCCAAGCCTTGAGGGATATGGGCCGGACCGAAGAGGCTTGGGAGGCACTTCTCAAGTATCGCGCCACGCATCCCGAGGATCCCACCTCCTACCAGTCCCTGGCGGAACTTGCCCTGCTGGTGGATCCCCGGGGGGCAGCAGCCTGGGCGGATCAAGCCCTGATGCTGGCTCCCGGGGACGGTCCGTCTCATGAGATCCCGATTCTCACCGGTTCTTCACCGGATCATTTTTCTCCTCAATGGGATCCCAAGGAGGAGATTCTGGCCCTGGAGTCCCTGAACCGCACCGATCTGAGTCGGTATCCCCTGGTGGTGGTCCGCAGCAGCCGGACCTTGCGCCTTCTGGCCAGTGGAGGCGCCGAGGAGAGGGAGGATCTTCTGATCCGGCTCCAGTCCAAAAGTGCGGTAGACCGCCACGGCCAGTTCTCCTCTCACCGGGGCTCTCGGGTTCTTCGCTGGTGCTCCTTCAAGCCCGATGGATCCATGGTGGAACCCGAGGAACCGGGCACGGGTACGGGCACCCTGCGGGATCTCCATGTGGGGGACTACGTGTTTGTGTCCTCCCTCTCCATCAGCCCCTCCCGTCGCAGCGGAGATCGGGGCTGGTTGGGTTCCCCCGAACTCCCCGTTGACCCCACCCGATTCACCCTGAAGGCCTTCTCCGAGGTGGTATTCGAGCCCGGAGTGAGCGCTACGCTGTGGATTCCCAACCCTATGGAGGATTGGGTTCACAGCCAGGATCCCGACGGCACGGTGCGATACCGGCATTCAGCGGTAGAGGTCGATGCCCAACCCGTAGAGTGGGGAGCCCCCACCGCCTTCGAGCAGGGAGACTGGAGCCTGCCGGTGGCCCTCACCACTTTTCGGGACCTTGCCGCAGAAAAGAGAGGGAGCCTGGCCGTGGCGACGCGGCTGACTGCGGAGATCGAGAAGCAGGCCCGACTCCTGGCGGTTCCAAGAAACCCTGCAGCCACCGTTCTTGCCCTGCATCGCTTTGTGACCGAGGAGATCGAGCCGGTGGGGTCCCCTGCCTCCTGGTCCTCCCCGGACGCTGCGACAACCCTGGCCGAGCGCAAGGGAAGCCCCACCATTCTCCTCCACACCCTCCTCTTGGCTCTGGGATTGCCCTCGGAGGTGTGGCTGGTCAGCCCTCGCCCCTCCACCGAGTTCGACCCCGGCATTCCCTTGCTGAGCGTATACAGCGAACCCATCCTCCACCTGCCAGGAATGGGGCCCTGCGAGTGGCTCCAACCCTCGGGGAGATCCCATCCTCCCGGATGGATTCATCCCAGCCTGAGGGGGGCGATGGCCCTTCCCCTGGTCAACCCACCCCTGCGTGCAGACAGCCTTCTGGCCCGCGTTCCCCTTCTTGGGGGAGATTCGCCGTCTACCACCTGGAAGATGGAAGCCCTCCTCCGACCCGATGGTTCCCTCCAGGGTTCGGCGAACCTCACCCTCTTTCCTGCCAATGGAAACTCCCTCCGCTCTCAACTCTGGAACCTGGATGCCCAGCAACGCCAGGCCACGGTGGAGGGCAGGCTCTCCTCCATGCTCCCGGGGATCACCGTCTCTTCGGTGGAGAGGACAGGGTCTACCGGCCGAGGGGATC
>CAYRTW010000171.1:0-13298 GCA_964426935.1 uncultured Rickettsiales bacterium
ATCCAGAACGCCCCTATCAGCACTGCCAAGGCCGTCCCCATTACCCGCAAGGAAGGGAGCAGCCTCTTGCCCATCAGATGAATCAACGAGACTTCCGGATCCTCGCGACTGCGTCCAGAAACCCCCTTCAGGGCTCCTCCGGTGGCTCGAATAGGAAACGCCATCGCCGCCCAAAGTGGAGCGCCCTCCTCAGGAGGACACTCCCCTCCGGTAGGGACGTATCCCTCTCCGGTCTGCCAGCGATACTCAGCCAGGCAAAGGGCTCCAGGTCGGCTGGCCACCGCCGCAAACAGAAGGCAAGGAACGATCCACGAGAGAAGAAGGGTGGGGAGGATCCGACGCAGGGAGGGGCTCATTCCCCTTTCCCCTCCGTCCGGGCAATTTGTTCGATGTCCGTGAAAAAATAGAAGGGGGAGGGGCGGAATCCGGTGATCCGATCTCGCCGATAGATGGATTGCACCTGTAAAGACCACAGAAACAGGTAGGGGCGATCCTGGTGCAGCAGGCGGTGAAGCCCTTTCATCAGACTCTCCCTCTCTGGCCCCCGTCGCTCCTTTTGGAACTCCCGAACCACCCGGTCCACCGCCGGGTTGGCGTAACCAAAAAGATTGATGGACCGGGAAGATCGGGTGGCCCCGGTGAACAACTCCAGCGCTCCCGCCTCTCGATCCACGTTCCATCGCCCCAAAATGAGATCAAAGGTGGTTCCCGCCTTGCCGGTGTCGATCAGAGTGCGCCAATCCCCAGGTCGAATGGGACGAGCCTGCACGGTGATGCCAAACCGGGTCCAGGCATCCACCATGGCGAACAACACGTCCCCCTGGTCATTGTAGATGTCTTCCTCCACCCCCAGTAGCAAGGTGATGCGCCCTTGTCCGTCCCCATACTGGCCCGAAATGCGCCGGTAACCCGCAGCAGCCATCCGCGCATCGGCCAGTTTCACGTCCAAAGCGGTGGGGGTCACATCGTCAGGAGCGAAAGCCGACCCCGGCAGGAAGGGTCCGGAAATCGCTGTGGCCGAATCCCCGCCAAACTTGGCCAACAGGTCGGCACGGGGCAGGACCAGGTCCAAGGCCTCCCTCACCAGGGGCTTTTGGAGGTGGACATTCTGAAAGTTCACCGCCACATACCACCACTGCTTGAGATCATAGCTTCTCACCCCGAATCTCTCGCTCTGTCCCCGAAACTCGGGGAGCACAGAGGGAGGCGGGGAAACCCACAGGTCGGCCCGACCTCCTTCCATCAACTCCTTCTGGAAGGCGGCATCCTGCCCATAGAGCAGGGTCAGCGAAGTGATGCGACTGGCTTCGGGGGCGGCGCCTTCCGGCGAGAGGCGATGGGGATTCCTCACCAGGGAGATGCTGCGAAAATTCTCAATGGTCTGGGAAGGGTAGAAGGGGCCGGTTCCAACGGGGCGGCGGCGACTGGCGGAGAAGTCGATGCGAGAGCCCGCAGAGCTGGCAGCGCCTGCAGACCCGGCCGAATTTACCAGGGATTTTCGGGATAGAAGGGCTGTGGTGGAGAGGGAGAGTTCGGCCCCTGTTTCAGGCATGGGCACCAGGAAGGGAATCGAGCCATCGCCGGGAGTGATGGGTTCGACGTTGCCGAAAGTGGCGGCGTACCACTCACCCACCCGATGCCCCAGGTCCTTTCGCCGATACACCTCTCCCAGGGTGAAGGCCACATCGTCCAGGCTGACCGGAGTCCCATTGGCGAACTTGAGATGGGGGTTCAGAGAAACGTCCATCCCGGTGGCCCTGATTGTCCAAGGAGCTGTAAACACTCTGGATTCAATGGCTCCACCCCCAGTCAGGCAGAAGAACCGATCAAACAGAAGTTCAGCAAGCCTCTGCTCGCTCATGGTCCAGGCGAGAAAGGGATAGGGGGTCTGGGGCTCATCCTCCTCCAGGATGATCAGGGGTTCTGGGGAGGCGGCGGGGGTGCGTGTCAGAAGCAGGCTCCCCGCCAGCACCACCCCGCACAGCAAGACCAGAATCCTTCCTTTGCGGGAAGTGCGCTGCCATTGGCTCATCGCCGAACCCCCGGAGCAGAAGGGGAGGGGAGCACGGCGATCCGGGCCAGGGTCTCCCCGAGGGCGTTGGCAACCTCCCACTGAGGGTCTTCCCCCAACTTCCGCAACGCCTGGGCACTTCTCTCCCATTGCTGGGTGCGGAAACGACCCAAGGCGAGAGCCGCCAGAAGAAGAGGGTCGGTCGCGGTTGGAGGGGAGGTGTCCACGGCTTCTTCCAAGGCAATGACCGAGGGTCCCGGTTGATCGCCATCCAGCAGGAGAAGCCCCAGGTCGCGATACAGTGCCCTTCGTGCCCAGCGGGTCAGCAGGGCGGCATGGGTGGGATCCTGCAAGGAACCCGTCGGCAAGGGAAGGGAGGGGAGGGATTTCTGGAACCGGGTCAACTCTGCTTCCGTCCGGGACTCGATCTCTCCCCAAGGCCGCAGGATGTCGCTGGGGGTCCGGGCAATGGCAGGAGCCCCGGAAAGGCCCTTTCCCACAACGCCCGGTGGGACAAAGGCCGATGTGCCCAACCGCAGCAGGAAATCCCCCCCGGGCTCATGGGCTGCTGGGGGAGGTTCTGGCTGGAGGAGGCCCCGGGCGGTGACGAACTGGGAGGGGAGATGCACGGCAAAATGCAGGGATTCGCCTCCCAAAGCGACATCGCGCTCCACCGCTGGGGTCAACGCGGAGGTCCAACTCGGCTCCGTGGAGGTAGTCGTGCGAGCCGGAGGGGAAGGGGGGGACAGGGAGGGGAGGTGGGGGAATCGGGATTCGATCCGGCGTGCCTCTCCCTCTTTCTGAGCCGCTTCGCACCACAGGATTCCCGCCGAATACCCCTCAGGAAAGGCAGATCCGAAGGCACCGGGATCCTGAGCCAGCCGGCAGGCGGCCAGGCCATACAGGGAGGCAACATATCCCAGTGCCCGATGATTCTCCTCTTGGATTCGCCAGGCCAGGGTGGTCGAAGCAGGGGTCACAAAGCGCCTGGCCGATGCTCTCTCTTCGGTAGTTTCTGCTTCTGCTGAAGCACCCAACCACCTCTCGGCAGCGATGGCAACAACATCGTCAGCAACGGGGGGCTTCCCCGCCATCTGGGCCAGCCAGGTTTGTTCCCACCACGCAGGAGAGATGGAGTCGGTGGACTCGCCCCCCTTCGAAGGCCCCTCACCACAGGACGCTGACACCAGCCCGACCAGGAGGGCAAGGGTGCACAGGGGGAAGGTTGGACAGGGGAAATCCAACCGGGGGGACCTATTCCATTTCAGCAAGAATGCCTTCCACCACGCCGATGTCGGCACCGGCCCGCCTCCCCCGTTCCTTCCATCTCTCGCACCACTCGACGCCTTGGGGTGGGCTCTTCCCACTTCGGTGCAACTGCCAGGCAGCGCGACAAGCATGTTCTGCCACAAACAGGGCCTCCCCATCCGCCAGGAGATACCCCGAGGACGCGCCATTCCAGGCCCGGGAGGCTCGGGTGAGAACCACCGCGTGCTCGCCGCGATTGTAGGCCCTCTTGATTCCAGCGAGATTCAGCCGGGGCGCTCCCGAGTTTCCATGGGCCAATGCCGCCTCCACGGCTTCTTCCCAATGGGGGGCTCGGGCGTTGTAGAGGGAAATGGCGGCGTTCTGGCTGGCGACGTCCGATCCCCCTCCCTCTTCTCCCCGGGCCACGGCCATCAGGCAATCCGCCTCCGGAGTGGAGAGGGAGCTTTTCTGGAACAGCCCCGGGAGGTTCATGCCCGAGCAGCGGCTCTGGGAAGAAATGAACGTATCCAGGACGACGTTCTTCCTGGGGCCTTCCGTTGCGCCCAGCGCTCCATCCGTCGCTCCATCTCCATCCTCCCCCAAGGTCTCTTCCCGATGCGGGGTCACCACTTCACCGGAGGCTGTGATGAGAGATTCCGTTCCTGGCGTAGAACGCGAGGGAAGGGCTTCCGACCGACCATCAGAGGCACCCGCTTCAGGCACGCAGGACACGACTGGCCCGCACGCAGCTCCTTCGGCACTGCGGAGAAGGGAGGGGGAGAGCCCCAGCGCTGCATCCACCGCTGTCTGGGCCAGGGTGCATTTTTCCGAGGACAACTCCTGTCCCCAGCAGGCACCCATGGGCTCGGAGAACGGGGAGTGACACCCCCAGCCCCATAGAACCAGGTTCAGGAAACAGAGGGGCCCTGTCCTGATCACGAACCACTCCTCATGCCTTCTGAAGGAACATCGAAGGCCTCGGTGCGAATTCTCTCCGGCACCCGGTCATCCTCAATGGTGGCGGGGGAAAGGATGACTCGCACCCGATTTTCCCCCTTCTTCAAAAGCACCTCCACTTCCTGGACTTCATGACCCTCCGCCCAGACTCGAAGGCGATGGGCATCGCCAGGAACGAAAGGAACGGCGAATCCCCCCGACGCGGTTCTCCCGATCCCGGCAAATCGGGAGGGTGCTCCTTCCGAAGGAGGGGTGAGGGTCTCGAAGTCATCTTCGTGCTGTGGTACCCACACTGCCGCTCTCAGGGGCTTTCCCGATCCGGCCTGGCGAACCTCAATCACCATCCAGCAGGAGGAGGGAGTTGTCGAAGTCTTCTTGGTGGCGACGGCTGCGGTTGAAGGGGGGGCGCATCCGGTCAGGCCGATGCAACTCAGCAAAGCAAGAATCATCAAGGCTCGAATCACTGGGGAACTCCATCAAAGGTGCGACATTCTTCCTGAGAGCGGGCTCCCCGTCTCCCCGCCTGGAAAATCCAAGGAGGGGAGGGAACCGTGGGGTCGTTTTCATGGACAAGGATCCGAAGAAATCCCTGTTCGGTGCATGTTGGAGGAGGAGAATCAATTGTAGAATCAAGGCTTTCTGAGATTGATGGATCGTATCCATGTCCGTCTCGGAACAGAATCGCCGCTTTCCCCAACTCCCGTTCTCGTGGGGTGAGGGATGCGTTTCTTCCCTCGCATGGAGAGGCAGTGGGGATCACCAGGCAAACCTCGTCCACAAGCTGCCGGATTCTTTCGTCGGGGGGACAGGCAAAAGCGAGACATTTTTCCGCCCGCTGATAGGCTTCCAAGGCACTCGGATAATTTCCTTCGTCCAGGCGAGTGGCCGCTCCCATCATCAAGGAAGCATGGGCAGAAACGGCGGGGACTTTGGAGGATTCCAACCTCGACAACCTCTTTTGGGCTTCCTTCCACCTGCCCCCCCTCATGTCCTTCAGTCCCAGAATGAGCTGCCCCTCCGGAGTGACTGCGTCATCAGCGGAGAGTTCCTCCAGGAATGCCGAGGCATTTTCGCTCTCTTGCACCCCCTGGAGCCGCAGGAAGATGGAAAGCAATTCCTGAGAGGAGTGGGCGGGTGCTACGCTGGGCAGAGACATCACCCACCCCAACAGGGCCATGAGCAGCGCCGGTCCCGCCGTCCGGAGCCCCCATACCACGGTCCTCCATGGAGGGGTCTGCCATCGGGAAGAGCTCGAAATCTCCCCTCCCTCGTTTCGCTCCTTCTCCTCCACCTCCTTCTGCTTCCCCAGTGAAGAAAGTGGGGTGGTGGGAGAAAAGGGGTCATCCATGGCCACCCCGCCGGGTGGTGAGACCCTTCCCTGGGGGTTTGGAGAGACGATCTGGGCGGCCGGAAAGGAGGGGACGGACAGATTCCTCCCTTCCTCAGCAGCGGCAGAACGGGCCAGGGAGGTCAGCTTGCTGATGATTTCATTGAGGTCCCAGGCCCTTCGAGTCAGATCCTCCTCGGTGAGCCACCGCAGCAGATCGGCCAGATCGGCGGGCACCCCATCCCAGGACTCCGCCAGCACCATTCCCGTAGTGACCGGCATCGAAACCCCAGGAAGATGAACCTGCTGCTGAGCCGGCCTTCTTCCTTTCACCATCTCGTACAGGGTGATTCCGAAGCTGAACACATCGGATTGAAAGGTCGGCCGGCCCCGCACATGCTCGGGAGCCCAATATCCCGAAGTCCCGACGGTGTTGCCCATCTCGGTCAGCACCTCAGCATTCTCCCGCAGGTCCTTGGCCACCCCGAAATCGGTGATCTTCACCGCCCCCTTCCCGTCCAGAAGGAGGTTGTCGGGTTTGATGTCCCGATGGATGACCTCGGCGGCATGAATCGCTCGCAGTCCCCGGGCCACCCCCAGCCCCAACTCCAAAGCCCGACTCAGGGGAAGACCACCCCCGTCGGCCTGGCCCCGGAGCAGGTCCCGCACCGAGCCCCCTTCCATATGCTCCATGAGGATGTATGGGTGCCCGGTGGGAAGCTCGCCAGAGTCGTGGATTTCCACCACATGGCGGTCCCGCACCCTGACGGTGAGTTGCTGCTCCCTCTCAAATCTCTTGAGAAACAACTCCTTCCAGACCCCCTCCCGAGCGGTACACACCTTGGCCACCACCCATCGCTGCAGGACGTGATCCCGCACCAGGAAGACGATGGCCTGCCCCCCCTGTCCCAGGGGTTTTTCGATGGCGAAGCGCTGTCCGTCGCGCCCGCCCCAGCGGTAACCTTCGGCTGTCACGGTCGGGGATGATACCAGGGAGAGACCGGGGTGACAGAGGGGGGAGTCCGACGCTGGATGCCTCCTCTTTCTGCGGAGTGAATGTGCCCGATGGCTTTCCTCCCCGGGCTCCCCTTGTTCCACCGAGCCCCATGGGGTATCTTCCCAAAGTGAAACACGTTTCACTCAGAAATGATGCTGCATGAGTCTTTCATGGACCCCTGAACAACAAGAGATGAGGAGTGCCGCCAGGCGATTCCTGGAGCAGCATTCCCCCCTCTCCTCGGTGAGAGCCACCATGACCACCGATGGAGGGACCGATGACTCCCTGTGGCGCCAGCTGTCCCAGGAAATGGGGTGGACCGGTCTCTGCATTCCTGAGGAATATTGTGGACTTGGCCTCCCATGGATGTGGATGGTTGCCCTTCAGGAGGAGCTGGGACGCTCCTTGGCATGTGTTCCTTTTTTCTCCAGCATCTGCCTGGCGGCTCCGCTGATTCAGGCGCTGGGGACGGAGGATCAGAAGGCGCGGTGGCTATCCCCCCTGGCCAGTGGGGACAGTCGAGCCACGGTGATCCTCGGGGAAGGCCGAGGGGCCTGGCTCCCTGAAGCCGCTCCGACAACCTGGGCGAAAGAAGGAGACGAGTACCGACTCGAGGGTGGGGCATCCCTGGTGTTGGACGGCCACACTGCGGATGTTCTTCTCGCCGTTGCCCGCCCCCACTCCGATAATGAAGAAAATCAACTCTCTGTTTTTGTGGTGGAAAGCAACAGAGATGGGATTTCAATAATTCCCCAATCCACCATGGATGCGACACGCAAGGCAGCGAAAATCCACCTTTCTGGGGTCCGGGTCCCCGCCTTTCACCGACTGGGGGGAGATTCCCCCGCCACCGAAGGCCTGCATCACTCCCTCAGCCTGGCCTCCATGGCACTCGCGGCGGAGCAGGTGGGAGTGGCCGAGCGGTGCATGGAGATGGCGGTGGAGTATGCAAAGGTGCGGGTGCAATTCGGCCGCCCCATCGGGTCCTTCCAGGCGGTCAAGCACATGTGCGCGGACATGTTGCTGCAAGTGGAATCCTCCCGTTCCGCCGCCTTGGCCGCAGGGTATGCCGCCGACGAATCCCCCGGCGAATTCATCCTCCTGGCAGCCCTGGCGAAGGCATGGTGTGGGGAGGCGGTGTTTCGCACCGCTGCCGACATGCTTCAGGTTCACGGCGGCATTGGATTTACCTGGGAGCACGATGCCCATTTATATTTCAAGAGGGCTCGAGCATCCGAATCGCTTCTAGGGGATCCGGCATTTCACCGCGAGCGTATTGCTGAGAAGATTCTGTAACATGGAAATAAAATTCTCAAAGGAAGACGAACAGTTCCGACAGAAAGCAAGGGACTGGCTGGAAAGCCGTCTCAGCGGAGACTTCCGAGACGCCCGAGGGCGAGGAGGTCCGGGGGATGAGCATTCGGCCTTTGAGCTTCGCCTGGCCTGGGAGAGGAGGATGGGGGAAGAGGGATGGACCTGCCTGGGATGGCCCAAGCGCTATGGTGGTCAGAACGCCAGCCTCTCACAGCAAATCATCTGGTTTGAGGAATATGCCCGCGCTCGGGCTCCTGGGCGGGTTGGACACATCGGTGAGGGGCTGCTGGGCCCCACCCTCATCGCCCACGGCACGGAAGCGCAGCGGAATCGTTTCCTCTCCCCCATCGCCAAGGGCCACGAGCTCTGGTGTCAGGGATACTCGGAGCCCGATGCCGGTTCGGATCTGGCCAGCGTCCGCACCCGCGCCGAGAAGCAGGGGGATCAATGGGTGCTGAACGGGCAGAAGGTGTGGACCTCGTTGGCCCAGTGGTCGGATTGGTGTTTTGTCCTGTGTCGTACCGATGCCAACGCTCCAAAACATCAGGGGATTTCCTACCTGCTGGTGTCCATGAAACAGCCGGAAGTGGAGATTCGCCCCATCCTCCAGATGACGGGAACCTCGGAATTCAGTGAGGTGTATTTTCATGGAACCCGGACTCCGGCGGAAAATGTGGTGGGGGAGGTCCACGGAGGCTGGAAGATCGCCATGGCCACCCTGGCCTTTGAACGGGGAGCCTCGACACTGGCCCAGCAGTTGAACTTCAGAAACGAGTTGGATGAAGTCTTTGCCTTGGCTCGGCGAAGCGGCGCTTCCCGAGATCCGGTGATGCGACAGCGGTTGGCGGGGGCGTGGATGGGACTTCAGGTGATGCAGTTCAACGCCTTTCGCATGTTTGACTCCATGCAAGGGGGAACCCTCTCCAAGGAGGCTCTCATCTCCAAGTTGTTTTGGGCCACCTGGCACCGGGACCTGGGAAAACTGGCCATGGATGTGCTTGGCGAGGAGGCGGAAATGGCTACC
This sequence comes from uncultured Rickettsiales bacterium, assembly GCA_964426935.1. Taxonomy (GTDB): domain Bacteria; phylum Myxococcota_A; class UBA796; order UBA9615; family JAKLKC01; genus CAYRTW01. The sequence continues at coordinate 8,879 of CAYRTW010000171.1, forward strand.
GATCCCGACCATCTGACCCCCCTTCAGCGCTTGTTTCTGTTCACCCGGGCCGACACCATCTACGCGGGTTCCAACGAGATCCAGCGCAACATCATCGGCGAGAGGGCCCTGGGCCTTCCCAAGGAGCCACGATGACCTCCCCCGGCGTTTTTCAGGGACACCGCCTTCTGGAGGGACGAACAGTGCTGGTCACCGCTGCCGCCGGCACCGGAATCGGCTTCGCCACGGCTCGTAGGTGTCTGGAAGAGGGGGCCTCGGTGTGCATCAGCGATATTCATGAGCGCCGGCTGGGGGAGGCCGCACGGACCCTTGGGGAGGGAGTGGTGGCCCTGCGCTGCGATGTGACTCGCCAGGCGGAGGTAGAGACCCTTTTTCAGGAGGCCACACAGGCCCTGGGAGGAATTGATGTTCTGGTCAACAACGCTGGCCTGGGAGGCACCGCCCATGTGGTGGACATGCTGGATGAGCAGTGGAATCGGGTGCTGGACGTCAGTCTCACCGCCACCTTCCGCTGCACTCGGGAGGCTCTGCGTCACATGATCCCCCGGCGGCGCGGCGTCATCGTCAATAACGCCTCGGTTCTGGGTTGGAGGGCGCAGGAAGGCCAGGCGCACTACGCTGCTGCCAAGGCGGGGGTCATGGCCCTCACCCGCTGTTCCGCCCTGGAGGCGGCACCCCACGGCATCCGCATCAACGCCGTGGCCCCATCTCTGGCCATGCATCCCTTCCTGGCCAAGGTGACCACCCCTGAATTGCTACAACAACTGGAAAAGAAAGAGGCCCTGGGGAGGGCGGCGACACCGGAAGAGGTGGCCAACGTCATCGTGTTCCTGGCCAGCGACCTCGCTTCGTACCTCACCGGAGAAGTGATTTCCGTTTCCAGCCAGCACCCGTAAGGGAGAGAAGGGGGTCAGGAACCTACACATTTACATTTGGTAACCGTTCATGTAGGGGAGAAAGCCATTTTCCCTTGGCGCCTTGGCACCTTGGCGATGTTCATGAAAAAGTGTGGAAACCATTCCAACGTCAGGTCCAGCCACGCAGACGGGACGGCCTGGGGAGGGAGGAGTCAGGAACCACCCCCGCTCCGCCCTTCGTGCCTTCGTAGGCTTTGAGCCATTGTGGTTGAGTTCCTTCACGCCTCACCCCTCTCTTGCCCTCAAGAACGCGGGGTTCTCTCCTCCCCCGTGAAGAAGCAGAGAAGCTCCGGTGATGTAGCAAGCCAGCGGAGAGGCGAGGAAAAGGCAGGCATCGGCTACGTCCCGGGGCTCTCCCAACCGTCCCAAGGGCACCGTGGCCTCCACTCGCCTCATCCCCTCCTCATCCCCGTAGTGAAGAGCAGACTGCTCGGTGCGAATCATCCCCGCCACCACCGCGTTGATCCGCACCTGCGGAGCCCACTCCACCGCCAAGGTCTGGGTCAGGTTCAAGAGCCCGGCCTTGGCGGCTCCATATGCGGCAGTCCCTGGGGAGGCCCTCATCCCGCTGACCGAGGCGATGGACAGGATGGTTCCACCGCCGGTTTGTCCCTGCATCACCCGGTTGGCCGCTTGCGCGCAATACAGGGGGGCCAGGAGGTTCAACCGAAGGACCGCTTCCGAGAAGCGGGGTGATGCTACATCCGCCGCCACCTCAGGAGAGCCACCGGCGTTATTGATGAGTACATCCAACCGCCCTTCGGTCTCGAAAACCCGGGCCACCATTCGTTCCACTGCGTCCGGATCCCGAACATCTGTCGCAATAAATCTCTCGAAAATACCTTTTCCACTCTCTCCCTCCTCAGGGAGGGTCCTCCCACACACCCACACGACCGCTCCCACCTCCAAGAAGCGCTGAGCGATTCCCCGCCCCACTCCCCGGGTGCCTCCGGTCACCAGAACCACCTTCCCCGTGTAATCAAGAAGATCGAGCATCTCTTGCCTCCGGAACCCTGCAAACCGCCCGGGGCCCTTGCCCACCGGTGGAACACGTTCTACAACAGGCCTCCCGCACCGCGAAGGCCATCATGCCCATTCATCACGATATTCGAGACGGAATCGCCACGGTGACCGCAGACTTCCCCCCGGTCAATGCCCTGCCAGTACAGGCGTGGTTCGACCTGGGAAGTCTGATCCGGCGCCTGGGGGAAGATCCCGCCGTTCGCTGTCTCATCCTGGGAGCCACGGGAAGGGGATTCAACGCTGGCGTGGACATCAAGGAGATGCAGCACCACCCCGGCTTTGAGCATCTTCTGGGGGCCAATCGAGGCTGTTTCGCCGCCTTCTCCGCTGTCTACGAGTGTGAAGTTCCGGTCATTGCCGCCGTGCAGGGATTCTGCCTGGGCGGGGGCATCGGCCTGGTGGGAAACGCCGACATCATCGTGGCTTCCGATGACGCCACCTTTGGTCTTCCTGAGGTGGACCGGGGGGCCTTGGGTGCCGCCACCCATCTGTCTCGGTTGGTTCCTCAGCACCGCATGAGGGCCATGGTGTATACGGCGGAGAGGGCCACCGCCCAGGAGTTGCACCAATACGGCTCGATTCTCCAGGTGGTCTCCAGGGCTCAATTGGAGGATGCGGCTCGGGGTGTTGCCTTGAAGATTGCCGCCAAGAGCCCCACCGTGATTCGCGCCGCCAAGCAGTCCCTCAACGGGATCGATCCGGTGGACGTGAAGCGCAGCTATCGGTTCGAGCAGGGATTCACCTTCGAACTCAACCTCTCTGGCGTCGCCGATGAAGCGCGTGACGCCTTCGTACAAAAGCGGGATCCCCGCTTCACCCGGTAGGTTCATGACTGACAAGCGTATGACCGAGGAGGGGGTGGTCGCCCAACTGTGGAGCGGGATGACCCTGGGGATCGGAGGCTGGGGGGCACGGCGCAAGCCCATGTCCCTGATAAAAGCCATTCTCCGCTCTTCTCTGACGGACCTGACGGTGGTGAGTTACGGAGGCCCGGAGGTGGGGATGCTGTGTGCGGCGGGTCGGATCCGCAAACTGGTCTACGGGTTTGTCTCCTTGGACTCCATCCCCCTGGAACCCCATTTTCGTCTGGCCCGCCAGAACGGGACCATCGAGGCCGTTGAACTGGATGAGGGGATGTTGCAATTGGGTCTCCGGGCCGCCGCCTGGCGAGTCCCCTTCCTGCCCACCCGAGCCGGATTGGGTTCAGATGTGACGCGCATCAATCCCTGGCTGCGGACCGTTCGCTCTCCCTACTCGGATCAGGAAGAGCTGCTGGCGATGCCGGCCCTGCCTCTGGACGCCGCCTTGGTTCACGTCCACCGCGCCGATGTCACCGGAAACGGTCAGATCCTCAGCACCGATCCCTATTTTGATGACCTTTTCTGCATGGCGGCGGCAAAGCGATATCTTTCCTGCGAGAAGATCGTTCCCCGGGGCAGCATGCTGGAAGAAGGGCCCCTTCAGTCCCTGGTGATCCACCGCATGATGGTGGATGGAGTGGTGGAAGCGCCGGGTGGCGCGTGGTTCACTGAATGCGTGCCGGATTATTCTCGGGATGATTTCATGCTACAGAAGTATGCGGAGTCCTCCGCTTCCCGCCCCGCGTGGGATGCCTTTTTTGCCCGCCACATTCTGGGAGAAACCGGTGAAGACAACCCAGAAGTGGGAGAAAAACGATGAGTGTCGCCCTCCATGAGGTGTGCGCCGTGGCTTGCGCCGAGGTGTGGCGAGGGGGTGGGGAGATTCTGGCCAGTCCCATCGGCGTCCTTCCTACCCTGGGAGCCCGGCTGGCCCGACTGACTTTTTCTCCCGATCTCCTGCTGACCGACGGAGTGTCTCTGTTGCTGGCAGAACCGCCTCCCCTCTCGGGTCCCCGAGGGCCGCTGGTGGTGGAGGGGTGGATGCCGTTTTCGCGCATCTTCGATGTGGTGTGGTGGGGACGCCGTCATGTGATGATGGGGGCCACCCAGATCGATCAATACGGAAATCAGAATATCGCCTGCATTGGTCCCTGGGAAAAGCCGAAGGCCCAGTTATTGGGGATGCGGGGAGCCCCGGGAAACACCGTCCACCACGCCACCAGCTACTGGGTACCCTCCCACACTCGACGGGTGTTTGTGGAGGCGGTCGATGTGGTGTCGGGGGTAGGATTTCAGAGGGCCCGGGAGCTGGGCACCGCCGGGCGCTTCCACGATCTGCGTCGGGTCGTCTCCAACCTGGGAGTCTTCGACTTTGGAGGCCCCGAAAGGGGGATGCGCCTCCTCTCGGCCCACCCCGGAGTCAAGGTGGAAGACATCATCGCCAATACTTCATTTCCATTGGCGATCCCGGATGACCCGCCGACAACCAGGCCGCCAACGTCTCAGGAGCTCCACTTGATCCGCAACGTTCTGGACCCGGAGGGAATCGCTGCTCGGGAAATTCGCTGAGAGTCGCACGCAAAATGCCGTCCAGCCTGCCGACCACGATGACTCGCCGTG